>JBAXFU010000089.1:0-13317 GCA_037139735.1 Phycisphaerae bacterium
ATCCCGCTTCGAGGGAGATGCCGCCGCCGTTGCCGCCGTTGCCGCCGTCCCATCCGAAGCCCGCCGTGCAGCTGCCGTTGCCGCCGTTGCCGCCGACGTTCTGGGCGATGATGCAGTCGGTGAGCGTGAGGGTCGAACCGCGGCTGATGATGCCCCAGCCCGTGCCGCCGGGTTCGCCCATGGGGCCGGTGCCGTAGAGCGCCGTTTCGCCGATGGTGCGGGCAAGTCGGCACCGCGTGAGGCGAACGCTCGAGCCGTCGGCGGCCAAGAGCCCCGCGGCGGGGTGACTTCCGTACTGAAGGGGCAGACGGCCGAGCATGTGCTCGATGACGCAGTCGGTGAGGTCGAGACTCGCCGCGAAGGCCTGCACGCCCCCGCCGATGTCGTTGGTGGCGAAGTCGGCGACGGCGTCGCGGATGGTACACCCGATGATCGCGGCGGGTTGCGAGCCCCGTGCCGTGACCGTGACGACGCGGGAGCTGTTGAGCGGTGAGTTGCCGAGGTCACCCGTGAGGATGGTGGGGTTGGCGAGCGGGTCGCGCTGCGAGGCGTCGGTTTCGATGCCGGCGAAGCCGCCGATGAGCGAGACGGCGGGCGGGACATCGAAGGCGAGATCACGCTGCTGCGTGCCACGGTCGGGCCGGTAGACGCCTCGGGCGATCCAGATCTCGGTGGGAGTCGCTTGGGTGCGGGAGCGGTCCAAGGCGTCCTGGAGGTCGATGAAGGCGGTTTCCCAACGCTCGCCGTCGCCGCCGGGCGAGGCCTCGCTGTTGACGTGGATGACCTTGGGGCCCAGTGGCAGCGTCCACATGAGGGCCTCGGTTCGGCCCATGGCGGCATCGAAGCCGAAGCCGACCACGCGGACGATCGTCGAGTCGCTCCATACGCCCGTGGCCTCCGAGGACGTGAAGGTCTCGGGGAGCAAGGCGTGGAGATCGACCCAGGACGCGGCCGTGCCTTTCCACGCCGCGGCGCGATCGGCGGTCGATGTTCTGGCGATTCCGGCCTGATAGTCGCCATGGATGGCGACGGCCGACGACAGCGTGGACCCCGGGGGGTGCAGGTCGATCCATGAAGCGGCGGTGCCGCTCCACATGGCGGCGCGGCGGATGTTCTGCCAGCGGATGTAGACGTGGCCAACCTGCCGGCTGCCATGGGTGGCGTAGGCAACGCCCGCCTCCGCGTTCGACGGGTTCAGCGAGGTCCACGACGCGGCCGACCCCGTCCAGAGCGACGCGTGCGTAGTGTCTCCGATGCGGGCGTAGCCGACCTGTTGGGAGCCGTCGGTGCCGTACGCGATAGAGTTGGTCGATCCTGGCGGACTGAGATCGACGAACGAGGCGGCGGTGCCGCGCCAAAGGGCCGCGTGGTTGATGTCACCGATGATCGCGTAGCCGACCTGCTGGTCGCCGGAGACGCCGTACCCCAAGGAGACGGTGGCCCCCGCCGGGTGCAGATCGATCCGTGAAGCGATCGTGCCGCTCCAGAGTGCGGCTCGAAAACTCTGCGGCGGAACGACGACATAGCCGACTTGCTGGGTCTCGCTCAGGGCGTTGGCCCGACCGATGACGGCCCCCGGCGGATTGAGATCGATCCACGAGTCGGCCGATCCGTTCCAGATGCACGCTCGGCCGGGACCGAGGCGAGTCTCGCCCACTTGGCGGTTGCCCAGCACGGCACATGCATAGGAGCTGGGGGCGCCGGGTGGATTCAGTCGCGTGACCGTCCACTGGGCCGCGGCTTTCGAGGCGAGGGATGCGGCCACCACCATGATTGCCACGACGCGAAATGCCACCGACCCGAGCAGGGCTCGGGTCATCGTGGCACGCAAGAAACCTGACATGACGCTCTCCTCCTCATGATGCCTTGGAACTCGCAGGCCGTCGAGTGCAGTTTAGTCGACGGAGCCGCCGTTCGAGGGAATCACGGGGGAGGGGTTGGCGTTACCGGTGCGTGCCGCAGCCCCGGCGAGTCGGGCGGGGCCGATCGCTCACGCCCTGCAGGCGGTGATGTTGGCGAGGATGCGCTGCTTCTGGTCGACGGGCACGATGTCGAAGATCTTCTCGTTGAGGGAGAGGGCTTCGCGCTTGCGATCGATGTAATAGGCGCACACCGCCGTGACGTCGGCAATGCGCCAGTCGTAGACCGAGGGCTCGACGAAGAGCGCGTTGGTCGACGGGCGGGGCACGCCGGCGGCGATCGAGGCGACGTGATAGCCCACGCGGTAGCGCTTGGTTTCCATGCAGCGAACCGCCAACAGGTGCAGCGGCTCGGCGCGATCGGGGAAGGCGTCGAAGGCCAGGAGGCACTGGTGGAAGAAGTCGGCCTCGCGGTCGAGGGCGAGCATGCACCGCGCGATTCGGTAGTGGCTGTAGAAGACCTCTTCCTGCCAGCCGCCGAGTTCGATGCGCCGGCGGTACCAGCGGATGGCCTCCTCGTGGCGGCCGAGCGCGTACAGCGCGTTGGCGAGGTAGAAGCTCGAGCGGGTGTCGTCGGGACGCTTCTTCACCTCCTCGGTGAAGAGCTCGACGTCCTTCTGGTGCTTGGCCGACATGTCCTTGGCGCCCGCGTGCTGGATGAAGTGCACGCCCTTGAGGGCGTGGCGGCCGCGGTAGCCCACGTCGAGCACCTCGTGGCTGACGCCCACGTACCTGCCCGGCAGGTCGCGACGGATGATCCGCACGTGCGCGAACTCGAGCCCGCCGGCGACGCGCTGCAGGATCTGGTGCGCGGGGTACTCGAGCTGGCGCGCCACCGGCGTCGACGCGTCGACGTGGAGCTCCATGTCGGCGTCGGCCAGCAGGATGAAGTCGAAGTCCATGCGGCTGGCGCGGCACGCGTCGAGTGCGGCGTTGCGGGCCTGGCCGAAGTTCTCGAAGGGAACCTTCACGATCTCGAAGGGCACCTTCGCGGCCTCCAGCACGCGCTTGGCGATGTCGGCCGAGCCGTCGGTCGAGCCCGCGTCGGCGATGACGCAGCACGAGACGTGCGGGACGATCGATGCCAGCGAGCGTTCGATGGTGGCCGCGTCGTCGCGGACGAGCATGTTGAGGCACAGGCGTGGAGTCATGGCGGAAGGATAGTGGTCGGGTGAATTTCGATCAAGATCGCGAGGGGGACGATTGCACCCCGCGTCGTCCCATACATCGACGTTTCGCGTCGACGGGTTCATGACGCGGGCCCGAGCGGCCGGAACGGGGGAGATGCTTGCAAGGTGGGGACTTGCGCCGACGCAAGGCGACCGACGCTCCCCGCCGCAGGGGTCTTACCGCGTGATGCCCAACTCGGCCTCCAGTTGCGGGAGGGCCTCCGACAGATCGACGCGACGGAGCCAACCGAGCCAACGATCGCGACGGGCCGTGTCGCCTCGGGCATGGAGCGCACGCACCATCATGCGCACGGCCTCGCCCTCGACCGGGGGGCCTTCGGGGAACTCCTGCCACAACACGGCTTCGTGACGGTCGGCGATGTCGAAGCGATTGAACTTCATCGCGGCGCCGACGATGGTGCCGCGGATCCACGCGGCCATGTGCGATCGCTTGCCCCGGCTGCGGATCTCGACGTCGAGCGCGGACTCGAGCAGCCGCAGCCCATCGTCGAGGCGATCGCCTTCGACCATCGCCATCGCCACGTTCAGGCGGCCGGTCGCCACGCTCGGATGCCTCCATCCAAGCACACGCTCGGCGTCCGCGAGGTGCGCGTCCCCGAAGGCGACGGTCACGCTGCACTTCTCCGGGGTGAACGGGGGCTTGATCAACGCGAACGTTTCGGCGCCGATGGCTTCGTGCACGAGCGGGTCGTCGGGCCCGAACGTGGCGAGCGCAAGCCGCCTCGACTCGGCGTAGAGCTCGACATAACCGTCGACGTTGTCGGCGGCCATCATGCGGGCGACTTCTCGCATCATCGAGATGGTGCGACGGTCGGTGGGGCCCAGCCGCCGCGTCAGTTCGGCGAGCAGTTCGCGGCAGACCGGCAGCGAGTAGAACTTCGCTCTCGCGAAGATGATCTTCTTCTCGAGCAGCAGCGTCGAGCCGGGGGTGGAATCGAGGGTCGCCAGGCGGAGGATCTCGGCCATCAACGCCTCGCGTGTCGGGCGGTTCGGATCCGGGTTCGGCTCGTCGCGCCACGCGTAGAAGGTCGCCTCGAGCATCGGAAGGCGTCGGAGCGAATCGCGGCCCTCCAACTCGATGATGAGTTCGTCGGCGCGACGGGAGTGCTCGAGGACGTTCGGGTACACCGTCGCGGCGTAGTAGGCGAGCGCAAAGGTCTCGCGGAGCGAGCACTCGGCCTCGGGGGTCAACTTCGGGTCGTCGAAGACGCGACGGCCCTTGTCGAGCATCATGATCAGCAGTTCTGGGTCGCGCCCCTGGGCCACGCGGGGATTGACGCTGGTCAGGATCTCCCGTGTCAGGCGGCTCACCGTCGCCTCCCGCCCGGCCGCGGCGTTGGCGCGAAGGGCGAAGGCGACGGCGATGATCGCGGCGACGATCAACGCGCCGAGCGCCACCGCCGCCGGAATCACCACGGCGCGGTGACGCACCGCGCGACGCCACAGCCGATACGCGCCGCCCACCGGCCCGGCCACGACCTCGCGTCCCTCGAGGAACCGCGCGAGGTCGCTCGCCAACGCGTCGGCCGTGGGATATCGACGATCCGGCGACTTCTCCAGGCACTTGGCGCAGATCCAGTCCAGTTCGCGGGGCAGCGTGGCGAACCGCGAGGGCGGCGGCGGATCCTGCTCGGCGAGGATTCGCCGCATGCCGGCCTGGCCCGAGGCTCGCAACTCGGCGGCGGTGAAGGGCGGCCTTCCCGCCAGCAGTTCGAAAAGGATCGCCCCCAGCGAGTAGACGTCGGCTCGCACGTCCACGTCGCCCGGCCCCTCCGCCTGCTCGGGGGCCATGTACTCGGGCGTGCCCACGACCTGCCCCGAGAGCGTCACCGCCGTGCGTCCGTCGAAGAGCGGGGCCAACGCCTTGGCCAGCCCGAAGTCGATGATGGCCGGCCGTGCCGTCCCCTCGCTCTGGCTCACGAGGATGTTGTCCGGCTTGAGGTCGCGGTGGATCACGCCTCGCGAATGGGCGTGCTGAATGGCCCGGCAGGCCTCGAGCAGCAGTCGCACGCGGCCGTCGATGTCGAGTTTCTGCTCGAGGCAAAACTGCGTGATCGAACTGCCCGGGATCAAGGGCATCACGACGAACGGGCGATGGTCGGGCGTCTCGCCGGCGTCGAGCACCGCCGGGATGCTCGGGTGGTCCATCGCCCCCAGCGCCTGCACCTCGTGGCGAAACCTGGCGAGCACCTCGCGGGTGTCCATGCCCGGCTTGATCACCTTGAGCGCGACGATGCGGTGCACCGGCCCGACCTGCTCGGCGATGTGGACGATCCCGAAGCCGCCTTCGCCGATGATGCCCAGGATCCGGTAGGGGCCGATGCGTTCCTCGCCCTCGCCCTCGAGCGATGTCGCCAACCCGCGGATCTGCTCCTCGATGCCCGCCGGCGTGGCGGCCAGCAGCGACTCGAGTTCGGCGGCGATCGACGGGTCGTCGCGATGCAGGCCTTCGAGCAGCGAGGCGCGATCCGCCTCGTCGATGTCGCGGAAGCGTTCGAGCAGGTTCGCCAGCCGATCGGCCCTCATGGTCGCTTCGCCGCTCATGGCGTCACCCCCGGGCGTGCGGCGTCGCTGCCCTGCCGTGGGCGTGACCGCATGTCGGGATGGTCCAGCGGCGCATCCATGTCGACGTTGATGCCGCCCCGACCGTCTTCGTCACGCGTGGGGGCGGTCAATGACGACTACGGAGCCGACGCGGAAAACCTGACATCCCGGCCGTCGATTCGTGGCCATCGCCCTCGAGCGGCCTTGAAACCGGTGAGCGGCACCATCGTCCCATGGTACGGCCGGGCCTCCCTCGCGGGCCGCGAGTCGGGCTCGGATCCCACGATCAGGCCCCGGGCAGGGAGCAGCCGCCCATGGCGCAGGGGCTGCAACCCATCCCCTGCCAACTCTTGACGACCAGGTGAGGGGCCCGGAACGAGTCGTGTTCGGGTTCGCAGCAGCACAGGTCGGTGCTCAGGTACTTCTTGTTGCTGTCCGCAAAGACGGTGACGACCACGGCATCGTCGCCCAGTTCGTCCAGCAGCATGTCCGCCCCGACGAAGTTGGCGCCCGACGAGATGCCAACGCCAAGCCCCACGCGACCGAGGGCCTGGGCGGCCAGAATCGCGTCGCCGTCCCAAGTGTCGACGATGGCGTCGAGTTGGTCGAGCTTGACGATCGAAGGCACGAACTCGTCGGAGATGCCCTGGATGCGGTGCTTGCCCACCTTGCGCCCCTCGCGCAGCGTGGGGGAGTTGGCGGGTTCGAGCGGGTGGATGCGGGTGCCCGGCCACTTGGCGCGGAGGGCTTTGCCCACGCCCATGACCGTGCCGCCCGTGCCCACGCCCGCGACGAACGCGTCGGCCTTGAGACCCAGTCGCTCGAGCTGCGAGATGATCTCGGGGCCGGTGCTGCGTTCGTGCGCGAGCGGATTGGCGGGGTTGTCGAACTGGTGCGGCAGAAAGACGCGGCCTTGCGAGCGTGCGAACTCGTCGGCCATCGCGATGCTGCCCAGAAAGCCGCCCTGCTCGCGGGAGACGGGCACCACTTCCGCGCCGAAGGAGTGCATGAGCGCGACGCGCTCCTTGCTCATCCAGTCGGGCATGAAGATGCGGACCTTGTGGCCCAGCGCGCCGCCGATGGCGGCGAAGGCGATGCCCGTGTTGCCGCTGGTCGCCTCGGCGATGACGTCCCCGGGCCGGAGTTGGCCGCGCTCGACGGCGTCTCGGAGGATGCACAGGGCCATGCGGTCCTTGGTGCTCCCCGTCATGTTCTTCTGCTCGTACTTGGCGAAGATCCGCCGCGGTCTTCCTCGAGACTCGTACCTGACCTCCAGCAGCGGTGTGCGTCCCACCATGCACGACAACCGGGCGAGCGCCTCGAACTGGGCCCGCGCGGAGGCGTCGGTGACCGCCAGGGAGCCGTGCGTGGGTGAATGGTGCATGCCTGCGGACTCCTGGAACGCAGCGAACCAATCCGAAACGGACGCTCACTCGCGGCGGGTACGATGGCCCGTCGATGGTCACTCCGACCGCGACCCGGGGCCCCGCCATGAAGACGAACATCATTCTATCCGTCGTCTGCCTTCTGCTCGTCGGGTGTGCCGCCAAGGGCACCAGGACCGTCGGGCAGACCCCGCCCCCCGACGTGCAGGAACAGGCCCGCAAGGTCCGCATCGTCACCGGCGAAGGAACGCCCGCGACGTGGGACGACCTCGTGAAGGCCGCCTCCGGCGCCGATGCGGTCCTGACGGGCGAGAACCACGGACATCCGCTGGGACTCGCCTCGAACGCGGCTTTATGGGAAGATGTGCTGGCCCGGCGTCCCCAGGGCGTCCTCGCCATGGAGTTCCTCGAACGCGACGAACAGGCACGCGTCGACGACTGCATCGCGGGCCTCACCGACGTCGACGGCATGGCCGCCGCGTTGCGCCGCGACGAGCAGGGACTGCCTTTGGGCCATCGACGCATGATCTCGTTGGCGAGAGAGCGGCAGCGTCCGGTCATCGCGGCCAACGCCCCCCGTCGCTACGTGCGACTGGCCCGGTCGGACGGGTACGACCGGCTCAAAGCTCTCTCCGACGAGCAACGACGCCTCTACCGCATCCCCGATGCCGTGCCGCAGGGCTCGTACCGAGCGTCCTTCGACGAGGTGATGAACACCAACGCCGGGATCACCGAGGCGCAACTGGGCGATCCGGCGTTCGCCGCGGCACGTCGGGCGACGCTGGATGCGACGTTCCGAAGCCAATCGCTCTGGGATTGGACGATGGCCGAGAGCGTCGCCACGGGCCTCGACCGCGGGCGGCCCGTCCTGATGGTGGTGGGGCGGTTTCACGTGGACCACGATGGCGGGCTCGTTCAGGCGCTCCGGGCCCAGCGGCCCGACATTCGCATCGTGACGGTCACTTTCGTCGATCTGGAGGCGCCCGAAGGCGGCGGCGGCCACCCCAAGGACATCCATCGAGGCGACTTTGTCGTGTACGTCGGACCAAGCCGCTGAAAGCGGCCTCCGTCGATGACGCGAGGGGCATCCCCGCACGCCGCCGCGACGCATGGCGCGGACGCTACCATTTCAACGTTCCGCTCCGCGACCGACACGCCGACGCAATGCGCTCTCTTGGCGTTGATTAGGCGTTCATCCAGGTCGTTCATCCACCTCGTTCATCCACGTCGTTCATCCACGTCGTTCATCCAGGGCGTTCATCCATCAGGGAGTCAGCCGATGACCACTGCAACGATCGTTCCGACACCCTCCGGCGTCGCGGGCGAGGCGTCGCCCGCGCAGGTTCGGGACTGGCTGGCCGCCGGACAGTGCGTCCTGGTCGACGTTCGCGAGGCCGACGAACACGCGAGGGAGCGAATCGGCGGCGCGACCTTGGCCCCGCTCTCGCGATTCGATGCCGGAGCGTTGAAGGTCGGTCCGGGACAGACGCTCGTGCTCCACTGCAAGGCGGGGCGTCGCTCGGCGGATGCCGCGGGACGGTGCGGCGTGCTCGCGGCCATGGGCATCCGCGTGCTGAGCATGACCGGGGGCATCGACGCGTGGAAGGCCAAGGGGTTGCCGGTGATCGCTCCCGCCGGGCGCACGGGTCCCGCGATCGGCGTGATGCGACAGACGCAGATCGCCATCGGCCTCATGGTGATCGCGGGCCTGGCCGTGGGCTGGTTCGTCCATCCCGCGGGCTACTTGCTCAGCGCGTTCATGGGCGTCGGGCTCGTCTTCGCCGGCGTGAGCGGCACGTGCGGGCTGGCCTTGGCGCTCGAGAAGATGCCGTGGAACGCCAAGCCTCGCGCGTCGTGCGGTTGCGTCGACGGTTCGTGCCGCGTCTGACCGAGCCGGCGCCGCTTCGATCTCGATTTCAAGTCCTCATGTCAGGAAAGGAGCCCGGTGATGTCGCATCCGCTGAATGACGCCGCGAAGTTCTACGAGCAGTGGCCTGTCGAGATGAACGCGACCAAGGAGCGTGCCCCGGAGATCGGCAAGGCGTTCGGCCCCTTCTTCCAGGGCCTGATGAAGGAGGGGGCGCTGAGCGTCAAGACCAAGGAGTTGATCGCGGTGGGGATCGCCGTGGCGACGCGGTGTCAGCCGTGCATCTACGCCCATGTCGAGAAGTCGCTCAAGGCCGGTGCGACGGGCGCGGAGATCATGGAGGCCGCGGGCGTGGCGGTCATGATGGGGGGTGGCCCCGCGTACGTGTACGCGCCGGTGGTGGCGGCCGCGCTCGATCATCTCGAGGCCAAGGGTCACTGAAGGTCGTGAGCGGCCGCGGCGACGTCGCGGCGTTCCTCCCAGCGACGTTCGATGATGCCCAGCGGCGTCAGCACGATCCAGGCGAGGAGGGTGGCGATGACCGCCAGCCAGAACTCGCCCAGGCCGCAGGCCACGCCCACGCCCGCCGTGAGCCACGTGCCCGCGGCGGTGGTGAGTCCCTTGACTTCGGCCTTGTTGCTGAGCTTCACGATGGTGCCGGCTCCCAGGAAGCCGATGCCCTGCGTGATGCCCTGGATCACGCGGCTGCATCCGTCGGAGGTCTGCTGCGAGAGCACCGCGGCGAGCACGAAGATGGCGGAACCCAGGCACACCATCATGTGGGTGCGAAGGCCGGCCGTCTTGCGGAGCCGCTCGCGGGTCATGCCGAGGATGAACGCCAAGGCCGCCGCCAGCAGCAGGCGGCCGCCGACGAACACGATCACGTCCATGCCCCCGAAGGAGAAGACGGGCGGGAGTGTGGTGGGAGTGGTCGGCATGGGGGTCGCTCCGCCGCAATGGCCTTGGCGTGACGTCCGCGAGATGATACCGCCCGCGAGGAATCAGCGACGCGGGCGCCGGGCCAGGCAGCGATCGATGGTCGCCAGCGTGTCGCGGAGGTGGTCGCCCTCGGGCATGAGCCGCGGCGGGCGGGTGAGCGAGCCCGCCGCGTTGACGAGCCCCGTCCTCGCCTGCACCAGCTTCACGAGCTGCACGAAGTCGAAGGTGGTGTCCATCCGCAGCAGGGGCAGGAACCACATCCGCAGCTCGTCGGCTTCCTTGGCCTTGCCGGCTCGAGCCAACTCGAAGAGTCGAACCGACTCGACGGGGAGCGCGTTGACGAGGCCGGCGATCCAGCCGCACGCGCCCGCGGCGACGGCCTCGACGATGACATCATCGACGCCGGCGAGCAGGGCCAGCCGAGGGCCGACCAGTTCGCGAATGGCGGCGAAGCGGCGAACGTCGGTGCTCGACTCCTTCACGGCGTGGAAGGTGGGGTTGAGCGAAGCCAGTTCCGCGATGTGCTCGGGCGTGAAGTCGATGCCGTACGCCAACGGGTTGTTGTAGAGCATGCACGACAAGGGCGTGGCCTGCATGATCGCGCTCACGTGGTGTCGCGTCTCTCGCCACGTGCCCCTGTAGACGTAGGGCGGGAGCACCATCAGGCCGTCGCATCCGCACCGCTCGGCGTCGCGCGCGGCCGCGACGGCTTCGGCGGTCGAGGCCGAGGCGATGGCGCCGATGACCCTGCCCTTCGATCCGAGCGCCTCGCGAAGCGTCCGCCAGATCACGACGCGTTCGGGCGCGGTGATCGCGGATCCTTCGCCGAGCGAACCGGGCGAGACGATGCCCGTGCAGCCCGCCTCCATCATCAGCGAGGCGTGACGCCGCAGGAAGGCCTCGTCGATCGAGAGGTCGGCGTGGAAGGGCGTGGTGAGGGCCGGGATCACCCCGTGCCAGTCGGCGACGTTCATGGCGTTGTCGTTCCCTGGTGAAGGCCCCGGAGGGCGGCGAGCGGGACATTGAAGGCGGGCGGCCGGGCGTCCTCCACCGTCCATCCCTCGAGCATCGAGGCGATCGGCCCGCAGACGCACCCTTGGCAGGGGCCCATGCCAAGTCGGGTCCGGAGCTTGGCCTCGCGCCACGACCCCATCGCTCGCAGCGAGCCCCGCGCCACGTCCTCGCAGCGGCAGACGATGGTGTCGTCGGCGGCGAGCGTGCGAAGCTCGGGGCGCAGGGCGTAGCACGAGGCGAGGGCCCGCATGAAGGCCAGTTCGCGGGCGAGCCGCGGCGCGAGCGTGGAGGCGAGCGTGTCGTCGCCCGCGGCCGCCGCGCCGGCGATGCGACCCTCCACGATGGACTTGCCGACGCCTCCGATGCCCGTGCACTCGCCCGCCGCGAAGACGTCGGGGACGCTCGTGGCGCCACGGTGGTCGGTCATGACCGCGCCGCCCACGACGCGGCAGCCGAGCGTCGCCGCCAGTCGCGTGCGGGGCACAAGCCCGAAGCCGCAGGCGAGCACGTCGCACGCGAGCCGGCGGCGTCGCGTTCCGTCGGTGATCTCGACCGCTCGCACCCGATCGTCCCCCAAGGCCGCCACGGGCCACCAGCCGCCGAAACGAGGCACGAACGCCAGCGACGCCAGCAGCCCCGCTCCTTGCAGGAGCTTGCCGGGTTGCCCCAGCAGCGAGGGGAGCATGCCCCGAACCCGTCGCGGCGGCGATTGCTCGACGATGCCCACGACGCGGGCGCCTCTCGAGCGACGCGCAAGGGCCGCCACCGCGAGCAGCAACGGGCCGCTTCCGGCGACGACGACGCGTCGCCCTCGCACGTCCATCCCTTGCTTGAGCATCGCCTGCAACGCGCCCGCGCCCATCACGCCGGGGAGCGTCCAGCCCGGGAAGGGCACGAAGCGTTCGCTCGCGCCCGTGGCGAGCACGAGCCGACGGAAGGCTACCGTGCAACCCGTCGAGGCCCCTTCACGTGCCACCATCATCGCGCCTCGGTCGTCGCGGCCGAGCACCATCGACTGCTGGACGAAGGTCGCCCCCAGGCGACACGCGTCCTGCTCGAGGGGCGACACGCGAGGATGGGCGTGGTCTCGACGCCAGATCTGCCCGCCGGGCGAGGCGTTGTCGTCGACGACGATGACGCTCCGTCCCCGACTCGCGGCTTCACGGGCCGCGGCTTGGCCCGCGGGCCCTGCGCCCACCACCAGCACGTCGCACGCCATTTCCGTCGATATCGAGGGAGGGCGCGTCGCGTGCGTGGCGCAGGTTCGAACGTGCGGCTCGCCGTCGACCGTGGCGCGACATTCGAAGCAGACGCCCATGCCGCACAGGGGGCCGCGGGGCGAGCCCGTGACCGACGTGCGGACCGCGGGACGGTCGTGATTGCACGAGGCGGCTGCCGCCGTGATCCCGGGCGAAAGCTCGAACTGGCGTCCTTCGACGGTCACGCGCCGATGGTCAGTCATGGGCATGCTCCCTCGCGAAGCGCTCGAGGCCGAAGGGGACGGGATCGAGCGCGGGGGCGAGACCGCAGGCGAGATCTCGCACCAGTTCGCCCGTGCCCATCGCGGTGGTGATGCCCAGTCCCTCGTGCCCGCATGCGACCATGACGCGATTCATGCCCGGCACGCGGCCGATGATCGGCAGGCCGTCGGGCGTGGCGGCGCGAAGGCCCGCCCACGCGCGGATCGCCTTGAGCGACGAGATGCCCGGCATGTACCGCTCGGCCTTCTCGACCAGCGTGGCGAGCACTCGCGTTTCGACGCGAAGGTCCTCGACGTCGAACTGGCGGGAGGAACCCAGCAGCAGTTGCCCGTTGGGCCTGGCCTGCACGTTGAAGGCCGCGGACTCCGTGGCGCGGCCGTGCGCCGCGCGAACGTAGCCGAGTTCGACGATCTGGTTCGTGCACCAGCCGGGATGACGCTCGGTGATGATCAAGTGGCCCTTGCGGGCTCGCAGCGGAAGGCACGGCGAGAGCGAGCGCGCTTCGAGTCCGGCGGCGTTCACCACGAGGTCGCCCTCGAGCCGCGTGCCGTCCTCGAGGTCCACCGCCCCGTCGATGATCAGTCCGACTTTCGCGAGGCGTCGCTCGCACGCGGGGGCGTCGCTCAGCAGCCATGCCGCCGCGTTGGGGGCGTAGACAATCGCGTCGCCGGGAACGTGCAGGCCGCCCACGAGGTCGGGTGCCAGTCGCGGCTCGAGCGTTCGCAGGCCGGGGCCGTCCAAGACGGAGCACGCGATGCCCGCTCCCGCGAGCCGGGAGGCCTTGGCGTTCGCCTCGGCCATCTCGTCGGCGCTGGGCTGGTCGTCGTTCTCCTCCTTGGGGAGGAGCAATTTGGACTTCAGGTAAGCCAGCCAGGCGGCCATCACCAGGTAGTCCGCCGCCAGCTCCAGTTGGAACTCCCGGGCGGTGTCGATGAACAGCAGATACTGGTCCGCCAAGGCCAGGATCGAGATGTGCAT
>JBAXFU010000090.1:0-13179 GCA_037139735.1 Phycisphaerae bacterium
AGGCCGAGACGCTCGTCAAGGCGGGGTTTCGGTCGCTGCTGATCGAGAACATGCACGACGCCCCGTACGTCGCCGGGCCCCATGGCCCGGAAATCACGGCGGCCATCACGGCGGCGGCCCTCGCCGTCCGCGACGCCGCGCCCGACGCGACCATCGGCCTGCAGGTCTTGGCGAGGGGCGAACGGATCGCCTTGGCCGTTGCGCTCGCATGCGATGCCAGGTTCGTTCGCTGCGAGAACTTCGTCTTCTCGCACGTGGCCGACGAAGGGCTCATGGTCGAGGCCTCGGCGGGGCCGCTGCTTCGCTACCGGCGAGAGATCGGCGCCGAAGGGGTCCGCATCTTCGCCGACATCAAGAAGAAGCACGCCTCGCACGCCATCACGCAGGACGTGTCGCTGGCCGACGTGGTGCACGGCGCGGAGTTCTTCGGCGCCGACGGCGTGGTCATCACGGGCAGCGCGACGGGCCGCAGCGCATCGCTCGACGACGTGGAAGCCGCACGCAAGGCGGGGCCCTTGCCCGTGCTGGTGGGGTCGGGGGTCACGCCCGCCAACGTCAAGGCCATGCTGCGTCACGCCCACGGCGTGATCGTGGGGTCGTCGCTCAAGGTGGGGGGCGTGTGGAACGCGCCGCTCGATGAACGAGCGTGCGAGGCCTTCATCGAGGCCTGCCGCGCAGCGTCGTGAGTCGTGTCGATCACACCAGCAACGTCGCGGGCTTCTCGAGCAGGCCCTTGACCGTCGTGAGATACGCCGCGGCCATCGCGCCGTCGATGATGCGGTGGTCGCTCGACATCGTCATGGTCATGACATGGCCCACGGCGAGCTGGCCGTTGCGGACGACCGGCTTCTGGATCGCCGCACCCACCGCGAGGATGGCCGCGTTGGGCGGGTTGATGATCGCCGTGAAGTGCGAGACGCCGAACATCCCGAGGTTGGAGATGGTGAAGGTCGAGTCGCTCATCTCCTGGGGCGAGAGGCCCTTGGCGCGGGCCTTGTCGGCGAGCGACTTGGACTGCGCGGAGATCTGGCGAAGGCCCGTCTGATCGGCGTTGCGGAGGGTGGCGACGACCAGGCCGCCGCCGCGATCCTCGGGGAGGGAGATGGCCACGCCGATGTTCACGTCGCTCAGCAGTTCGATGGCCTCCTGACCGGGCGTGGGCACCCAGCGGGAGTTGACGTACGGGTGCTGGTGCATCGCCAGGGCGCACGCACGCACGAGGAAGTCGTTGACGCTGAGCTTGACGCCCTGCGAGGCGAGTTGATCGTTGAGGTCGCCACGGAGCTTGATGAGCGCGTCCATGTCGACGTCGACCGAGACCTGGTAGTGGGGGACGGTGGTCTTGCTCTCGACCAGGCGGGTCGCGATGACGCGACGCATGTTCGAGAGGGTCACGACCTTGCCCGCGAGCTTGGTGCCGCTGGGGCTCAGCTGCGGAGCGACGTACGTGGTGGGGGTGGCGACGGCTGCGGTGGCGCCGCCGGCGAGGGCGGCCTCCACGTCGCGGCGGATGATGCGGCCGCTGGGCCCGCTGCCCTGCAGGGCGCCCAGATCAACGCCCGAGTCCGCGGCGATCTTGCGGGCCAAGGGCGACGCGAAGACCCGCGAGGGGGCGTGCGAGTGTCCGTTGGCGTGGGCCGGAGCGTGCGACGACACGCCGGCGCCGACCGCCAGCGGGGCGACTGCATGCGAGGCCGCAGGGGCCGAGACCTTGGCGGGGGCCGCAGCGGCCTTGGCTGGAGCGGCCTTGGCTGGAGCGGACGCGCCGCCGGCGGCGAACTGAGCCTTCACGGCGGCGGGGTCTTCGCCGGCCTGCGCAAGCACGAGGATCACGGTGCCGATGGGCACGTTCTGGCCGGCGGGCACGGGCACCGCCGCGACGACGCCGTCGTCGTAGCAGGGGAGCTCCATGGTGGCCTTGTCGGTCTCGATGTCGGCCAGGGCCTGACCGCTCTTGACCTTGTCGCCTTCCTTGACGTTCCACTTGACCACCGTCCCGGCCTGCATCGTGTCGGAGAGGCGGGGCATTTCGATCTTGACGGGCATGGGAAGTTCTCTCGTGCGTGGGCGTGCGTCGGGGAGGGGATCAGGCCAGCGTGCCGCGGACGGCCGCGATGATCTTGTCCTTGTTGGGCAAGTAGGCCATCTCGAGGTTCTTGGCGTATGGCGTGGGCACGTCGTCGGTGTTGACGCGGACGGGCTGGTGATCGAGGAAGTCGAAGCACCGCTCGCAGACCTGCGTCACGACTTCGCTGGCCACGCTGGCGAAGGGCCAGCACTGGTCGACGACGACGACGCGGCCGGTCTTCTGCACGCTGGCGATGATCGAGTCGATGTCGAGGGGCTTGATCGTCCGCATGTCGAGCACGTCGACGGCGATGCCTTCCTTCGCGAGTTCGTCGGCGGCCTCGACGCAGAAGTTGACCGGGCGGCCGAAGCTCACGAGGGTGCAGGCGTCGCCTTCGCGACGCAGGGCGGCCTGGCCGAAGGGGATGTAGTACTCCTCGGCGGGCACGTGGGCCTTGTCGCCCAGCATGCGCTCGCTCTCGAGGAAGAAGACGGGATCAAGCTCGCGGAGGGCGGTCTTGAGCAGGCCCTTGGCGTCATAGGGGCAGCTGGGAATGGCGATCTTCATGCCCGGCACGTTGCTGTAGAGGCCTTCGACGCACCAGGAGTGCGTGGAGCCGAGCTGGCCGCCCGCGCCGTCGTTGCCTCGGAAGACGACCGGGCAGCCCCACTGGCCGCCGGACATGTAGAGCATCTTGGGGACGTTGTTGAGGATCTGATCGGCCGCCACGAGACTGAAGGACCAGCTCATGAACTCGATGATGGGGCGAAGGCCGTACATCGCCGCGCCGACGGCCAGACCCGCAAAGCCGTTCTCCGAGATGGGGGCGTCGATGATGCGCTTGGGCCCGAACTCGTCGAGCATGCCCTGCGACACCTTGTACGCGCCGTTGTACTGCGCGACTTCCTCGCCCATGAGGAACATCCGCTTGTCGCGCCGCATCTCCTCGCTCATGGCTTCACGGAGCGCCTCGCGGAACTGGATGACGCGGTCGCCCTCGCGGGAAGGCAGGGGCTTGGTGAAGTCGGGCAGTTCGGTGACAAGGGCGGGCATGGCAAACACCTGTTCGGGTTGTGGTCGGACTGTTCGGAACCGGCCGAGATGATAGGTCGCCGCCGAGGGCGGGGGCATGTGGTTCGCCGCGGGGGCGGTGCAGGATGCTCGGGACATGCAGGAGGCCGGGCCCGAACGCCGATCCATGGGCCCAGCATGACAGGCGAGCCTCAGGACCTGTGGGTGGCCATGAACGACGAGCCCGAAACGGGGCTCAATCTGCTCCAGAAGGGCCTCCAGCGGGCCCTCGCGGCTCGTGGCGTCATGCCGGTGCACTGCCAGCGTTCCGCCGCCGCCCGCCGCGTGGCCCGGCTGATGGGCAAACTCGGCCTGGTTCGTCCCGTGTGGAGGCGTCCGCCCCGCGTCGTCGTTCCGGTCACGTGGGCGAGCGAGGCCACGCTCTTTCCGGCCTCCTGCTTCCACGAGGTCGTGCCCTTCATCTTTGACTGCTGGCCGGAGCAGTTCGACCGCTGGGCGAAGCTGCTGCAGCGTCACCGCGTGCGGCTGGCCTTCTTCACGGCCCGCGACGCGATCGCCGCCATGCAGCGACGCCTGCCCGCCCTCGACGCGAGGTGGCTGCCCGAGGCGTGCGACCCGTCGAAGTTCCATCCGGGCACCCCGTTGGCCGAACGCACGCTCCACGTGCTGGAGATGGGGCGAAAGCACGCCCCTGTGCACGACGCGTTGCGTGGCGGCTTGCAAGGGTTCCGGCACGTCTTCTCCGTCAAGGACTCCTCGACGCCCATCTTCGCCGGACTCGACGACCTCTACCGGGCCATGGGCGACACCGTGGTCTCGATCTGCCATCCCAGATCCGTCACGCACCATGCGGACGCGACCGAACGCGTGGAGACCATGACGCAGCGCTACCTCGAGACCATCGGCTCGGGCGCCTTGGCGGTGGGGCAGTCGCCCGCCGAACTCCGCGACCTCTTCGGGTTCGATCCGGTCATCGAACTCTCCAGGGTCGACCCTGCCGGTCATGTCCGCGACATCCTCCGCGACGCTCGCGGGTATCAGGCCCATGCCGACTGCTGCCTGGCGAGACTGGCCGAGGTGGGCACCTTCGAGGCCCGGGCCGACACGCTGATTCGCTCGTGCAACGACGCAGGGTGAATCGGGCGACGGCCGAGTCTCGAAGCGGGCGACATGCCCGTTGCTCCAAAGTCTCGACGCTCCAAGCCCGCGGCCGACGCCGCCGCCACCACGGCGGAGGCGGTCTTGGCGGGGGCGGCTGATACCATCGCCGTCCCGATGCCTCCAGCCCCTTCGAGCCCCCGTCCCCGCGCCGACCACCGCACCATCAAGGTTCGCGGCGCACGCGAGCACAACCTCAAGGACATCTCTCTCGAGATTCCCCGCGACCAGCTCGTCATCATGACCGGGCTCTCGGGCTCGGGCAAGAGCTCGCTGGCCTTCGACACCATCTTCGCCGAGGGGCAACGCAAGTACATGGAGTCCCTCTCCGCGTACGCCCGCCAGTTCCTCGACCAGCTCAAGAAGCCCGACGTCGACGAGATCGAGGGCATCCCGCCCACCATCGCCATCGAGCAGCGATCCTCGGGCAGCAACCCGCGATCGACCGTCGCCACCACCACCGAGATCTACGACTACCTGCGACTGCTCTTCGCCCGCTGCGGCAAGCCCTACTCCTGGGCCGTCACCAAGACGCGGAAGGACGGCACGCCCGCCGCCCGCAGCGGCGTGCCCATCAGCGCCACCAGCAGCACGCAGATCGTCGACGCCGTGATGACCCGCCCCGCGGGTTCGCGGCTCATGATCCTGGCCCCCGTCGTCCGCGGCCAGAAGGGCTTCCACCGCGACGTGCTCGAGGACCTCTCGGGTCAGGGGTGGAACCGCGCCCGCGTGAACGGCAACATCGTCGACCTTCGCGACGCGCTCAAGGAGCCCGGCGAGAACCCCCTCAAGCTCGGTCGCTACGAGAAGCATGCCATCGAGGCCGTGGTCGATCGCGTGGTGCTCGCCGCCGACGGACGTCAGCGGCTCGCCGAGAGCATCGAGGCGGCAATTCGCCTCGCGCAGGGCCTGGTCGTCGTGACGCAGGAGACCGAGCCGGGCACGTGGAAGGACACGCCTTTCTCCACGAAGTTCGCCGACCCCGAGCATCCCGAGATCGCCCTCGAGGAGCTCGCGCCCCGCACCTTCAGCTTCAACTCCCCCTTCGGCGCGTGCCCCGACTGCAACGGCCTTGGTACGCTCCTTGAACTCGATCGCGACCTGGTGGTGCCCGACGAGACCAAGGCGCTCGCCGACCACGCCATCGCGGCCTACGGCAAGAACATCTCCGTCCGCTCGTGGTTCACCAAGCAGCTCCGCAAGGTGTGCGCGAAACTCAGGATCGACGTCCACCTGCCCTTCAACGCGCTGACGGCCGAGCAGCAGCGAATCGTCCTCGACGGACCCACCCCCGAGGAGCAGAAGAAGGCCGGCATCCGCTGGCCGGGCGTTCTGCCCGAACTCACGTCGTGGTGGAAGACCACGGACAATCCCGGCGTCAAGGAGTGGCTCGGCGGCTTCATGAGCGACACGCCGTGCCCCGCCTGCAACGGCGACCGGCTCCGCGTCGAGGCCCTGCACGTGCTCGTCGAGAGCGACACGCCCGTCGATCTCGCTCGCTGCGCCTCGGCCAGCGTGATCGGCCGTCCGAAGCACGACGGCTCGATGCTCAACATCGCCGAGTTCTCGCGCCTCACCATTACCGAGGCCGTGGCCTTCGTGACCGGCCTGCGACTCACCCGCGAACAGACCGTCATCGCCGAGCCCATTCTCAAGGAGATCAACAACCGCCTGCGGTTCCTCGCGGGCGTGGGGCTCGAGTATCTCTCCCTCAACCGCAAGACCGCCACGCTCTCGGGCGGCGAGGCCCAGCGCATCCGCCTGGCCTCGCAGGTCGGCAGCGGCCTCGTCGGCGCGTGCTACGTCCTCGACGAACCCACCATCGGATTGCACCAGCGCGACAACGACCGTCTCATCGCGACGCTCCGCCACCTCACCGACATCGGCAACACCGTCATCGTCGTCGAGCACGACGAGGACGTGATCCGCAGCGCGGACCACGTGGTCGACGTGGGGCCGGGACCGGGCGTGCACGGCGGCACGATCGTCGCGCAGGGAACGGTGGAGGAGATCTGCCGCGTGCCGGCGTCGGTGACCGGCGACTACCTCTCCGGCCGCAAGGCGATCGCCACGCCCAAGACGCGGCGTCGCCTCAACGCGAAGAACGCGATCGTCATCAAGGGCGCGTCGGAGAACAACCTCAAGAAGGTCGACGTCTCCATTCCCCTCGGCGGCCTTGTGTGCGTCACGGGCGTGTCGGGGTCGGGCAAGTCGACGCTCGTGAACGACATCCTGCTCAACGCCGCCCGCGTGCACCTGCTCGGGACGCGGGTGAAGCCGGGGGCGCACGGGTCGATCAAGTGGCCCGCCGCGCTCGACCGCATCATCGAGGTCGACCAGAGCCCCATCGGCCGCACGCCCCGCAGCAACCCCGCCACCTACGTCGGCTTCTTCGACGAGATCCGCAAGGTCTTCGTCCAGACCAAGGAGGCCAAGATCCGCGGCTACAAGCCCGGTCGCTTCTCCTTCAACGTCCGCGCCGAGGCCGGCGGCGGCCGCTGCGAGGCCTGCCAGGGTCAGGGCCTCAAGAAGATCGAGATGCACTTCCTGCCGGACGTGTACGTCGAGTGCGAGGTCTGCCGCGGCAAGCGGTACAACCGCGAGACCCTCGAGGTGCACTACCGGGGCAAGAGCATCGCCGACGTGCTGTCCATGACCGTCGAGGACGCGGTGGCCTTCTTCGAGAACCACCCGAAGATCCACCGGTACCTCAGCTGCCTTCACGAGGTCGGGCTCGACTACATCCAGCTCGGCCAGCCCAGCACGCAACTCTCGGGCGGCGAGGCCCAACGCATCAAGCTGGCCACGGAGCTGGGCAAGGGCTCCAGCCCCGAGCCGGCGTCATCGAGCGACGACGACGAGGAACGCTCCGCGCCAGTGCGTTCCGCGCCCGGCGGCCACACGCTCTACGTGCTCGACGAACCGACGACGGGCCTGCACTTCGAGGACATCCGCAAGCTCGTGGGCGTGATGGACCGCCTCGCCGACGCCGGCAACACGCTGATCGTGATCGAGCACAACCTCGACGTGATCAAGTGTGCCGACTGGCTCATCGACCTGGGACCCGAAGGAGGCGACGGCGGCGGACGCATCATGGCCACCGGCACGCCAGAACAGGTCGCCAGGTGCGCCGAGAGCCACACGGGGCGGTACCTGCGGAAGATCCTCGGGGTGAAGTGAGCGGAAGGGCAGAGCGCAGCCCTCCTGCCGCCCGGCAGGGCCAGCCAGACGTAGCCGTGGGCACCGCGAGGCTTTGCGAGCAAGCCCACGGACGGGCGATCGATCCGCGTGTTGGTCGATGCGGGGTGCCCGGCCGATGGCGTCGCGCGGCGTGCGCGTCGAGTTTCGTCGATCGCCGTCATGACCGTTCGCGTATCGGCGTACGGCCGTGGGCTCGCCCGCAAAGCCGGGCAGCGCACCACGACTACGACTGGTACGCCCGTGCGGGCGACGAAGTCCGTGTCGGTGGCCTCGGTCATCACCTCGACGTGTCGTGCATCGCCATCGACAGCCACGCGTCCGCCTGGGCCACCTGGTCGCGGATCGTCGCCCACTTGCGGGTCGCGGCCGCTTGCGATTGCCACCAGAGCAGGCGACAGATCAGCGTGCGGATGGAGCCGCGGGTGTGACGAGCCAGCCAGCGAAGCGGCACGAGGCCGTTCTGGGTCACCAATCGGTCTTCCAGCGAGGCGAAGACCTCGACCACGCCCGGGTCGCCCTGGCGGCCCGCGCGGCCGGCCAACTGGCGATCGACGCGGGCCTCGTCGTGACGTTCGGTGGCGATGACGACCAGGCCGCCCGCGTCGCGGGCCTTGGCCGAGAGCCGGATGTCGGTGCCGCGGCCGGCCATGTTGGTCGCCACCGTCACCGCGCCCTCGTCGCCGGCACGCTCGACGATGGCGGCTTCCTCGGCCTCGCGAACGGCGTTGAGCACGCGATGATCGACGCCCGCTCGCGTCAGCAGGTCCGAGACCGATTCCGACGTCGTCACGCTCCATGCGCCCAGCAGCACGGGACGACCGGCCCGGTGGTGTTCAGCCGCACGCGAGGCCGCCGCCTCGAGCTTCTCCGCCTGGGTCGCAAAGAAGCGATCGGGCGTCACCTTCCTCGCCACGGGCCTGTGCGTTGGGACGGCGACGACGGGAAGGCGGTACCAACGCCACAACTCGTCGGCGACCTCGCGGGCGGTGCCCGACATGCCCGCGAGTCGCGCGTAGCGTTGGAAGAAGCCCTGATAGCTGCTTCGTGCCGCCACATGCGTGGGGGCGGTGGGCTCGAGGCCCTCCTTCACCTCGACGGCCTGATGCAGCCCGAGTTGCCACTGGCGGCCGGGGAGGATGCGTCCGGTCGAGCGATCGACGATCATCACCTTGCCGTCGGTGACGACATAGTCCTCGCCGAGTCGGTGCAGCACGCGGGCCGTGAGGGCCTGCACGAGCAGTTCCTCGCTGCGCCGCGGCCCGGCCCAGAAAGGGGGCAGGTCGGAGGCGCGTTCGGCCAACGATGCGTGCCCTTCGGGCGTCAGCGTGATGGTGCGCAGGCGTTGGTCGGAGACGTACTCGCGGCCTTCCTGCCACGATGCGGCGATGGCCGAGGCGATGCGCAGGCCCGCCGTCAACTCGCCCGCCTCGCCCGGCAGACTGATGATGGCGGGCGTCACGGCTTCGTCGATGAGCACCGAGTCGGCCTCGTCGATGATCGCCGCGTTCTGGCCCCGCTGCACCACGCGCCCGGCCCACTGGCCGCCCGTGCCGAGCAGTCCGTCGAGCAAGAGGCCGCTCAGCCGAGGCGAGGCCGGCGCGGCCAGGCGGTCGCGCAGGTGATCGAAGATCACCTGCTTGTCCGACGCGTACGTCACGTCCGCGGCATACGCCTTGATGCGTCCGTCGGGGGTCGTCGATTCCTGCACCACGCCCACCGAGATGCCCAGCCGGTGATACGCGGGCGACGTCGTCTGCGCATCGCGACGCGCCAGGTAGTCGTTGACGGTGATGACGTGCACGCCGCGGCCCGTCCACCCCTCGAGGGCGGCGGGCAGGATCGCCGTGACGGTCTTGCCTTCGCCGGTGGCCAGTTCGGCGCAGCATCCCGACGCCAACGCCAACGCACCGAGCACCTGTTCCTCGTGCAGTCGCAACCCGATCTCGCGGCGGATCGCTTCGTAGCCGACGGCAAAGGCCAGATCGACCGTCTCGGCCTCGTCGCGGTTCATCATGGCCATCGCCCGTGCGGCGTGGATGCGTTCGTCGAAGGCCGCCTCCGAGTGCGAAGCCATGCCCTGCGCCGCCGCGATGATGGCCCGTGCCCGCGACCAAGGCAAGGCCTTGAGCCGCCGCTGACGAAGCCGGCCCAGCAGACGTTCGCCCACGACGTCCAAGCCCTTGGTCGGGGCGGTTCTCGAGGCCGGGCGTCCAAGCCCGCGCCAGAGGCGTGTGCCGGTGGCGAGCATGGCGTCATCCGCCGCGAGGAAGGCGGGGCGGGGGACGGATTCCGGGAGGTGTGGCGGCAGCGGGCTCACGGGCGGACGCTCAGGCGCGGGTGCGATCGGAGAGGTACTGCCGCGCCTTTCGCCACCACGTCGCGGCGAGCGGTTGGGCGGGCGTCTCGAAGCGGACGCGGGTCCGCAGCCCCGCTTGCCACGCGACGTTGCATGTTCGCGGCGAGAGTTCCACCGTGAACTGCGGCGTCAGCGAGGTTCGTCGGTCGGGGTCGGAAGGATCCAGTTGCACCTCGCCGCCAGCGAGCGTCGTGAGCGAGGCCTGGGCCACCTCGACGGTCGCTGCGGGGGTGGCGCGGGTGACGACCGCCTCGCGACGGTCGCCCGCCGCGCCCTTGACGCGGAACGACGTGGGCACGCGATCAAGCGGTTGGTCGCCGAAGATGTACGCGTGGTCGCGGTCGCTCACGAGACACCGGACGACCAGTCGGTCGGTGGCGCTGATGAAGCCCAGCAGCGTGCCCTTGGCGACGAAGCGTCCGTGGAGGTCGGTCAGTCGCGTGGCGGGCGAGGGTGGGGGGCAGATGCGTCCATCGCTCTCGGCGCGGATGAGCAGCGAATCGACCCGCTGGCGGGCGCGTTCGAGGGCTTGGGTCGCCTGGGTCACGCGGAATGTCGCGATGGTCTGCTCCGCGCCGCTGCGCTCGGTCGCGGCGTCGCTGGTGGACCGGGCGCGGTCGAGATCGGCCTCGGCCCGGAGCAGTTCCGCGCGGGCTTCGTCGTTGCGGAGTTGAAGAATGGGTTCGCCCGCACGCACGGCCTGACCTTCGGCCACGAAGACACGCTCGACGAACCCGTCCTCGCGGGGTCGCAACGGTTCGACGGTGGCGGGTTCGAGCGTGCCGGTGGCGTAGGTGGGGCTGGGAAGCGGGACGAGCAGGAGCGCGGCCGCGAGCAGGCCCAGCGCCGTCGCCGAGATGGTGAAGGCCCAGGCCCGCCGTCCGAGCAGCGTCGGCGAACCGATGAGGAAGCCCAGTCCCTTGAGCGCGGGCCAGACGAGCCAGACGCACCCGGCGATGATGGCGATCAGCGCGCCCGCCGTGAGATACCGGTCGTTGGTCCAGAGCGCGAGCACGATGGTGGCCGTGACCAACAGCCGATAGGGTGTCGCCAGCAGGTGATACCCGATCAGCAGCCAGAACTGGCCCGCGCCGCCGACCGCGGGCGGTTGCACGCTGCCGACCTTGAAGACGCGGCGGAGCAGGAGGAACCTCGCGAGTTCCATCGCCCGCTGCGCGAGGTTGGCGATGCCCGTGACGTCCGAGAGGATGTAGTACCCGTCGTACCGCAGCAACGGGTTGGCGTTGAAGATGATCGTGGTCACGCCCGAGATGAGCATGACGTTGAAGAGCAGGGCCCGCAGGCCCGCGGCCTCGTCCGAAAGGTGCGACCAGAGGATCGCGGCCAACGCGGCGAGGAAGGTCTCGAAGAGCATGCCCGCCGCCGAGACGATCACGCGGCTTCGCACCGACGGGAATCGCCACGCGCTCGAAGCGTCGCAGTAGGGGAATGGAAAGACGAAGGCCACCAGCATCAGTCCCACTTCGGTGCAGCGGCCACCCAGCGCCTTGCACGCGGCGGCATGGCCCAACTCGTGCCATGCCCGCAGCAGGATGAAGATGACGCCCATCCACACGAGATTCGACGGATCCAGGACCCCGGCGAACTGGTCGGCCAGGGCCGCGTGGCGAGGCACCAGGTGCACCAAGGCCGTCGCGATCGTCAGCACGTAGACGGCCAGGCCCCACGGTCCGAAGACCGGCCGCAGCAGGTAGGCGATGCGACCGAGCATGCGGTCGGGGTTGAGGAGCGGAAGCGTCACGGAGAGGCCCCCGCCCCAGCGCCGGGCGCGGCGGCGGCGGTCGACCTCCTCCATGCGACGCCCGATCATGTCGGCCGCGAGCGGCTGATCCCCGCTGAGCAGCCCGTAGTACTGCAGGCGACTGAGGACGTCGATGCACTCCTTCTGCGTCGGGGCGTCATCGCCCAACTGCAGGCAGCAGGCCTTCCATGCGTCGTCGACGGTGCAGCGGCCGTCGAGCAGGCCGACGAAGGCGTACGCCGCCTCGCTCAGCCGGTAAAAGCCCCCGCCCGCGGGATCCTCGACCACGTGTACGCGGCGCTCGCCGAAGACCTGCGGCGTGAGCTGCGCATGGGGCGCCAGCCGAGGCCTGGTCGGCCCCACGCGATACCACAGGTCGCTGAACGACGAGGAGACGTCGGGCCTGAGGATGGAGGGAAGCCGGGTCATCAGCGCTCGATCACCACCACAGCCGCAGGCGTGCCTCGTCGATCAGCGGCCTTGCGAAGGAGGCCAGGGGCGTGGTCCAGCCGTCGTCGAGCCGCACCTTGCCCGTCATGCCCGGACGCAGCGAGCCGAGCACCGAGGCGTCGCCGCCCTCGCCCAGCGTGAGTTCGACCTGATAGGCGTTCGCGCCCTCGTGGGGTTCGGCGACGGGCGTGATGCGAGCCACGCTCACGTCGAGGGCCTCGCCCGGCAGCGCCTTGCTGACGAAGCGTCCCTTCTGCCCGACGCTGACTCGCTGGATGTCTCGTTCGTCGACGTACGCGACGGTGACGTTGCGGTCGGTGATGATCTCGAAGAGCGGCTGGTTGGGCTCGACGCGGGCGCGAATGAACTGCTCGAGATCGCCGCGGCCCACCACGCCGTCGACGGGGGAGGTGATCACCGCGCGGCGGAGATGCGCATCGAGCAGTTCGATCGTCGCCTCGGCGCGGCGGCTCTCGGCGTCGTACTGCGCGACCTTGGCGAGGTCGCCCCGGCTCAGGGCCTCGTCTCGCTGCGTGCGAGCGGAACCGAGTTCTCCCTGCGCCTGGGCCAACTGGAGGCGAAGGTCGGTGGCGTCCATCTCGGCGACGGATTGCCCGGTCGTGACGCGGTCGCCCGGCCGCACGAGCACCTTGGCGAGGAAGCCCGAGAAGGGGGGCGACACGGTGCGAGCCGCCGCGGCCTTCACGCCCGCCGGCGCGCTCACGCGACCGGGAATGGGCACGATGGCGCTGAGGATCAGCGACGCCAACACCGCGAGGCCCAGCAGCTTGAGGCCGGTGTGCCCCGCGCCCACCAGCGAACGGGCGGCATTCCGCATGCCATCGTGAGCGACCGCCATCACGCCGCGATCGGCCATGCGGCGGGTCCAGAGCGCGGGGCCGATCGTCTCGGCCACCAGGCGGAGCAACGCGGCGGCGGGCAGGGGCAGCGGGTCGCTGGGTTCGCGTTCCAGCACCACCACGCCCACGATGCCGCCTTCCACGCGGAGGGGCAGGCTCAGCATGGCGCACGGGCCCATCGAGGTCGAGAATCGCTCGTGCTCGCGCGTCACGCGACGCAGCGCGGGTTCGATGTCCGCCGCTTGCGGGTGGATGACCTCCGCGTCCTGGGCGGCGCACTCCTCCATCACGG
>JBAXFU010000091.1:0-13066 GCA_037139735.1 Phycisphaerae bacterium
CGCGTCGCAGGCGCGTCACAGGCGGAGCGAGCCCGCCTCCGTCCGCACCTCGCCCCGCACGATCGTCTGGCGAAGTCCCTCGTAGACGGCCGCGCACACCGCGGTGGCGAGGTTGAGGGAGCGCTCTCCTTCGAGCATGGGGAAGCGGACCAGCCGGCCCGGGAAGCGTGCGAGCATGGCGGGATCGAGGCCGCGCGTCTCGCGGCCGAAGACGAGCGTGTCGCCGCGACGGAACTCGACGTCGTAGACGTCGCGATCGCCCTTGGTGGTGAAGAGCCAAGGTGAACCCTCGCCCAGGGAGGTCAGCCACGCCGCCGCGGAGTCGTGATGCGTGAGGTCGAGGCGGGGCCAGTAGTCGAGCCCGGCGCGGCGGCAGGCCTTTTCATCGGTATCGAAGCCCAGCGGATGCACGAGGTGCAGGCGACACCCCGTGGCGACGCAGGTGCGGCCGATGTTGCCGGTGTTGTTGGGGATTTCCGGCTCGACGAGCACGACGTCGAAGAGCGGGCGCTCGAGGCGGGGCATCACTTGCCCTGCTTGGCCTTGATGAACGCCTCTTCGACCTTGCGGCGGGCCTGGACGCCGGGGTCCTCGCGGATCACCTGCTCGAGGGCGGCCTGGTACGAGGGGAACCACGTGCCGCCCGCCCAGCGGAGGACGCCGTCGGAGCTCACGATGCAGACGAAGGGGTTGGGGATCGAGTCGCTGGTGTTGCTGTTGGCGCTTTCCTGGTCGAGTCCCGTGTTCATGATCGCGCCGCCGGCGTCGAAGTAGACCGCGTGGGAGAAGGTGCGGGTGGCGAGGAACTCGTCGAAGCGCTTCTTGATCTTGATCGGGTCCATCTCGATGTCCTCGAGCTTCTTGACCGTCGTTCCGTCGGTGATGCTGGAGATGGCGCCCACCACCGCGACGTCGCGGCCGCGTTGGCGCTGCATGAGGTCGGCCATGGCGATGTTGGGGTGCGTGAAGCGGGAGTCCGGGTGCCAGAGGTAGATCACGCGGACGCGGCCGTCGGTGGCGGGCTTGTTGGCCAGCCACTGGGCATCGTTGAAACTGATCGTCTGGACCTTGGGCTCCTGCTTGGCGTCCGTCTCGCTGGAGGTCGCCTGATCGGGGTTCATGAGGTCCTTGCCGCGACGATCCTTGGGCATCTTGGGCCACTTGGCCTTCTTGTACGCGTCGGGCGAGGGGGCCGGGAAGGGGAGCTCCGGGAGCGACGTCATGTCCACGTTCTGGTTGATCGCCTGCGACTTGCGGAGTTCCGCCTCGTCTTGCTTCTTCTTGGTCGCCGCCGTCTGGTTGATGGCGCCCGCGTCCTGCGCCGACTCCTTGAGCAGGAACTGCACGCCCGATTCGAGCGAGGCCTTGTCGACGTCGGCGTAGCGCATCTGGCCGGCCCGGTCGATCACGTAGACGTCGGGATCCTGGTCCGAGTTGATGGCCTTGCGGAACTCCCCGGTCGCGTCGACGCCGGCGAAGAAGGGAATCGCCGCGTCGAACTTGGGGTTCTTCGTCGCGTCCCACCCCTTGGCGTTGTGCACGGCGATCACCGCCACTCCGTCCTTGCCGTACTTCTCCGCCAGCTTGCGGGTCTGGGTCATCACGCGCTTGCACGGGGCGTACCAGTCGGCCCACGTGCACACCACGATCACCTTGCCGGACAGGTCGGCGCCCCCCGGCTTGGAGTTCCACTCGGTGATCTTCTCGAGGAGCCCGAGGTCGAAGGGCTTGAGCTCGATGGCGTTGAGCGCCGCGCGGCGGGCGCCCTCGCCCTCGCGCTTGATGTCGTCGGCGTGGGCCAGACCGGCGGCCAAGGCCAGGGCGGCGGCGGTCAGGGTCGAGAACAGGCGGGTGTGGCGGATCTTCATGGTCGGATTCCTGCGATGAGCGTCCCGTGGAGGGGCCCTCTCGTTACGTCCGCGACATGCCTGCGGATCGTCCCGGAGCGGCCTCCAGACCCTCGTGAGACGCGATGGTACGGGGTCAGTGCCTCCCGAATGCCGGAATCGCCCGCGGTTCGTCCGGCGTTCGTGCCGCCGGGGACCCGAATCGGCCCGCGGCGGGCCTATCTTGGCGGTCCTATGGGCATCTCGAAGGACATCGTGAAGCGGGCCCTTGCCGCCGTGCCGGGGGTCTCGGAGGGTTCCACCCTCGCCAGCGGCGACCATGTGCTGTGGGTCAGCGCGTGCGACACCTATGCCAGCGTGCGACTGCAATGGCGGCCGGGAGCCCCCGCCTCGGAACTCGAGAAGGTGGCGGATGCCGCCCGATTGGCCGTGGCGAAGGCCGCGGCGGGCATCGACACCCCGCTCGACTCCTTCGTCGTCGACTTCGTCGACCATGCCGGCACCATCGTCAAGCAGTTCAAGTATGGCGGGATGAATCCCGCGCCCGCCAAGCCCGCCGCCGCGACGGCCCCGGGCGGGCACGAGCCCATCCCCGGCCTCAAGCCCAGCCCGAACCCGCAGGGCAAGGCGCAGGCCATGCCGGGCGTCAAGCAGATCATCGCGGTGGGGGCGGGCAAGGGGGGCGTGGGGAAGAGCACGGTGGCCCTGAACCTCGCGGTGGGGCTCGCGCGGCAGGGGCACGCGGTGGGGCTGCTCGACGCCGACATCTACGGGCCGAGCATGCCGACGATGCTGGGGCTCGACGGGCTCGACGCCATCGTCCGCGAGAAGCAGCTCGAGCCTTTCTGCACGCACGGCATCAAGGCGATGACGATGGGCAAGCTGGTGGCGCCCGATCAGCCCCTGATCTGGCGCGGCCCCATGGCGCACGGCGCGTTCAAGCAGCTGACCGAGCAGACCAACTGGGGCGAACTCGACTACCTCGTCATCGACCTGCCTCCGGGGACGGGAGACGTGGCGTTGACGATGGCGCAGATGATGCAACTGGCCGGCGCGGTGGTGGTGTGCACGCCCCAGAAGGTGGCGCAGGACGACGCCGTGCGTGCGGCGAAGATGTTCCGGCAACTGGGCATCGAGGTGCTGGGCGTCGTCGAGAACATGAGCTGCTTCGTGGGCGACGACGGCAAGGTGTACGACATCTTCGGGCGGGGCGGGGCCGAGACGATGGCCCAGCGGCTGGGCGTGCCCTTCCTGGGCGCCATTCCCATCACCATGTCGCTTCGCGCCAACAGCGACGAGGGCAACCCCGTCGCCAACTTCACGGGGACGGACGCGGCCGGAAAGCGCCTGGCCCAGGCCCTCGACGAGGTCGTTCGGCAGGTCAAGAACCAGGTCGCCTTGGCGCAGATGCGTAGCGGGGCCGTCAAGCCGACCTTGTCGATTTCGTGAAGGGCGTCGGGCGTCGACGCGGCGGCGGGACGGGTTCCTACGCTCCGCGTGTCATGGCCCTGCACGCTCCCGCGCTCGCGTCCACGTCCAACCTGCCCGTTCGTCGCGCCCTCTTGTCCGTCACGGACAAGACCGGGCTGATCGACTTCGCCAAGGGGCTGGCCGCCCTGGGCGTCGAGTTGGTCTCGACCGGCGGCACCGCGAAACTCCTGGCCGAGGCGGGCCTGCCGGTGGTGGGCATCGAGCAGGTGACGGGCTTTCCCGAGATCATGCACGGTCGCGTCAAGACCCTGCACCCCAAGGTGCACGGCGGCTTGCTGGGCTTGCGCGATCACCCCGAGCATGCCGCCGCGATGCGTGATCACGCCATCACGGCGATCGACCTGGTGTGCGTGAACCTCTACGAGTTCGAGAAGACCGTCGCCAAGCCGGGCTGCACGCGGGCCGACGCCATCGAGAACATCGACATCGGCGGGCCCTCGATGATCCGCTCGGGCGCGAAGAACCACGCGTACGTCACGGTGGTGACCGACCCGGCCGACTACGCCCGCGTGCTGGAGGCGATGAAGGCCGGCGGCGGGTGCACCTCGCCCGAGTTGCGGGCCGACCTTGCGGCCAAGGCCTTCGCCGTCACGGCGGCGTACGACGCGGCGATCGCTTCGTACCTGCTGGGGCAGGAGGATCGCTTCCCCACCCTTTTGGCCGTGCGGGGTCGGCGGACGCAGTTGCTTCGCTACGGCGAGAATCCGCACCAGGCCGGGGCGTCGTATGTCACGCCGGGCGCGAAGGGCCCGTCGATCGGGGCGGCCGAGCAGCTGCACGGCAAGGAACTGTCGTACAACAACATCCATGACGCCGCGGCCGCGCTCGAGTTGGTGGTGGCGTTGCGGCGGCTGAATCCGCACGCGGCGGGGGCGTGCTGCGTGAAGCACACCAACCCGTGCGGGGCGGCGATGGTGACCAAGGCGGGGCCGGGTCAGTCCGCGGCACGTCTGGCGGTCGAGGAGGCCATCGCGGGCGATCCGGTGGCGGCCTTCGGCGGGATCATCGCGGTCAACGTGACGGTCGACGAGGCGGCGGCGGAGCGACTGTGCGGGAAGGACGTCTTCCTCGAGGTGCTGATCGCCCCGGACTTCACGGATCGCGCCCTCGAGATGTTGCGGGCCCGCTGGCAGAACCTTCGCCTGCTGAAGACGGGCCCGATCGATCCCTCCGCCGCACCCGACGCGGTGGAGTTCAAGTCGATCCCCGGGGGCGTGCTGGTGCAGGAGCGGGACCTGCGGTGGTCGACGCGCGAGGAGCGGCGTCACGCGGCGGGCCCTGCGCCGACGGAGGCGATGGCGGGGGCGGCGGGATTCCTCGAGGTGGTTGGGAGGTTCCTGTTCAGCAACGCGGTGGTGATCGGGGGCTTCTCGCCCGAGCACGGCGAGGGCGTGGTGCGGATGTTCGGCGGGGGCGCGGGTCAGATGGACCGCGTCACGTCGTGCCGCCTTGCGACGGAGAAGGCCGGGGGGCTCGCCAAGGGGGCCTGCGTCTTCTCGGATGCCTTCTTCCCCTTCGCAGACGGTCCGGCGATCCTGGCGGACGCGGGCGTGGCGTGCATCATGCACCCTGGCGGGAGCAAGCGGGACCAGGAGACGCTGGACCTGTGCGATCAGCGGGGGATCACGTGCCTGGTGTCGGGCCTGAGGCACTTCCGGCACTGACGCGGGTCGGTTGCGGGCGATCCGGCGATGGCCAGGGGCTCCCTACGATGGAGTCGCCATGAGCACCACTTTCTCCGTGCGTGGGGCCTTCGGGGCCCTGTCCCTCGTGATGCTGTCCCTGTCGACGCCCGCGGCGTTCGGCGACGACCTGCCCACCGACCCCAGGGTGGTGACGGGCAAGCTCGAGAACGGGCTGACGTATTACATCATGCCGCACGACAACCCGCCCAAGCGGGCCTCGGTGTGGATGCACGTCTCGTCGGGATCGCTCAACGAGACGGAGCGGCAGCGGGGCATTGCGCACTATCTCGAGCACATGGCCTTCAACGGGAGCAAGAACTTCCCGCCGGGCACGGTGGTGAAGTACTTCGAGTCGCTGGGCCTGACGTTCGGGCGTCACCAGAACGCCTTCACGAGCTTCGAGCAGACGTGCTATCAGCTTGCGCTCCCGGACAACAGCGTGGACAAGTTGCGGCAGGCCTTCTTGTTCATGGCGGACGTGAACGGGCGTCTGCTGCTCGAGCCCAAGGAGATCGAGAGCGAGCGGCAGATCATCCTCGAGGAGAAGACCTCCCGCAAGTCCGGGCGTCAGCGGGTGATGGAGTACATGTACACGCGGATGGCGCCGGGATCGATCTACGGCGATCGCATGCCCATCGGCACCGAGGAGACGATCAAGGGGGTGCAGCGTGAGGACTTCGCGGCGTACTACAACGCCTTCTACGCGCCGGGCAACTCGTCGGTGATCGTGGTGGGGGACATCGACCCCAAGGCGGTGCAGCAGGAGATCGTCGGCTCGTTCGGCGATCTGCCGGCCAAGCCCCACGCGAAGGACCAGGACGCGGGGGTCAAGGCCTACGACAAGAGCTTCGCGGTGGTGGCGAGCGATCCGGAGCTGACCCGTGCGACGGTGGGCATGATGAAGGTGTCGCCCCCGCGGCCGCCCGTGACGACGCAAGCCCAGCTGCGCGAGGAGTACATGCAGACGCTGGCGATGAGCGCGTTCAACCGCTCGGTGCAGGAGAAGGTGAGCGACAACGCCGTCTCGTTCCTTGGGGCCATCGCCTTCGCGAGCCCGATGTCGAACGCGATGTGGTCGGCCCAGGCGCAAGCCAGCGGCGAGCCGGCGAGGTGGCGGGAGATGCTCTCCGACCTCGCGGTGTGCGTCCAGCGGGCGCGGCTGCACGGCTTTGACGCCAACGCCATCGAGGAGGCCCGGCGGGACCTGCTCGCATCGGCGGAGCAGCAGGCCCAGCAGGAGCCCACGCTCCCGGCCAGGGCCCACCTGATGCGGATCAACAACGCGTTGGCGTCGGGCGAGCCCATTCGTTCGGCGGCGCAGCGGCTCGAGTCGGCTCGCTCGCTCCTGCCGTCGATCTCGGCCGAGGAGTGCTCCGCGTGGTTCGCCAAGGAGTTCGAGCCCGCGAAGGTGATGTTCTTCGCGCAGCTCCCCGCGACGGGCGCGCTCCCGAGCGAGGATGACATGCTCGCCGCGGGCGAGAAGGCCTTCGACGTCAAGCCGGCGAAGGAGGCGGCGGTCAAGCGGGCCGAGAAGCTGATGGAGAAGGCGCCGACCCCGGGCGCGGTGTCGGAGCAGGCAGAGCACGCCGCGTCGGCGGTCTGGTCGGCATGGCTGAGCAACGGCGTGCGGGTGCATCACAAGTTCAACGACCAGCGCAAGAACGAGGTCATGGTCGCGATCTCGCTCATCGGTGCGCCCCTGCTCGAGACCGCGGAGAATCGGGGCATCACCCAGGCGGCGATGGTGGCGTGGGGCCAGCAGGCGACGGGCACGCTCTCGTCCAACGACATCCGCTCGCTGATGACCGGCAAGAAGGTCAATGTCGGCGGGAGCGCGGGTCCGGCGGCGGCCCGGCTGACGGTGTCGGGCACGCCCGACGAGCTCGAGACGGGCATGCAGCTGGCGCACCTGCTGCTGACCGATCCCAAGATCGAGGAATCGGCGTTCGCCCGCTGGAAGACGTCGCAGGTCCAGAGCCTCGAGGCGATGGAGAAGAACCCCTCGCAGATGTTCAGCAAGCTCATGGCCAAGGCCGTGTATCCGGCCGGCGAGGTGCGCACCCAGCCCCTGACGCTGGCGCAGATCGACGCGCTCACGCTGCCGGCCTCGCAGGCGTGGCTGGCCAACCTCGTCAAGACCTCGCCCATCGAGGTCGCGGTGGTGGGGGACATCGCCCGCGACAAGGCGGTCGAGCTCGTCGCTCGCTACCTGGGTTCGCTGCCCACCCGGGCTCGCATCTCGAAGGAGCACCTGGCCGATCGGCGCGTCCTGACGCGAGAGAAGGGCCCCAAGGCCCTGTCCGAGACCATCGCCACCAAGACCGACATGGCCAACGTCATGGTGGGCTTCTACGGGCCCGACGAGACCAACCTCGCCGATTCCCGGGCGATGGAGATGGCCGCCCGCGTGATCTCCAGCCGCATGGTGCAGGAGATCCGCGAGAAGGCCCAGCTGGTCTACTCGATCGCGGCGGCGTCGACGCCGGGCACGGTCTATCCGGGCTTTGGCCTCTTCCGGTCGGGCGCGCCCACGCAGCCGGCGAAGGCCGATGCGCTGGTGGCGAAGATCACCGAGATGTTCGACGCCTTCGCGGCCGAGGGCCCCTCGGAGGAGGAGCTCAAGATCGCCAAGGGGCAGATCGCCAACACCCTCGACGAGACGATGAAGGATCCCTCCTTCTGGATGGGCGAGATCGCGACGATGACCTTCGACGGCAACGACCTCGACCAGATGCTGGCGATGCCCGCGGCGATGCAGGCCCTGACGGCGTCGCAGGTCAAGGAGACCTTCGCCAAGTACCACGCCAAGGAGAACACCGTGCAGGTGGTGTTGCGGCCCGCCCCCGCGGCGGCGGCGCCCGCGGCCAAGTGACCGCCCGGGGCGGCCCCGACCTCGGGCCTGCGGGAGAGGGCGCGGGAGGCGTTGCGGGCCGGGCATATCCTCGACCATGCGAGCGATCGTCACCGGCCAGATCGGGATGGACAAGAAGCCCTTCATCAACGCCGCGGCGGCGTTTGGTGGCGAGCAGGGCGAGGCGCTCCACGTCTTCCACGTGGGCGACTTGATGTACAAGGAAGCCCCCGACGTGCGTCCGGGGAAGATCCTCGACCTGCCGATCAGCCGGCTGAACTCGCTGCGTCGTGCGGCCTTCAAGGACATTTTGGCCGACAGCCGCGAGATGGACAACGTCGTCGTGAACACGCACGCGACGTTCCGGTGGCGTCACGGGCTCTTCTCGGCCTTCGATTACGACCAGATCGAGCAGCTCAAGCCGGACCTGTTCATCTGCCTGGTGGACAACATCGAGGTGGTGAACCACCGGCTGCACGCCGAGCACGACATCGACGCGACGCTCAAGGACTGCATGGTGTGGCGCGAGGAGGAGATCCTCGCCACCGAGCTGATGAGCCGCGCGATTCCCGGCAGCCGCTTCTACATCCTGTCGCGCGGGCGTCACGCCATGACGACGCGGACGCTCTTCCGGCTGGTCTGTCGGCCGGGGATGCGGAAGGTCTACCCGAGCTTCCCGATGAGCCACGTGGTGGACATGCCCGACGTGCTGGCCGAGATCGACGCCTTCCGGGCCGAACTGGCCGAGCACTTCATCACGTTCGATCCGGGCGACGTGGACGAGAAGCTGCTGCTCGACCGCGCCATCGCGGCGGCCAAGGACGGCAAGGACTGGCTGGACCTGGCACCGCACTCCTTCGGCGGGAGCAGGAGCGCGGGGGCCGAGCCGATCCGCGTGCGGGTGCGGGAGGTGCTCGACATCGCCGGCGACATCGACGGCCAGATCTACATGCGAGACTTCAAGCTCGTCGACCAGTCCGACATGATCGTCTCGTACATCCCCGAGTTGCCGGGGGGCATTCCCGGCCTCTCGAGCGGCGTCGAGCGCGAACTGCACCACGCCTTCGAGCACACCAAGGAGGTCTTCGTGGTGTGGAAGCCCCGCAAGGCGCCCAGTCCCTTCATCACCGAGACCGCCACCCGCATCTTCCGCAGCACGCAGGAGGCCCTCTCCTACTTCGAGGAGAACGGCTACTTCAGCGAGCGAAACCTCTTCGGCCAGTGAACGTCCGCCCGTGAACCACATGCCCGCAGCCATCGAACCCGCCATGCGTGACGCATCAGGTCATCATCGGCTCCCCACCGACACCGACAACGGCATGCTGCTGATCATCAGCGGCCCGTCGGGCGTCGGCAAGACGACCATCACCCGAGGCGTCGAGCGGTCGATCGCCGACTCGGTCTTCTCCGTGTCGTGCACCACCCGCGCCAAGACCCCCGCCGACGTCGAGGGCGTCGACTACCACTTCGTCACCGACGAGGAGTTCGAGCGCATGAAGGCCGAGGACGCCTTCCTCGAGCATGCGGGCGTCTACGGCAAGAAGTACGGCACGCCCCGCGAGTGGGTCGTCGAGCAGCTCAAGCGAGGGCGGCTGGTGATCCTCGAGATCGACGTGCAGGGCGCGGCCCAGGTGAAGGCCAGGCTCCCCGACGCCTTCGCCATCTTCATCCTGCCGCCCGGCGAGCAGGAACTGCTCAACCGGCTCGAGGCCCGCAAGCGAGAGGATGGGGACCTCATCCGCAAGCGGTTCGCGCAGGCCAAGGCCGAAATCGACGCTGCCCGCTCGGGGAGCGTCTACGACCGATTCATCGTGAACCGCGACGTGCAGGAGGCCATCCGCGAGGCGGTCGACGAAGTGCTCGCCGCTCGTCGCCGGCGAGCGGCCCGCTCGCAGTGAGCGGCGGCCGAGGGGTCCCGAACAAACGCCTTTGGGGGCAGGGAGGAATCCGGGGACGGGTGGCCGTATGCTACCACCCTTGGCAGTCCGCCCCGTGCCATGTCGGGCGTCGCAACCCGGCGGGCCGAGGCGTCGTAAACCAAGCCGCGGCGAGGCATCGTGTCCGTCGCGTGGCAGTGCACGTCAGGAACAGGAACACACATGGCCGGCCGCACCAGCACGAGTTTCGGAGTCGCCGCGACGATCACGGTCCTGGGAGTCCTCTCCCTTGGCTTCTTCGTCACGGCGGCGATCTTCTACAACAAGTCATTCGAGCGTCAGCGGACGGTCGAGACCTTGCAGGCCGACCAGGTCAAGGTCGTCAAGTCAGACGAGCGCAACCGCGAGGACGTGCTGGCCCTGATCAAGGAGGCGGAGAAGGAGCGCAAGAGCCTCATCGGCTACATGATCGACGGTCAGGCCTCGATCATGGCTCGCGTCACCGGCTCGCGTCGCGACACGGTGGCTGAGTTGTCCCGCAAGCTCGAGAGCGTCAAGGGCGCGGACACCGCCTCGCTTCTGTCGATCGTCGGCGACCGTGACGCGAAGATCGCGTCGCTCGAGTCGGGCCTTGCCGCCGCCGAAGGCTCCCGCACGCAGGCGCAGGCCGACCGCAAGAACGAGGTCGACCGCGTCAAGGGCCTGCTCGCCAGCCATCAGGCCACCATCGACGCTCTCAACAAGGAAGTCGCGGCGTACAAGGCCGAGGTGGAGCAGTATCGCTCTGGCGCCGACGGCTACAAGGCCCGCATCGACGCCTCGCTCGAGAAGGAGCGCAACCAAGCCGCCGAGACCAAGAAGCGGCTCGAGACCCAGATCGCGAAGCTGACCGAGGACAAGCTCATCGTCGAGGGTCAGCTCGCCGCCCTCCGCGGGCAGCGGAACCTCGAGGCCTTCCGCGGCCGCGCCGAGGCCACCCTGGTCGACGCCGAGGTCATCGCCATCAATGCCGACCGTCAGGTCGTCATCGGCATCGGGGCTCGCGAGAAGGTCGTGCTGGGCATGACCTTCGCCGTCTACGCCGACGCCAACTCCATCAAGCCCGATGCCGAGGGCCGCTACCCCGCCGGCAAGGCCACGCTCGAGGTCATCTCGATCGACTCCACCAGCGCGACCTGCCGCATCACCTCCGAGGTGAGGGGCAACCCCGTGGTGAAGGGCGACGTGGTCGCCAACGCCCTCTTTGATCCCAGCAAGGTCTACAAGTTCGTCGTCTTCGGCAACTTCGACATGGACCGCGACGGCGTCGCCACGCCGCTCGAGCGCAACGACGTCGAGGCGATGATCACCAACTGGGGCGGCAAGATCGAGTCCGACCTCAGCGGCGACGCCGACTTCCTGGTGCTCGGCCAGCGGCCCTTGCTGCCGCCCCGCCCGGGCCAGGACGCCCCCTTCGAGGTCGTGCAGGAGTTCATCCGCCGCCAGCGGGAGGTCGACCGCTACGACGCCCTGCTGAAGCAGGCCGACGCCACGGGCGTACCGGTGCTCAACGAGAACCGCCTCTACACCCTGATCGGCAAGGCTCCGGGCCGCATCGGCGGACGCTGATCGAAACGCGACGCGACATCGACCTGCGTCGCGGCCGCGTTCAACACGAGTTTCCTCCCGACAACCCCGGTTCGCCGGGGTTGTTCGTTCCCGGAGCGGTCGTAACCTCCCGACGACGCGTGGCCAAGGTCAAGCACCTGCCCTCCTTCCTCGAGCACCCCATCGCCGCCGCGATCCGGGGCTTGATGACCTTCCCGCATGTCGTGGGGTTCGAGGGCGCCACCTCGATCGCTCGAGGGATGGGTTCGCTCTATCCGCGGCTGTCGCCTCGGCGATTCCAGCGGGCTGTCGATCACCTGGAGGTCGCCTTCCCCGATTGGAGCGACGATCAGCGTCGCGCCACCGCCGTCGCCACCTATCAGCACCTCTTCCGTCTGGGCATCGAGATCCTCTACGCCCCGCGACTGATCACCAAGGAGGGGTTCACCCGTCACATCGAGCTTGGCGAGATCGCCCCAGCCCTGCAGGAGGTGCTCTCGGGTCATCCGTGCATCATGATCACCGGGCACTGCGGGAACTGGGAGCTGATCGGCTACGCCATCAGCATGCTGGGCTTTCCGCTCCACGCCGTCTATCGCCCGCTGGACCTTCGGCCGCTCGATGCCTGGCTGCACGAGACCAGGGCGAGGCGGGGGCTCACGCTCGTGAGCAAGTTCGGGGCGGTTCGTGCCTTGCCGCCCGTGCTTGAGCGGGGTGAACTGGTCGGTTTGGTCGCGGATCAGTCCGGAGGCGATCGGGGCGTCTTCACGCCCTTTTTCGGCCGCCTCACCAGCACGTACAAGAGCATCGGGCTCCTCGCCCTGCAGACCAACGCCCGGTTGGTCTGCGGCAACGCCCGCCGCCTGCCCGACGCGACTCCGCCGGTGCGGGGCCCCAACGGCCTGGCCGCCCCGACGCCAGGCCGCCCCGATGGGATGGGGTACGTCATCGAGATGGTGGATTCCTTCGGACCGGAGGACTGGTCGACGCATCCCGACCCTTTGTTCTACATCACGGCGCGGTACAGGCGGGCGATCGAGACGATGGTGCGACGGGCCCCCGAGCAGTACCTGTGGATGCACCGGATGTGGCGGGCCAGACCCGCTCACGAGCGGCTGAACAAGCCCTTTCCGTCGCAGCTTCGCGAGAAGCTGGCCTCCCTGCCTTGGATGACGGCGGCGGACGTGGAGCAGGTGGTGGCCCGCAGCGAGCTGGATCGCGAGGCGATCGCGGCGGGGCGGGCCAAGGCGGTCTGACGCGCCGGTCGCCGCGGCGTGCGTACGGTCAGTGGTCGATCGGAGCCCTGGAACCGTCATGACGCAGTCTCCACGCCTGACAGATCGCCGCATCCTGATCGTCGACGACGACGCGGACATTCGCGAGTCGTTCGAGGCGGCGTTGCAGGCCGAGGGGGCGTTGACGCTGACGGCCGCGGACGGCAACGAGGCGATCCGCATCGTGAGCGAGGATCCGCCGGAACTGGTGGTGCTCGACATGATGCTCCCCAAGCGGTCGGGCTTTCTGGTGCTGGAGCACATCAAGGGGTACGAAGAGAGTCCGGCGGTGATCATGGTGACGGCCAACGAGGGCAAACGTCATCAGGCGTACGCCGCGTCGCTGGGCGTCGACGACTACCTGCAGAAGCCGGTGCCCTTGGCGAAGTTGATCGAGACGGCGGCGACGCTGCTGACGCGGCGCGACGAGGTCTTGGGCCTTGAGGACGAGGTC
>JBAXFU010000092.1:0-12798 GCA_037139735.1 Phycisphaerae bacterium
GGGAGCGGGGCGGCTGCTGAGCCCCCTGCCGACATCCACCTGCTCGTGAGCCGGGGCCGCGATTCGTCGCGGCCCCGGTTGTTTTTCCGCGTCGCAACGACCTGACGGGGGCGATCATGGCCCGGCGATCAGTGCTCGGGGGGCCGGTGCACTTCGCCGGTGATGCCGCGCCACAAGCCGGGCTTTCGCTCGAATCCGTGCTGGCCTGGCGAGATGCCATCGACCTCGGGGGTCCTCCACGCGAGCATGACGACGCCCGCGACGGTCATGACCGCTCCAAAGACGGCCAACGACCAACGAATCGCCGCTTCGTCGCCCGTCGTGGGCGAAAGTCCGTGGTGGACGGCGTCCGCGAGCAGCGGCGAGAAGGCCATCGCGCCGTAGACCGCCGTGTTGCACACCGCCATGACGCGGCCTCGCATCTCGTCGCTCACCAGCATCTGCATCGCGGCGAACGTCGCGTTGAAACTCGCCAGCCAGCCCGCGCCCGCCACCGCGAGGAACGGAACGCCCACCCACGGCGTCCACGCGAACCCGAAGCCCGCGATCGACACGCCTGTCAGCAGGATCGACACCGGGATCAGGTGGTGCTTGGGATACCACCGAGGAATGGCCCGCATGATGAAGGCCCCCGCCACCGCGCCCGCCCCCATCACCGCCAGCAGCGCGCCGTAGCCGTACTCCTGCCACGATCGGTCCCACTGGCTCGACGGATAGACCTTGCTGATGTAGAGCGGGAGCATCCGCTGCAGGGGCGAGGCGAGGAATCCGAAGACGACCATCGCGAAGAAGGCCGCCCGCGGTCCCGCGCCCGCCAGCGTGAAGCGGAGGCCGTCGCGAGTCTCCTTCCAGATCGAGTCGTGCGGATTGCGTGCCGGAGCGGGGGCGTCGGGCGTGGTGCGGACGGCGAGCATCACCCCGATGAAGCTCAGCGTGTTGATGAAGAAGAGCCACGCGGGCCCGCCCGCCGCCAGGAGCACGCCGCCGAGCGCAGGGCCGATCACCCGGGCGATGTTGAACTGCAGCCCGTTGAGGACCATCGCGTCGGTGAGTTCCTCGCGGGGGACCAGCCGTGGGGTGAGCACCTGCCAAGCCGGCACGTTGAAGGCCATCACGATGCCCATGGCGGCGCTGAGGGTCATCAGCGCGGCCATGTTCATGAGGTTGGTCGCCGCGAGCACGGTCAGCACGAGCGCGATGACCATCATCGCTCCCTGCGTCCAGAGCAGCAGCGTGCGCCGGTTGACCCGATCGGCCACCACGCCTCCCGCCACGCCCAGCAGCATCATCGGCGCGAGTTGCGCCACCGCGTGCAGACTGAGGTAGAAGCCCGCCTCGTCGCCGCCGAGGCGGTTGATCGTCCACGAGACGCCGACGAACTCCATCCACGCGCCGACGCTGCTGCCGAACGCGCCGATCCAGACGTTGCGGAAGTGCCGGTGCCGGAAGACGCTCGGGCGACGCCCGGTCGGTCCGGAGGATGACGACGACCCGGGCATCGGGCTCGTCTCTTCACGCGGTGATGGATCCTCGCTGATGCCTTCCATGGAAGCAACGCCCGGCCTCGTGCCGCGTGCCGATGGAGCGTACGCGGTCGCAAGATCACCGTGGGCCCCACCCGGTCGGGAAACGCACCAAGGCCGCCACGTGATTCACGTTGGTGCCGGTCGGTCCGGTGACCAAGGCGTCCCCGGCGGCTTCCAAGGCCCGGGTGCTGTCGTGAGCCGCCAGGGCCTTGGCCGGATCCACGCCGCCTTGGAGGGCCCGGCGACAGGTGCCTCCGTCGACGATGGCGCCGGCCACGTGGGTGGGACCATCGATGCCGTCGGTGGACAAGGTCGCCAGCACCCAGCCTTCCACCCCGTCGAGGGCCGCGGCGATCGTCAGGGCCAACTCCTGACTCGGGCCGCCCGTGCCGCCCGTTTCGCCGACATTCACCACCGGTTCACCCCCCACCACCCACGCCTGAGGTCCTTCCGCGGGGCCGCGCATGGCGTTGAGCAGCAGCGAAGCCCATGAAGCCACCGGCCCCTCCTGCGCGCGGTGAATCTCGCCAATGGCGATGCCTCGTTCGCGAAGGGCCGCGACGGCGCCCTCCACCGCACGGTCGTTGTTGCCCACCACGCGGTGCGTCACGCCTCGAAAGCAGGGATCGAGCCGGTCGACCGCCGAAGGGGACGCCTCGAGCGCGGATCGAACCTTGGTGTGGGCGCCTCGCGGGATGAAACGATCGAACGCGGCGATGGCCTCTTCCGGGCGTGTTGAATCCGGCGTGAATGGACCGCTGCCGATGACCTCCAAGGGGTCGCCGATGACATCGGAGAGGACCAGCACCAACGTGCTGCCCGCTGGTCTCAGGCGTGCGAGGCCGCCTCCCTTGAGCGCCTCCAGCCGCCGGCGACAGGCGTTGAGCTCGCGGATGGACGCCCCGGCCCGCATGAGAGCCCCGGCGAACGCCTGCACGTCCTCGAGCGACACCCCTTCGCGTGGGAGCGTGAGGTGCGCGGAGGCGCCGCCCGAGAGCAGCACCAGCAACGTGTCGGCGGCCGGCGTCGAGGCGACGAACGAGGCGACTTCGCGGGCCGCCTCCACGTTGCGGGCGGTCGGAAGCGGATGATCGCAGGCAAGGGCGCGAGCGGGGACGCCCCGAGGCGGTTCCCAGCGGGCGGCTTGACCGGGAGGCAGCGTGACGCATGCCCGCCGAACCGGCAGCACACGCGGATCGATGCCCTCGAGCATCCCCGCGCCGGCCTTTCCGACCGCCAGCAGATGCACGGCGGCACCGGGTTCGAGATCACGGCCCGAAGCGAGCGCGACAGCCACGCCGGCGGCCACCAGAGGTCCCGGTGCGGCAGCAGCCCGCACGCCCGACACCACGCCTTCGAGCACGGTTCGCCATGCGGCCTTCACGACCACGTCCCCCCCCACCCCGGGAGATCCGAGTCAGCGACGTCCCTGAGGGGTGTCGCACGGAACGACCGGATCGAAGATGCTGATCGCGGTGCTGCCCATCGCGAAGGCCTTGATCTTCTTGCCAAGGCTGACGCGGTACAGGAGCGTGAGCTTCTGGGCCGGCCGGCTCTTCGACAAGGTGGGCAACTGGCTCATGGAGCGAACCGGTTCGCCGGGCTTGAAGCTGATCTGGATCTTGGTCTCGTCGTAATAAACGAAGCCGATGGGTTCGTAGGTCTGGTTGTCCTCGTCCCAAAGGACCGGAATGTCGGAACCCGACGCGGCCTGTCCGACGGGGCCGAGCAGACTGTGGCGGCTGTTGAGGCCCACGTCGAGTTGCACGAGCACAGTGTCGGCCGTGGTGGCGAACCGTTCGATGCGGAGAGACTTCTCGAGGCCGCGGGTCTTGGTCTCGTAGCCCAGTTCCAGCGTCTCCTCGCCGCCGACGACCTCCTTGGTTCCCTCGCTGGAGATCTCGAGGGACTGCAGCGTGCCGTCCTGAAGGACAAAGGGCAGGCCGGCGCTGAGTTTCATCCCGTCGACGTTCGCGACGCCCTCCTTGAAGGGCTGGCCGTTGCCGACCTTGACCGCCTTGCTGACGTCGAGCGTGCCGCCGCTCGAACCGCCGCCGGCCGCGCCGGGCATGTCGCCCTTGCCGCCGGCGATGCGGGCGAGGAAGGCGTCCCGCTCGTCGGTGCCGCGGAAGTTGGACTTGGGCTGCGCGGTCGATCCTTGGGCGACGACATGGCGAACGCCCTTGACGTAGAGGGCGGTGGGCTCGAAGCCGGGGGGGACCATGAACTCGAAGGCGAACATCGACTCGGACGCGCCGCCGACGGAGGTGATGAAGGTGTTGGCGGCATCGAACCGCCACCGGCCGGCCATGGTCCCGGAGGACTCGGCCTGCGAGGCGCACGCAATGGGGTACACGGCGATTCGATTGGCCTCGTCGGTCGTGTTCTGGAGGACAAGCCGCAACTGTCCCGCGCCCACGGTCACCTTGCCGTCCTTCTCCTTGGCGCCGGGCTTGAAGCGGATGGTGAATCCCTCGATGTACGAACCGGCGGGATAGTCCTGGTCGTTGACGTCCTTGACCAACTGCGCGGCGCCGTTCCAGCGGTCCTTGAGCAGACGATCAAGCGGGACGTTGGCCCCCTTGCCCACCGTGAAACGCGAAACGACCTCGAAGTCCTCGGGCTTGGTGGTGTTGCGATTGCGTCCCTCGAAGGCGTTGAGGCGGAGGGCCGCGCCGGCCTCGTGAAGATCGGGGTGGTACTTGGCGAGGGACTCTGCGGTGCGGAAGGTCGTCTCGGAGAGCCGCCCGTAGAGCGCGACCGTCCATGCGTCGGTGGGCACCCAGAGTCCGCCGACGTCGGCGCCGGTGCGGACGATGTATCCCTTGGCCGCGTAGCCGACGAGGGTGGCTCCGAGGAAGTCGGGGGGCATCCGCAGGAAGCCCAAGCTGATCACGGTGATGCCCGAGGCGACGACGCCGGACAACGCGCCGCAGATCGCGCCGCCCGCGTAATCGCCCGCCGTGCCGGCACTGGCGTTGGCGCGGCAGATGACGTCGACGGCGATCCGCAGGATGGCGAGCGAGACCGCGAAGGGCAGGGCCAGACCCAACCCCCAGGCGACGCCGGAGAGGAAGGAGAGAAAGCCGCTGGAGGGGGCGAAGTCGAGCAGGAAGAGCGAAGCCGGCTCCCAGAGGGCGAAGGCGATGGCCCCGGCGATCAGGGTGCAGACGAGGTGGATGAGGGCGGAGTAGTAGCCGCGGGTCAGCCAGACGTACCCCATCAGGGCGACGATGCCGATCGCGAGAAGACTCATGTACATGGGAGGGGCTCCGAGAAACGCTGACGGACCGGACGGGTGCGTCCGCGATGGGGAACGTGTTCAGGCCTTGGCGGGGGCGGCGGGTGCGGCGGGGGCGGCGGGTTCGGCGGTCACGCGCATGACCTCCTCGACGCTGGTGATGCCATCGAGCGCCTTGCGGAGGGCCGACTGCTGGATCGAGGGGAGGCCTTTCTTCCGCCATTCATTGCGGAGGGCGGCGAAGTCGCCCGCGCGGATCATGCCGCGTTCGGCGTCGCCGATGTCGTAGACCTCGAACGCGCCTTCCTGGCCGACGTAGCCGACGCCGGAACAGACCGGACAGACCTCGGGCTTGTTCTTGATAAGCACCTGGCCGCCCTTCTTGAAGAGCTGCTTGACCTTGTCGGCGGGGAGCCCCAACTTCTTGGCCATGTCGGCCGAGGGCTGGTAGGCCACGCGACAGTTCGTGCAGAGCTTGCGGAGGACCTTCTGCGCCACCACGCCGCGCAGGGGCTTGATGGCGGCCTCGTTGTCGCCCACGAGCTTGAGCCATGCCTGGATGGCGACCATGGCGCCTTCGGCCTTCAGGCAGGCGTAGGTGCGGGTGCGATCGATCTCGGCCCGCACGATCTCCTTGGCGGTGGCGGCATCGGGCACCTCGGCCACGGCCAGCACGTTCGGGTCGCGGCGGATGATGCTGCGGACGGTGGTGGCGAGTTCCGCGCCCTCGGCCTGCGGGTCCCACTTGGTCTGCCGCACGCCTTCGAGGGAGTCCTGAATCTCGGTCTCGATGGTCTGGACGTTCTTGGTGTAGGCGTCGTGCATCTTGACGATGGTGTACATCGTCGTCGTGCGTCCGCTGTCGGGACCGCCCGCGAGGATGACCAGCCCCTGGCCGTCTTCGACCATCGACTTGATCGCCGAGAGCTGCGGGGGTTCGAGGAGTCCCATCGCCTCGATCTTGCGACGGACCTGCCCTTCGGGGTCGAAGAGGAAGGCCAGCCGCGGCCCCGCCTGCGATCCCACCGAGGTCATGCGGATCTTCTTGCGCGTTTCGCCGCGTTCGACGTTGATGTCGGCCTGCTGGCGGCGGCGCTGGTCGGCGACGTCCATCTTGGCCGCGCCCTTCCAGAAAGCCAGGAGCCGCGCCGCGTCCGCCGCGGGCATCGTCGCGCTCGTCTGGCGAACGCCGTCGACCATGTGCGTGACGGCGTACAGGTTGTCCTTGCCCGCGGGACCGATGACGGTCTCGGTGGAACGGGCGTCAAAGGCCTTGACGACGACCTGCTCGGCGGCGAGCCGCACGTCGAACTCGGGGGAGCCGGAGACCGGCGGCGCGAGCACGGACTTGTCCGGAGCCTTGATGACGAGTTCGACCTTGCCCTGCTTCTTGGCGGCGGCCTTCGCGGCCCGGGCCTGCTGCCACTTCGAGAAATCGAGCGTCAGGCGGTAGTCGCCCGGCACCCGCTCGTCGCGGTTGGTGACCATCGCGAACGCCACCACGTCCAGCACGAGGATCGCGATCATGCCCAGGAAGGCGAGCCAGAAAGCGCCCTCGTTCCGCAGCGGCATGAAGGCGACCATGAGGATCGCCGCCAAGGCCACCGAGAGGTGAATCGCGTTCCAACGCTCCCGCTCGAGGAAGAACCTGGCGGCATGCTTGTCCAGCACCTTGGCCACCATCCACGCCCACGGCACGAAGGGCAGCAGCAGGAGCAGTGGCTTCCAGATCGAGACCAGCACGAGGGCCTCGGCGAGAAGAAGGGGTGAGGCAAGGCCGGATGGCTGGACCATGATGGCAATGGGCATCGGCAAGGCACCTGTTCGGGACATGCGAGGCGCCGCGGAAACTCCGGACGCCGAACGGAAGACCGGCTCCGCCACGCCCCAAGGGCGGCCGGACCGGCCCAGAGGATATCGCGGCGACGGGCCCGGGGCCGGGCCGCGCCGGACCAAGGCGGGTCGCCGCATCAGCCGAGCTTCTTGAGACGCATCCGGAACTCGTCGATGTTGGGCGAGGCCTCTTCGGCCACCCGGAGGGCGACGTACTCGGTCTCGACCAGTCGCACGAGACTCTCGTTGAAGTCGACCATGCCCGCCTGGCGGGCCTCGATGCTCTTGAGGTACTCGCGGAGCTCGCCCTCGCGGGCCTCGAGAATGAACTTGCGCACCACGCTGTTGTTCATGAGGATCTCGAGCCCCGGAATGCGGGCGATCTCGGGACGCAGCGTCGGCAGCAGCTTCTGGTACACGAACGCCCGCATCTGATAGGCCAGGATCTTGCGGACCTGCTCGACCTCCTCCTGCTCGAAGAGGCCGTAGATGCGGCTGAAGCACTGCGTCGTGCTCGAGGCGTGGATCGTGCCGTACACGAGGTGGCCCGTCTCGGCGGCGTGGAGGGCGGCCTCGAAGGTCTCGTTGTCGCGCATCTCGCCCACGAGCACGATGTCGGGGTTCTCTCGCACCAGGGCGCGGAGGGCGATCTTGAAGTCCAGACAGTCGATGCCGATCTCTCGCTGGTTGATCGTCGCCTTCTTGTCCTGGAAGATGTACTCGATGGGGTCCTCGATGGTGACGATGTGGACGGGCTTTCGCTCGTTCACGTAGTCGAGCATCGCGGCGATGGTCGTCGACTTGCCCGAGCCCGTCACGCCGCAGAGCAGCACGATGCCCTGGGGCTGCATCGCGATGTCCGACATGATGGGCGGAAGGTACAGGTCCTCGAACCGGCGGATGTTGCTGGTGATGAGGCGGGCCGCGACCGAGAGGCGGCCGCGGGCCTGGAAGAGGTTGACGCGGAAGCGGTTGTTGTCGTCGTAGTCGTACGCGAAGTCGACCGAGCCGAACTTGTGCAGGTCGGCGACCTGCTCCTCGGTCAGGATGGCCTGCGCGATGCCCCAGAACTCCTCGGTGCTCACCGGCTCGGTGTCGAGGGGCTTGAGCGCGCCGCGCAGACGCAGCTTGGGCACCTGGTCGGACTTCATGATGAGGTCCGACGAGTTCAGCTTGATCGCCGCCTGAAGGAACTTGCCCCACCGGGTGGCGTGCGGGTCGGACTTCTTCTTGCGGCCCATCGAGATGTGGCCGACTTCTCTCGCGCTCGATGCGGGTTCGGATTCAACGCTCATGGGCCGGTGGCCTTTCCAGGAATCTTCCCCGGGCACCATCCCGGGCGATACGTGCGGACGCGAACGGCCTCGACGACGGGCCGACCTGCATTCCCCTTCGGCCCCACCCCCGCGGTCGTCCGCGACGGGCGGGACAGAACCCAAGGGTATTCCGCCACATGACGCAGGCGGTTCCCTCGAGCACGCAACCTGTCTCGCATCCGAGACCGTCCTCGCCGCGTCAAGATTCCGTTCAGGCCTCGCCTTCGTCCGCCTCCGGCGCCATCGACTCCTCGACCGCAGCGGCGTCGGACGAGGCCTTCGATCGGGCCGCTTGGCTGATCGTGTCGTAGCAACTGGCGAGCAGCCCGACGAGCGGGAAGGGGGCGTTGACGAAGGGACTCTGGCCCAGACGCCGGAGGATGGGGTGGCTCACCGGTGGAGGGGCGAGCGGGATATCCAGCGAGGCCATCGAGGGCGCTGGATCCCAGAAGTGTCCCACGGCCTCCTCGAGCGGCCGGTTCGGAAGGTCCGCCACGCCCTGCACTCGCTGCACGTAGACGGGCGTGAAGCCCAGTCCCGCCCCGGCCACCACGCGACGCTGTCGCAGCCGCTCGAGCAGTTCGTGGGCGTCGAGGCCTCGCATCTGGAAGACCATGAACGGCTCGGCGGCCAGTCGCTCGGCGAGCAGGTAGGCCGCGCAGCACACGTGCTTGCACCACGCCCCCACCACCGGCTGCAACGCCTCGCCGCCGTTCTCTTGGCGCCACTGGGCACAGGTGCACGCGTGACGCACCTCGTCGGTCTCGACGGGGAAGAGCTTGATGCCCAGCGGCGCGAAGACGTCCTCGATGTTGGGGGGCAACTCCCCGGCGAGGAGTTTGGCCGCGTAGAGCGCGCCGTCGGCCATGGCCTCGACGATGCTGTCCCACTGCTCGTGCGTGAAGGTCTCGAAGGCGATGATCGTGGAGTACGGGCGATCCGCACGACCCTGGATGACGGCATCGACCCGACCGGGCGGAAAGTTGATTCGCTTGGTCTGGCCCGCCCGGGCGTAGTCGTCGAGCCCTTCGACCAGACGCGGCCCGGACGCGGCTTGCTCCATGAACCGCAGCCATCGCTGGGCCGCCCACGCGGTGGGCGAGGCGACGTCGCCCGCCGGCAGCTTGATGCCGCCACGCACCTTGCGGGGCCTCACGAGCGGCGGCTTGGACGGGATGAGCCGCCTCAGGGGCGTGGCGCCGGCGTCGGCCGGCGAAGCAGATGACCCAGCGGGCAACGCCGCGGGCGGCGTGGCGGGCGGCTCTGGCTCGAGCGGGGGTTGTGGAATGGGATCAGCCATCAGGGGCTTGGCGTCGCTGCGGGAGATGCCCCCCAACGCCAAGGGTGAAGCGTTCGGTCGCCGTGGCGAAATGTCCAGCGGCGGCGGACGGAATCCGGGGCATCCCGCGGCCGGCCGCGAACGGCCTTCCGGGGGTCATGCGCCCGCGCCGGACCTCAGTGGCTTGTGCCCTCTGCTGGCGTTGTCCGTCCGGAGACATGCGGACGCTGACAACATCCGAACATTCGGTCGGGATCGGGGCGGACGGGCCGCGGGGCCGCGATGGCGGATGCACGCCGCGGGACCAGGGGCGGCGGCGAGCGCTCACTCCTTCTTGGCGAGGGTGAAGGTTTCGCCGTCGAGATTCTGGAGCGTCACGGTCGCGTTGCGGAAGTCGATGTTGGCCAGCAGCAGGCCGGGACGGACCTCTTCGCCGACGCGATAGACCTTGCCCGAGATGACGACCAAGCCCCCGGAAGGGTTGCCCATGAAACTGGAGAGAACGAGCCCCTGAGCCGGATTGACCCTGGTCGGCGAGGTCGAGACGGGCTTGGCGGGCGTCACGGGCTCGACCTTCTTGGGGGCCATGAGCACGACGTTCGCGCGTGCGTCCATGGGCGACTCGATCGAGGCGTCGAAGCGGAGCAGGGCCCGCCAGTCGGCGGCACGCTGCTGCTCGGGCGTCAGTTGACGAGCGGCGGACTGGATGACGGCGTCGGGCGAGGGCGCGGCCACCGCGGACGTGACCTGACCGGTGGCGGCGGCCGCGACATCGGGCCCGCCGACGAGGATGAAGCGGATGGAGACGATCAGCAGGGAGGGCGCCGCCACCGAGGCGGCCTGGATGAGCAGGGAGCGGCTCTTGGAGTTCACGTCACTTCCCTCCTTCGTCGGCGGCGACCACCCTGGGGGTGACGTCGAAGGCGTAGTGCTCGGTGGAGAGGTTGGCTCGCACGAGACCGCTGCCGTCGGGCTGGGGGGTGAGATTCACGCTGCGAATCACGGAATAGCCCATGTCCTGCTGGAGTCCGCGGAGGAATCCGACCACGTCGCCATAGGTGCCCGAGGCCACGATGGTGTAGGCCAAGGCCTTCTCGATGCGGCGGGAGTCGGGGCCGGCCGCGACGGGCGCCGGCGGCGAGCCGGGGGGCGTCACGGGCCGATCGGCGTTGGGCGTCTTGGAAGGCGTGGCCGGATTGACCTCGTCGAGACGGACCTTCGAGCGTTGCGCGAGGTCCATGAGGGCTGCATAGAGGGCCCGATCGTCGCGAGCGGTGTCGCTGGCCTTGCGGATGAGCTCCGCCTCGGCCTCGATGCGGTTGAGCGACTCGGTCATGGCCGGAACCAGGTCGCGGAAGTACTCGCTCTCGGCGACCTGCTTGGCCAGACGTGCCGACTCCTGACGGGACGCGCGAAGCCTTCCTTGCAGGCGGTCGACCAGCAGCATATAGGAGCCCACGAGGATCGCGGCGGCGATGCAGCCGTGAGCGACCACGTTGCGCATGTGCTGGTTCACTTGGTCGCCTCCTTGTCGACGCCCGCGACCCTGGCGGGCGAGGGCCCCATCGGGATGCTGTGAAGCAGCAGACTGAGGTCGAAGGTCTGCATGGGAAGGCCCGTCGAGTCCGCGCCGCGCCGGGTCGCGCCCATGCGGGTGGAGGCGACCAGCGGCACGGCCGAAAGCGAATCGACGTAGAAGCGAAGCGAGGCGTCGGGATCCACCGTGTCCGAGCCCAGCGCGTGACCGCTGACGTGGCAGGCGGGCGAGTCGCCCTCGGCGGCGATGTTGACGTGGCTGAGCTTGATGTTCGCGGGCGTGCTCACCGACAGCGTCGCGAGAATGGCCACGCCGTCGGTCAGCGTCTTGTAGCGGGCGTCGCGCACCGCCCTGGCCTCCACGACCGCGGTCTGGAGGGCGCGAAGGCGCTTGTTGAGGTCCGCGGCGGGCTTGGCGGTCTCGAGTCGATGACGCAGCGACGAGACGTTGATCAACTCCTGCTGCAGGTCCATCGCCGTGCTCCAGGCGTCGTACCCGATGAGCAGGGCGGTGCTGGCGGCGCCGACCCAGAGTGCGTGCCGGATGTGACCGGCGTCGAGCCGCTCGGTGTGGGCGCGGGGCAGGAACCCGTGGACCGCCAGGGGCGTTTCGAGCCAGGTGGCCGACGTTCCCGACACGCCGGGATCGCGGGCCAGCAGCCGCTCGGGAGCCCGGGAACCGCACTGCTTGGCGATGACCTCGGCCAGTCGCGGCATCCGCCCGCCGGGCCCGGTGATCTCCAGCAGCGTCTTGTCGCGTTCGCCGGCCTCGACGCCGAATCGCAGCGACTGCTTGATCTCGATGCTCAGCCGCTGAAGCACGGGCTGAAGGAGCATCAGCATCGATTCGCCCGCGGCCTGATCCGGCGACTCCTCGTCGCCTTCCTCGCGGACCGAGACGCCCACGCGATGGAGCAGTTCGTCGGCCGCGCCGGGATCCATCTGTCCCGCCCCCTGCTTGGACGCGCTGACCATCGCCTCGATGAAGGACTCGACGCCCAGGCTCACCTGTCGCACGAAACGGATGCGGCCGCCCGAGGCGCCGGCCAGCATGCTCGAGTGTTCGCCGATGTGCAGCGTCATCGAGACGCAGCCGCCCTCCTTGCGGCTGGCGGCCATGGCCCCCACCACGCACTCGGCAAGTCCGACGACGTCGAGGGGCATGGCCTCGCCGAGCGTGAGCCCGGCGGCCTCGAGCCACTGCGCCAGCGTCATCACCGTCGCGTCGGTGTCGGCGAAGCCCAGCGTGTGGATCTGGGCCACCGGCGGCGTCGTGCCGGCCTCGGCCCGCTGCGGCCGATCCACGCACACCCTGATGAGTTCATGCGGGTTGGATTCGAGCGAGAACTCGGTCGAGTCGGCCAGGGCCAGACGGGCCGCGTGAACGGACGCGGCCTTGCCCGCGGCCGAGTTGCACGAGAAGATGCCGCAACTCGCCGTCGGGCTGCGGTAGAGCACGGTGGCCTCGGCGCCCTTGCACCGCAGCGACTCGGTCATGGAGTTGAGGGCCGCCTGCAGGGACTCGAGGCGCGTGGACCACGCGAGACCCTGGGCGGGGGGCGTCAGGCGCGCCGTCTCGCGAGCGACGACGCGCCGGCCGCGCACGACGGCCACTTGCAGCCGCGTGGGCGAGAGCTCGATGACGACTCGTTTCCTCGACACGTGTCTCTCCTCGGGCCACGCCGGCCCGACGGGGCGAACGACCATGCTCCGCGACGAAGGTCATGCCATGCGACCTGCGACGACGACCGCGTCGGCGCCGGCATTCCCGGGCGCGACGCGGTCGTCGGGCCGGGCATGACGCCCGGAGTTCGCGTGGATCAGAAGAGGTGCTCGTTGACGCCCGTGGTGGTGGAGTTGGCCCAGAAGCGGCCGGCCGTGGCGTCGTAGTTCCAGCCGTTGACGCCCGAGATCGGCGGCGTGGTGGCCCAGGTGGCGGCGGCGATGGTGGCGCTGTTGTTGTAGGGGTTCGCGGGCACCGCCTCGGTCACGACCGTGCCCACGGTCTGCATCTGCACGAGCGTGGGGTAGGCGACCGTGCCGCTGATGGCCGAGTTCGAGTAGAAG
>JBAXFU010000093.1:0-12766 GCA_037139735.1 Phycisphaerae bacterium
GTCGTTGACGGAGTCCGGGAGCTCAGAGAAGGCCGCGATCACGAGGCGCGGGTTGCTGACACCGGAATCGGCGACCAGCTTCTTGGCGGCGGCGACGTCCTGCGTGGGGGTCGGAAGCGCGTCCCACGCGGCGCGGTAGGCATCGACCGCATAGCCCCACGAACCGGGGGTGGCGGGCGCCTTGGCGAGGATCTGCTCCACCGCCTTGATCTTGTCGGCCGGCGCGCCCTTGTCGCGCAGGGCGTCGAGCAACTCGACGGTCGCCGGGTCGAGTTCGGCGGCCTGAGCGGCTTGCTCGCGATCCTTGCTGGACGGGGCGTTGGACATGTCGTGCTCCGGTGGTGCTCGCTGCGATGGTGACGGGGGGCGACGATCCGGCTCACGGCCGCTGGGGCTTCTCCTTGCCGCCGACCTGGGGCATGAGGAGGGTCAGCTCGAATCGCTGTCCGTCCGCCTCGAGATGCACCGTTCGATCCTCGATGCCGACGACCTTGAAGAGTCCGTTGATGACGTCGCCCTCGCTGTAGACCTCGCCGCTGATGCGGGCCAGGGAGACCCGGCCGCCGACGATGCTCTGGATCCTGAGATTGGCGAAGGATTCGTCGATCTGCTTGCGACGGGCCTCGGCCTTCCCGCGCCGCTCGAGTTCGGCTCGCTGCTCGGGCGTCATGTCGCTGGACTTGGCGTTCGACCCCTGCAGCATGAAGGGGCTTCGGCCGAACTCGCTCAGGGCCACGTCGAGCGGCCGCTGGACACGGACCAACTCGTTCATGACGCGCGAGAAGCGATGGCCGACGTCCGCGTCCTGCGCGGTGTACTGAACCTCGTCGTTGCCCATGGCGATGCCCGCGCGGGTGCCCATCGCCCGCATGCCCACCACCGACACCGCGCTGACGAACAGCACCACCACCATGACGATCGACTGTTTCGAGAACCTTGACCTGGATCCGGCGTTGAAGGAATCAACGCCGGGGACGGCCTCCATCCCGAAGACGGGCTTGCCCGAATCCGCTCCGGCGTTCTTCGCGCGGGCCTGCTCGTTGCCGCTCATGGCGTGCCTCCCTTCTTGTCGGCCGCGACGACCCGCCGCAGGTCCTGGAAGTAGATGCTCAGGGAGAACTCGGCCTTGATCTCGATGTCCTCTCGCGCGACGTCGGTGATCTTGAGGTCGTGGATGCGGGTGATGCGGGGCAGCTTCTCGACCTGCGACAGGAAGGTGAAGAAGCCCTTGAAGCTCCCCTCGACCTCCATCTTGATGGGCTGCTCCATGTACTCGGCCGCCTGCACGGGCGGGAGCATGTTGAGCGTCGGCGGCTGCAGACCCGCCGTCACCGCCAGGTTCGAGACCTGCTTGACCAGCGCGTCGAGCTCCTTGCCCGACGGGAGCCTGGCCTCGATCGCCCGAACCGTCGACGAGAGCTGCTCGTTGGCCTTGGCCAGGTCGTTATTGCGGGCGGTTTCGTCCTTGAGCCTCGAGAGCATCGAGGCCTTGTGGTCCACCTCCGCCCGTGCGGCGGCGATCGCCTCGTTCTGCGGGCGGAAGACGACCATGTAGCAGATCAGCGGCATCCCCACCACGAAGAGCGTGATGGCCAGCGAGCGCGGCGTGAGCGTCATCGCGGTTCCTCCTTGACGGCCGGGGGCATGGCGATCTTGCCGGCGTCGAACGGACTCTCCGGGGCCTTCGATACGTCGTTGCCCGAACCGGTCAGCCAGTGCAACAGGCCCTTGCGGGTCGCCGGAGCCGACTCCTCCCGTTCGCGAATCAACTGTCGGAGCGAGGCCGCCAACGCCTCGGTGTCGCCCGACGCGGAGAGGTTGGCCGTGATCTGGAACTGCCGCAGCGGCTCGCCAAGCGAGGTGGCGTCGCGGATGAAGGTCAACTCGACCCCCGTGAGCGCGGGGCTGAGCTTCAGGCCCGCCAGGTAGTCGGCCACATCGTTGTTCGTCGCGGCCGTCCCCTCGAGCGACAACTTGTAGCGGAAGGTGGGCACCGGCACGACGGGCGCGGGCGTCACGTCGGACTTCTGGCCCGCCGCCTTCTCCGCCTGCGCGACGAGGTTCGCCATCGCCTTGTTCACCCCGGGATCCGTGGGCATGCTCCGCTCGGACTTGATGTCGCACATGCTCAGCCGCACCGACGCGGGCATCCGCAGCGTCAACTCGCCGAGCACCGCCCACCGAGGCAGCTTCTCCACCAGCTCGGCCGCGATCTCGGCCTTCATCAGGATCGCCGTTCGCTGCTGCTCGAGGCTCTTGAGCTGCTCGATCTTCACCGACTCGGTCTGGTACTCGAGGTTGATCGCCGCCTCCTGCTCGCGGAGGGCCGTCCAGTGGCGGTTGGTCACGAAAAAGGCCGTCAGCACCGCCGCCAACGTGATCGCGAAGAGCGTGATCGTCAGCAGGTTCGCCCGCGCGTCGTGGCGCTCCGCGATGTACTCGTCGGGAAGGAAGCTTCCCGTCGCGGAGGGATCTCGTGTCATGAAGGGGTTCATGCGTGGCTCTCGCTGGTGGCGATGGTCGGAATCACAGGTCGGTCGGGGAGAGGCACAGGCCCATCGCCAGCGCCCACGCCGGTTGCGGGGTCGTCAGGTCCAGGCTCGCCGAGGTCTCGCCCGTCGGACGCTGCACCTTGCGGAACGGATCCGCCGTGTGCCCCGTCATCCGCACCACGCGGGCGATGTGGCTGCAGATCAGGCGGCTGCGGCATTCCCCGCCCAGGAAGATCAACCGGTCCACCTTCATCGTCGGGAACTTCGAGGCGTGCAGCCGCAGGCTCATCCGCACCTCGTCGGCGACGATGTCCATCGCCTCCGCGAGATCGACGCCCGAGACGGTCGTCGCCGCGGGGCCCTCCGCCACAGGCAGGCCCGGGCGACTCAACTCCTCGTTGTGCTTCCACCGCATCGCCCTCGCCTCGGCCATCGTGCAGCCCAGCCGATTGACGAGCGTCTGGTCCATCACCGAGCCGCCCATGTCGATCGTCCGCACGAACGCCAGCGTCCGTCCGTGCGAGATCGAGATCCGCGTCATGCCCGCGCCGATGTCGACGTAGATCGAGTTGCTCGATTCCACCTCCGCCGCCGCGTGCAGGTGCTCACAGGCCGCCAACTCCGCCATGAACTCGCTGTGCATCCCCACCGGCTCGAGCTTGGCCTCCTGCATGGCCCGCATCAGCCGGCCGATCAGCTCCTTCGTCACGGCCATGACGATCACCTCGGGCCGAGTCGCGCCCGGAGGCGTGACGTCGAGGAAGCGATGGACGATCGTCGACGGATCGCAGTTGAGGTGCTGCGGAATCATCGACACCACCTGCTGGCTCAGGGGCGTGCCGTCAGGCTTGCCGAGCTGGATCTGCTTGCACACCGTCGCCCACGCGGGAATCGCGCACGCCGCACGCTTGGTGCGGAACCGGGTGCTCTTCACGATCTCGGCGAGGTTCTCGGCCTGGTAGTCGAGCCGCCGGTTCTGGTCCGTTCGAAGGGTGTCGGGCGTCTCCGCGTACGCCACCTGACCGATCGTCAACTGGTCGCCCGCGTGCAACTCCAGCACCTTCAGGCCGCCGGTGCCGAAGTCGATGCCCAGCGGGAGGTCCCGTGCCGACGGCGCGGCCTTCGCGGATGGCTCGGCCGACGCGGCGCCGAAAACCTGCCCCGCCTTGGCGGCCCATCCCTTCAACGTGGAAGCGAGCGACATGGAGCGTCCTTGGAAGGCCCCTGCGACCCACGGGGCACTCGCCCGTCGGCCGCGTGGCATGATCGCGCGGCACGTCGCCCGCGCGACGTCTCCGCTCGTCGCACCCATCGGCCATTTCAGGACGCCGATTCACCCCACCCGGCCGGCACGGACCGGCCGACGACTCGATCGAACCGCCCTTGGGCCGGTTACCGGACGCCGCCCCCCATGAGGTCGAGGCGTTTCATCCCCCGCCCCCGCCTCAGCGGGCGGCGTGCATCACCGGCGTGACGCTGGCCATCGTGTGAAGCCCGGGCTTGGCGGCCATGATCGGGCCGATCGCATTGAGCAGGATCGCCGACGTGGCCACGTCGCCGTGCACGCCCCCTCGAATGACCATGTCGATCGGCGGCTCGCCGTCGATGACCACCCGGTCGTGCGGGTCTTCCTGGCCGATGGCCGCCTGGAACTCCAGGTGCACCACCGTCCGCTCGTCGCAGTAGCCCCGGGCCACCTGGCGCACGCCGCAGACCCTGCCTCGGGGGATGGGCCCCAGCCCGCAGGTGAGGTCGCGGGTCGCGTGCACGGGCTTGAGGTCCTCCTCCCACCGCTCGATGGCCAGCCCGACGTAGTGAGCGATGAAGTGCAGACTCTCGCCCAGCCCGACGTGGCGGAGGGTGCCCTCGCGAACGCGTGCGGCGAACTGAGCGTCATCGAGACCCGCGCCGATCTTCTTCTGGAAGGGGATCCGCCTCGACGAAGCGTCCTGAATGCGATGGCACGACACGGCGCGAACGCTCCGGGACACCGCCGTCAACGCGGCGGGCAGGGCGTCCATCAGGAAGCCGGGGTTGACGCCGGTGCCCAGGAGTCGGCCGCCGTGGCGTTTGGCGAGTTCATCGAGTTCCTCGGAGAGCCCGACGTGACGAAGCCATGGGTAGACGAGCTCCTCGCACGAGGAGACCACCGGCTTGCCCCGCCTCAGGAGATGGCGGAAGGTGTCGGCGCAGGAGGGCAGGTCGGAGCTGGTGGTGACCAGGACGCCATCGATGGAGTCCCAGCAGTCGACGGCGTCGAGGGAGGGAAGCACCATGACCCTGGGGTCGGCCGCCGGCACCACGGCGCTGACGGGCTTTCCGGCCAGCGCGGGATTGAGATCGACCGCGGCCACGAGGTGGCCCAGCGAACGGTCGTGCATGTCGGCGAGCATGCGCTGGCCCAGGGGTCCAAGACCGACGTGGAGGATTCGCTTCATGGGGAGGCACTGTACGCGGGCGGGGCTCCCCCGCGTCGCGACGGACCTCAGCGGCGCGGGTCCCTGGCCTTGAGCACGGCCCGGGTCTGCTCGTCGCGGAAGGCGCGAAGCGCCTCGGTGATGCGAGGGTCCCTGGCGCCGGCCACGGCCGCCGCCAGCAGGGCGGCATTGACCGCGCCCGCGCGGCCGATGGCCACGGTGGCGACGGGCACGCCCGCGGGCATCTGCACGATCGACAGGAGCGAATCAAGCCCCTTGAGCGCATGGCTCTCGACGGGCACGCCGAAGACGGGCAGGATGGTCTTGGAGGCCGCCATGCCCGGCAGGTGGGCCGCGCCGCCCGCGCCGGCGATGATGGCGACCAAGCCCCGCCGCTCGGCCGAACCGGCGTACTCCATGAGCAGGTCGGGCGTGCGGTGCGCGGAGACCACGCTGACCTCGTGGGGCGTCTTCAACGCCTCGAGCGTCTCGCAGGCGTGACGCATCGTCTCCCAGTCGGAGCGACTGCCCATGATCACGCCGACCAGGGGCGCTGCGGCGGCGGGCGTCGTGGTTGCCTTCGTGCGAGCCATGCCCGAGGATATGGCCCCGGACGCCAAGCGGCACGACGCGCCGCTCACTCCACCGTGACGCTCTTGGCCAGGTTGCGGGGCTTGTCGACGTCGTGACCCCGCAGCACGGCGGCGTGATACGCCATCAACTGCAAGGGCACCACCGTCAGCATCGGGCTCAGGCACTCGGGAATATCGGGCACGTAGAGGACGTCCTGGGCATAGCGGCGGATCTCGTCGTCGCCCTCGGTGGCCACCGCGATGACGTGCCCGCCCCGGGCGCGGACCTCCTGGATGTTCGACATCACCTTCTCGTACTGGCGGCCGCGGTTGGCGAGGAAGACGGCGGGCATCCCCTCGTTGATGAGGGCGATGGGGCCGTGCTTCATCTCGGCGGCGGGCATCCCCTCGGCGTGGATGTAGCTGATTTCCTTGAGCTTGAGCGCCCCCTCGAGGGCCGTGGGGTAGTTGTACCCGCGGCCGAGGAAGAGCCAGTTGTCGCGTTCGACGTACTTCTCCGTCACGCGCCGGATGCGATCGTTCTGCGCCAGGATCGTCTCGATCTTGTCGGGCACGGTCTCCAAGGCGCGGATGAGGTCCGCGCACTGGTCGGCCGACATGAAGCGGCGACGGGCCAGGAAGAGCGTCACCATCGCCAGCACGGCCACCTGGCCGGTGAAGGCCTTGGTGGAGGCCACGCCGATCTCGGGCCCCACCCGCAGGTAGACGCCCGCGTCGGTGTTCCTCGAGATCGACGAACCCACCACGTTGATCACGCCCAGCGAGAGCGCGCCGCGCTCGCGGGCCTCCTGCAGGGCCGCCAGCGTGTCGGCCGTCTCGCCGCTCTGGCTCACGGCCACCACCACGGTGCCGTCCTCGATGATGGGGTTGCGGTAGCGGAACTCGCTGGCGTACTCGGCGATCGAGGGGATCTTCGCGAGGTCCTCGATCATGTACTCGCCGATCATCGCCGCGTGCAGGGCCGTGCCCTGCGCGGTGAGCACCACGCGACGCAGGTTCGTGAGCTGCTTGCCGTGATCGGCCAGCCCGCCGAGGATCACGCGACCGTCCTTGGCGTCGAGCCGCCCGCGGAAGCAGTTCCGCAACGCCTTGGGCTGCTCATGGATCTCCTTCTGCATGAAGTGCGAGTGGCCCGAGAGCTCGATCTCCTGCAGCTCGAGCTCGAGCTGCTCGATGCGGGGCGTCACCGGCACGTCGTGGATCGTCGAGGTGCGGAACCCGTCGGCCGTCAGTCGCACCACGTTGTAATCCTCGAGCGTGATGGCCCGGGCCGTGTGCGCCACGATCGCCGAGGCGTCCGAGGCGATGATGAACTCGTCGGCGCCGATGCCCACGATCAGCGGGCTGCCCTTGCGGGCCACCACCAGCGTGCCCGGCTCGCGCTCGCACATCACCGCGATGGCGTACGCGCCCGTCACCTCGCGAAGCGCGGCCTGCACCGCCTTCTCGAGGTCGCCTTCGTACAGCTCGCCGATCAGCATCGCCAGCACCTCCGTGTCGGTCTGGCTCTTGAAGACGTGCCCCTTCTCCTGCAGGTAGGTCTTCAGGGCGGCATAGTTCTCGATGATGCCGTTGTGGATCACCGCGATCCCGTTGCGGTCGTCGATGTGCGGGTGCGCGTTGGCCTCCGTCACCCCGCCGTGCGTCGCCCACCGCGTGTGGCACAGGCCGATCGTCCCCGCGAAGTTGCCGATCGACTCGAGCTTGTCCTCGAGGTTCGACACCCGCCCCACCGCCTTGCACAGCCGCAACGCCCCGTCCTGGATCACCGCGATCCCCGCCGAGTCGTACCCGCGATACTCCAATCGCTTGAGACCCTCGAGCAGCAGCGACTGACAGGGCTTCTTCCCGACGTAGGCGACGATTCCGCACATGATGATGTTCTCTCGAAGTGGGACGGTTCGTGACGCCTCTACATCGGCACGCCAAGCCCGGTTGTTGCCCCGGGGCGCGCCCCGGTCATCGATACGGTCCTCCCGACCCCCCGGTTCTGACTCCCCGCTCCCCCCGTCACGCCACGTTTGCCTTTCGGACGGGATGCCCCGCCCCGCTGCCCCCTAGCATCCTCCCCCATGCCAGCGACCATTCACCCCACCGCCATCGTCGGCCCGGAGGTCCAACTCGCCGCCGACGTGGTCATCGGCCCCTTCTGCATCCTGAACGGCAAGGTCTCCCTGGCCGAAGGCGTCCGCCTCATCTCCCACGTCACGATCGAGGGCCCCGTCTCGATCGGACCCCGCACCACGCTCTATCCCGGTTCCGCCATCGGCTTCCCCGGCCAGGACTTCAAGTTCAAGATGGGCGACCCCACCGCCGGCGTCGTCGTCGGGGCCGATTGCATCCTCCGCGAGCACGTCACCATCCATGCCGCCACCAAGACCGACAAGCCCACGCGCGTGGGCGACAAGGTCCTCATGATGGTCGCCAGCCACGCGGGCCACGACGCCACCATCGGCAACGGATGCATCCTCGCCAACAGCGCCATGCTCGGCGGTCACTCCCTGCTCGAGGACAACGTCATCCTCAGCGGCAATGCCGCCGTTCACCAGTTCGTCCGCGTCGGTCGCATGGCCTTCATCACCGGCAACGTCGGCGTCTCCATGGACGTGCCACCCTTCTGCGTCGTCGCCGAACGCAACTGCGTCGCCTCCATCAACCTCGTCGGCCTCCGCCGCTCGGGCGTGCCCCGCGACCAGATCACCCTCGTCCGCCGCGCCTTCTGGCACGTCTTCCGCCGCAGCCTCATCAGGCCCGAGATGATCGCCGAACTGAACGCCCGCGGCAAGGACTGCCCCCTCGTCCTCGAGCAGGCCCGCTTCGTCGAGACCGCCACCCGCCCCATCGCTCACGGACGCCTGGGCGCCGCCACCGACGACGACCTCGCCTGAGGCCACCCCGCCCCTCGAACGCCATCGCCGGCCATGTCACGAAATCAGGCCTTTGCGACGTCAGGCCTTCGCGACGTCAGGCCTTCGCGGGCTCGGCGTTCACGCGCACGCCCGCCTTGGGCTCGGTGCCCGCCCGCAGCCTCGCGATGTTCGCCCGGTGCGTCCAGACCACCAGCACGCCCAACACCGTCGCCACCGCCACGAAGGGCCACATCCCCCGCGCCGAACCCCACGCGACGAACAGGCATGCCGTGATGGGCGCAAGGGCCAGGCCCGCGACGATCGACGCCAGACTCACATAGCCAAACGCCCGTCGCATCGCCAACCAGACGACGAAGATCGCCGCGCCCGGCGCCGCCAACGGCGGGAAGACGCCCGCCATCGCGCCGATCGAGGTCGCCACGCCCTTGCCGCCCTTGAACCCCAGCCACGGGTTGAGGACGTTGCCCAGCACCGCGGCCATCATGACCGCCAGCCATGTCCATGCCGCCGCGGGCGAGGGATCCATGGAGCCCAGCACACCCATCAGGTGGCCGGCCGCCAGCGTGGGCAGGCATCCCTTGAGGAAGTCGACGGCGAAGCAGACGAAGAACCACGGCTTCCCCAGCACCCGGCCGACGTTGGTGGCGCCGATGTTCCTGGAGCCGTGCTGACGGATGTCGATGCCCTTGGCCCGACCGATGAGCAGGCCCGTCGGAATCGAGCCGCTGAGGAACGCCACAGGAATCATCGCCGTTGCTGGAAACTCCATGCTGCAACGATGATATCGAGCCCGCGACCGCCGCGCCTCTCAGCGTCGCCGACGCGACAGGGCCGCCAGGCCGGCCACGCCCGCCGCCATCATCACGCCCGGCGCGGGTGCTTGCAGGGAGTTCATGACGGCCCAGTCGCCCAACGCGGCGCCGCACGACAGCCCCTCGGTGTTGTCGAAGTCGAAGTGGATGCCGCCGTAGATGCGGCTCATGCCCGCCTCCTCCGCCGCCGCGGCGAAGCTCGTGAAGCTCCGCGTGATCCCCGCCCCGTCGATGCTGAAGGCCGCCGCATCCGACCCCGTCACCGCCCGCAGCACCGCCGCGGCGGCCGAACTGAACGTGCTGTGGCCGGAGGTGTACGACTGAAAGTTCGGCGTCGTCAGCAATGGCAGCCACGACGGATCGGCGGTCGTCGCGTCGTTGCCGTCGGTGGCTGCCTCGCGGATCGCCGTGATCGGCCGCCACAGGCCGTACGAGTTCTTGCAATCCCACGCGCTGATCGCCGCGTCCGCCTCGGCCATCCCCAGGAGGGCGAACATGCGGGCCGATTCGTCGATGCCCATGCCGCGGCTCGCGGCCACCTGCTGGGCGACCCGGTTCCACGCGCCGGGAGGCGTGATCGTCCCCGCGCCGAAGGCCCAGACCCGCGCAATGTCCGTCTGTTCGGGCGTTCGCTCCGTGCTGGTTGCCGAACCCAATCGCCGCACCTGGTCCAACGACGACGCATAGGCCGCGCTGTGCAGCGAAGGAGGCGCGGCCGGCCGGAACTGCGCGGGCGAAGACATCGCAAAGGGCGTGCATGAGGCCATCTGCGCAAACGCGCCCGGCAAGTACGCCGGTGCCGTGGGCCGCCATTGCCCCGGGAGCGTGCCGGGCGTCACCGGCACCACCGTCGACGAGCCGTCACCCGCGCGACGCTGGAGCATCCCCGCCGCGGCAAGCCGCCCCAACTCGACGCCCGCCGCCTTCCCCGGACCCTCCGGCACCGCCGCCAACGACGAGGCCAACTGGGCGTCGAACGTCGCCACCCGCGACGGATAGACCGCGGCAAGCACGTCGCGGGCCGCCTGTGCCGCGGCGGCCTCCTTGCTCGTGCCCGCGGCCGTCTCGTAGTGCCCGCGGTAGGGCGCGTACCTGCGATCGACGGAGTTGACCGCCTCGAACATGGCCAGATGGGTCATCGCCATGGCGCGGGCCGCCAGCGGAGGCCCTTGCCCCGTCGACGAGATGCTCGAGAGGAGTTGCTCGTTCCACGCGCGGATCTCGTCCGAACCACGGGCGACCCCTGCCGCCAGTCCAAGACCCGCCACCAACGCCAAGGCCGCGATTGTCCGTGCATTCATCGTCTTCTCTCCTTCCCAGGGTCCCACTCTGATCCATCCGACTTCGTGATGCAAGCGCCAATCTTGCAGGAACCCGCGTTTCTTGCCAGGCTCCCTTGACGCCCGCTCGTTCGGTCGCGGTTATGGGGCGAAAGCGCCCGGGCCGACCGCGGGCGGCGGCCGGGGTCGAGGTCGGGGTCGGGGTCGGGGTAACATTTCGGGGCAAAGGCGCGTACATCGGCGGCAGGCGTCATGCGGCATGTGAACCTGATCAACTCGGCCACGGCATGGGTCGGCATCGCAGCCGCGACGGTGATGCACGCGCGTGCCTGGGCGGGCCCGTTGGATCGCTCGATCGTGGATCCGGGCGCGATCTGGCTGGTGCACCTTGACATGGACGCCGCCCGGAACACGCCGGCGGGCGAGCCGATGCTCTCGCTGGTGGCGAGCGAACGCCGCGGTCCGCTGGCGAGGATGGAAGCCGAGATGGGCATTTCGCCCACGCGCGACCTGAAGTCGGTGACGCTCTTCGGGCTTCCCGGCCCCGACCGCGAGTCGGTGCTGATCCTCACGACCAGCGACGCGGCCGATCACCTGGGCGAACGCCTCTCGAAGGCGGATCCGCAGGGGTATCGCAGCGAGATCAGCCCCGAAGGCGTGCCGATCCACGTGTGGCGGACGCGTCGCGGGGACAAGCGTGCGGCGGTCTATCCGGGGCGTCGCGAAGGCGAGCGTTTCCTCGCGGTCGCCCGGAGCAAGGAAGGGCTCGCCAGCGGGATTCACGCGCTGACGGCGCGGGCGGGCGGCCCCGATCCGGGCGTCATGCCGCCCCTGGAGCCGCAGATCGGCTCGATGGTCTTCTTTTCCTGCGGCGACCTGAACGCCCAGCCGGGCCGCCCCGCGCCCAGCGCGGCCATCCTGCAGGCGGCCCGCTCGCTCGTGATCGACATCGGTCATGCGCCGGTGGCGCCCGGGGCCGCACAGATGCGCGTCTACGGCCGCGCCGTCATCGACACGGCCGACGCGGCGACGGCCGTGAAGGTGCAGCACATGGCGCAGGGCATCCTCGCCCTCAACGCCTCGCCTCGCGAGGGCGAGCAACCCGGCGAGGACGCCTCCCTGATGGCCGAACTGGCCAAGGGCGTCTCGATCGCGGCCCGCGACCATCGCTGCGACGTCGTCTCCGATCACGACCCAGACCGCTTCGCGGCGGCGATGACCCTCATGCTTCGTCGCGGGATGGAAGCGGCCAGGTCGCGGCGAGACATGGCGAAAACCGAGCCATCGACCACGCCGAACATCGACGGGGAGGGCGTCAAGCGATGACCGGCCGCGTCCATGCCGCCGGGCATGCGCCCGTGGAGGTGCACCCCGCGACCTTGTCGCTCGCCGACCGCAGCGACGAGGAACTGGCGGTGATGGCCCAGCGCGATCACGTCGGTGCCTTCGCCGAACTGGTGACGAGGTTCGAGTCGCGACTCTTCAACTTCCTGCTTCGACGCACGGGATCGGCCGCCGCGGCGGAGGACATCTCGCAAGACGCCTTCGTCCGCGCGTGGGAGCGGATCGGTCGCTACGACCCGACGTGGCGATTCTCGACGTGGATCTTCACGATCGCCTCGCGGATGGCGGTCACGGCGCATCGCCGGCGGCGTCCCGCGGGGCCGGTGGAGGTGGCGGACCGCGTGGGCCGCGACGACCCCGACGCCGGACACGCCGAGCATGTCGCGCAGCGCGGCGCCCGACTCTGGTCGCTCGCGGAGCGGGTGCTCGGCGATGAGCAGCACACGACCCTGTGGCTGCGGTACGCGGAGGACATGAGCATCGGCGAGATCGCCCAGGTCACCGGCCGCACCCAGGTGGGCGTGCGAGTGACGCTGTTTCGGGCCAGGCAGCGGCTGGCGCAGGCGGCACGCGAAGCGGGCCTGGCCGACGACCGCGAGGCGACCGGGGAGAGGGAGAAGGGGGAGCGGTCGGCATGAACCCGTGGCGAGCGATGCGAATGGTCGGTCAGGCATGCCGCGTCACGCGTCGATTGGACGACCGCGTGCGCGACGCCGCACCCGGCGGCGTCGAGGCGAGCGTGCTTCACGAGCAGGCGGCGGTGGATGCCGAACTGGCGGACCGTCGGGCGACGCCTTGGAGGCAACCCGGGTCGGCGCTGCGCATCGACGTGATGTCGGCGGTGGAAGCGAGGCGGAACCTGCGGTCGCAGCGAGCGGCCGGACAGGGCCGATCGCGACATGCCGCGTGGGGCGTGGCGGCGGCCGTGGCGATCGCCGCGGGGTTGGCGGCGACCGAC
>JBAXFU010000094.1:0-12697 GCA_037139735.1 Phycisphaerae bacterium
CCACCTGCTTGGCGGCGTCGATCATGCCCCTCGCCACGCGGACCATCGAGCGATCGGGTCCCGCGCCCACGTCGCTCCCAAGGCACGTGCTCACGCCCCTGGAGACGTGACGGGCCAGGTCCATCTCGCCCGCGTCGAGGAAGCGGTTGGCGGCGGGGCAATGGGCCACCGCCGCGCCGCGCTCGGCGAGCAGCGTCCGGTCGGCGTCATCGAGATGAATGCCGTGCCCGAGGATGGTGCGGGGCGTGAGCAGGCCGGCGCGGTCGTAGACCTGCGTGTAGGTGAGGCCCGGGTGCAGACCCCGCATGGTCTCGATCTCACGGATCGTCTCGGCGAGGTGGGTCTGGACGAGCCAGCCGGTTCGTTTGGCGAGCGTGCCGCAGCCGGCGAGAAGCGCGTCGGAGCACGCGACGGCGAAGCGCGGGGTGACGGCGGGGGTGATGCGGCCCTTGGGTCTCAGCGACGCGGCCTGCGAGAGGGCGGCGGGCGCGGGGACGAGCAGGGCCGCGGGACCGTTGCGATCCATCAGCGACTGACCGACATGCCCGGAGAGGCCCTTGGCGGCGATCGCGTCGATGGCGGCCTGCGTGGCGGCAAAGTGGCTGGTGCCGTACGCCGCGACGGCGGTGGTGCCGAAGGAGAGGAGTTCGTCGGCGACGCGTGCCGCCATGCCTTGGGCGAAGTCGACGTCGGCCCACTTCATCTCCGCCGGGAAGACGGCGCGCTCGAGCCAGTCGAGCAGTTCGAGCCCGTCGACGCCGATGACGTCGAACTGCGGGAGGTGCAGGTGGCAGTCGGTGAAGGCGGGGATGACGATGCACCCCTCGTCGCCCAGGTCGGGCGCCGGCGCCGTGCGTGCGGCTTCGACGACGCGAACCCGCGGGCCTTCGATCACGACGTGGCCGCAGGCGTCGCCAAGGCGCACGGAGCGTTCACCCTGCGGGAGCAAGAGCGTGCCGGCGATCGTCAATGTCGCGGGAGGCATGGCGCGGGAACCGTAGTGCGCGCCCCGCGGGGGTTCAGGCGGCGAGGTTGGAGAGGCCCGGGGCGGGCGCGATCTTGCCGGCCGGCTCGCCGGCGGCGGGGGCGGTCGTGGCCTTGTCGGCGGCGACCTTCTCCATGGCCATCACCCAGGTCTCACGCTCGTACGCGAGCAGGCGGAGCACCTCGTCGATCTTCGCGAAGTCCTTCTCGTGCACGCCCTCGACCAGGTGCTTGTACATGAACCCGTAGAGGGAACGAACCTTCTCCGAGAGGTCGCGGTCGCAGTCGGGGCGGATGGAGGTCATCAGCTCGATGATGATCTCGCGGCACTGGCTGAAGCCGTTGAAGCTCGTCTCGAAGTCCTTGCGGACCAACGCCTCGCGGCCCTGGTTGCCGAACTTGATCGCGCCGTCGAGGAGCATCAGCCGCAGTTCCTGGGGCGACGCGCTGAGGACCTTGGTCCGCAGGTAGGCGTTGGCCGCCCCGTTGAGGGGCGAGGCGGAGGCGGGCTTGGAGCTGCTGGGCTGGCTCATGGATGCAGCAAGTATCGGCTCTGGCGGATCGAGGCTGAAGGGAGTGCGGGCGATCGGGCGGCGAAATCAACCGACGCGTCGCGTTCGTGCCGCGGGGTCGCGGAGGCACGCGGGATCAGCCCGCGCGGGGGATGCTGCCCAGCGCGCTCTGCTGGTTCTGCATCTTGCCGATCGACTTTTCCATGTTGGTGAACTGGGTCTGGAGGAGCTGTCGCTTGGCCTCGAGCTTGGCGTCGAAGGCGTCGATCCGCGATTGCTGGAGCTTGACCTGGTCGCGGAGCTGGTCCTGGCGGGCGAAGAGGATGGCGCTCGTCCCCTCGACGTACCGCTTGCCCAGCTCCTCCATCTGGCCCATCACGCTCAAGGTGGTGAAGGTCGTGCCCGCGGCGGGGTTGCGGACGCTCACGCCGTCGCCCAGATCGATCCGCCGGTCGTCCGCGACGGTCCGGGCCGTGAAGAGGGCCTCGACGGCCGCCGGGTCGTTCGCGAGCGCCTCGCGGAGGCGGTTGGAGTCGAGCTTCAGGTTCGCGCCCTCGCCGATCGTGATGCCCACGTCCGCCAGACGCGTGTACTGGCCGACCGCCCCGCGGGCCACGCTCTGCACCGTGGCGTAGAGCTGCGATCGCAACTCGAGCATCGTGCTGTCGCCCAGCAGGGCGGCCCGCTTGTTGGAGTCCTTGTCGTACTTGGTCTGCGACTCGATGCGGTCGATGGCCGTGTTGAAGGACGTGACGAAGACGCCGATGGCCGTCTCGATGCCCCCCACGTCGCTGGCGACCGAGAGGTTGACCGGTGTGTCGCTCGTGCCCTTGAGGTCGATCTTCACGCCCGGCAGCACGCTGTCGATCGTGTTGGTCGTGCTCGTCACGGCGATGCCCGACGCGGCGTCCGCGCTGCCGAAGAAGACGCGGGCGTCGCGGCCCCGGTCAAGCGTCGCGATCCCCAGGTCCACCGTGCCGGTGTCGATGACGAATCGCCCCGCGCTGCCGGTCTGGTTGCTCGTCAGGCTCAGGCGGAAGGGCGATGCGCCCGAACCGTCTCGCACGATGCTCGCCGTCACGCCCGCCTTCGTCGCGTTGATCTTCTCGGCCAACTGCTGGAGCGTCTCGGCGCCCGTCAGCGTCACCTTCCGCTCGAACGAGCCGTCGATCGCGTTCGACGCGCCCAGGTCCGAGGCCGTCCCCAGCAGGTTCAACGCCTTGGCCATCGCCGAGCCCGCTTCCTCCACCTTGAGCTTCTGCGTCCCCGCCGTCTCGCCCGCGGCGAGCTTCTCGCGGATCGACACGCCGTCCCCCGTCGAGTTGATCGACGCCGTCACCTTGAGGCCGCGGCTGTTGATCAGGTCGATCAGGTCGCCCAGCGTCTTGGTCGCGTCCGACACGCGCACCAGCGAACTGGCGCCGGTGGCGTCGGTGATCCGGAAGTCGCCCGTGCCCACGCCCTTGCCGTTGTTCAGGCTCGTCAGCGTCGTCGAGCGGCTCATGTACTGACGCTGCAGGTTGCCGCTGGTCTTGGACGCCCCGTCCTGGCCCGTCGGGCCGGTGGAGAGCCCGAGTGCGGCCGCCGCGTCCTGTCCCGACGTTCCGGTGATCTTGAGCTTGCCGGCGCCGCTCGTCAGGTCCGTGATCACGACGCCCGTGCCCCTGGCGTCGAGTTCCGCTCGCACGCGCTTCACGCCCCCGACCTTGCTCGCCTCCTCGATCTCCGCGAGCATGTCCTGCACCGTTCCCGACGTGTCCACCGCCGCGGAGAACTCCGCGTCGTTGTGGAGCTTGAAGTTGAGCATCCCGTCGTGCGTCGCCTTGGCGAAGCCCGTCAGGCCCTTCACCATCGTGGTCTGCATGCCCGCCAGCACGCGGTTGCCGAAGAGCATCGTGCCGCTGATGGTCGTCGGCAGGCCAAGGTCCGCCGCCGTCGAGTCGGAGCCCTCGATCACGCTCAGGGTCCGCGTGTTGGTGGTGTCGATGATCTGGAGCCGGTTGTTCTCGCCGTCGATTGACGCGGTGATCCCGGTGAAGCCCGCGCTCGTCATGGCGGCGTTGATCCGCGACACCACGCCCGCGAGATCCGACACCGGCCCGCTGTTCTTCTCCGGCGGGTTCTTCGTCTCGTCCCACGTGTCGCTGAGGTTGATCCCCACCTGCGTGCTGCCCACGCTGATCTTGAAGTTCGACGAGGCGTTGGACGTCGAGGCGCGGATCGCCACCCCGTTGCCGTCGTTGAGCGAACCCAGCGTCGTCGCGCCGCTCAACCGGTACACCACGTTGCCCGTCACCTTCCCGTCGGCCGCCGCCACGCCCGCCAGGCCCAGCGAGGTCGCCATCGACGAGCCCGCGCCGTCCGCCACCGTCATCGCGCCGCCCGCGTTGTCGCGAATGACGAAGCGGCCGCCGTTGACCGAGGCCGTGACCTGCGCCGTGCCGTTCGCGTTGATCGCCTCGAGCACGTCGTTCACGCTCGTCGCCCGCGACAGGTCGATCGTCGCCGCGCGATTCGCCGAGTCGGTCACGATGATCCGCCCGCGACGCACCCCCTGCCCGTCGTTGAGTTCCGAAAGTTCGACGTCGCGGTCCAGCCTCGCCTTGGCGCTCTCGAACGAGAGCGTCGTCACGCCCACGCCCGACAGGTCCTTGTTCGCGAATCCCCTCGACAGCCCCTGCTGCGTCGAGACCAGGCGATCCACCAGGAACGTGTAGTTCCCCGGCACCGCCTCCTTGTCGGCCGTCGCCTTGAGCACGTTGTCGTTCGACGACGTCGCCGCCTTGGACTGGAACGTGTTGTTCAGGCGGAACCCCGCCGCGGCGGTCTTGATCGCCGTGATCCGCGACGCGATGTCGAGGTACGACGCCTGCTGCAGCTGGAACTGCGCCATCCGCGACTTGGCCAGCTCCTTGGGCCTGGCCTCGACCGCCAACAGCTGCTCGATCAACTTCCCGGAGTCGATCCCGCTGAAGACGCCCACCGAGCTCGTGATGCCACCCATGCGCAGCTCCTTCCGGCGAAGGTCCTTCCGGCGTGCCCGTGCGGGCCCGTCGTGGCCGCGACGCGACCACCGCTGGAACATCGGCTCGCACGGGGTGGACCATGAAAGCGGACCCCCTCCGTCATGCCCGGACGCGGGCCCGGCAGGGGGTTCATGCCGCCCGACCCGGCGGCACCCCCTCCCCTCGGCGGGGCACCACCCCTCGGACGGGCGAACCAGCCCGCCCCCTTCCGACGTACGGTCATGGTCGCTCCACCCCGCAGGCTCCGACGGCCGAAGATTCAGGTGTCCATGACCTTCCCGCCCGCTCAACGTTGGCTCTCCGTCATCCTCGCCGTCACGTGCGCCGGCGTGGGCCTCTCGGCCCTCGCCATGATCTCCGTCGCCGCCTTCGTCTCGCTCAAGCCCGCGTGGCTCGTGATCGGCTTCGAGGCCGTCGCCGTCGTCGCCGCCTTGCTCGGACTGCGAGAGGCACGCGCCCGACTCGTCGACGCGCCCGGGCTCTCGCTCGGTTGCGTCGCCCTGGTCTTCGGGCCCGCCGCCTTCCTTGCGTGGCTCAGCGTGCGGGGCAAGCTCGAGGTCGGCGGCTCGGTCGATTCGGTCTCGATCACGCCGTGGCTCGCCGGACGCCTCGCCGCCGCCGCGCTCGTCGGTGCGATCGGCGCGTTCCTCGTGCTCGGGCGCAATCCGCGAACCATTCACTATCTCAAGCGCAGCGCGTGGGCGGCGACGCCCCTCGCCATCGGCGGGGTCGTCGCCTTCGTCCTGATGCGGACAGGGGCCGCCGCGTTCGTCGCGTCGCTGCCCGGCATCGTCACCGGCATGGTGCTCACCGTCGTCGGCCTGATCGCCGTCATCCTCGTCAGCGCGACGCTGCACTGCCTCATCCGCGCCTTCGAGATGGGCCGCGACATGCGCCGCGACGCCTGAGCCGCGACGCCTGAGCCGTGACGCCTGAGCCGCGACGCGGGGGCGAGTCCCCGCGAGACCCGCTCCGATCCCCGCCAACCCGCGCTTATCCTGTGCGACCGGCCTCGGCCCGGGAGGCCGCTTGCCTTTTCCAGCCTCCTGGCGAAGACCGTCCGGCGCACCTCCTCGGGTTCGCTCGGGTCAGCACATCGCCAGGAAGCTGAAAAGGCAAAGCAACAGGATGCGGCGGCGGGGGTCGTCAAGGGCAAGAAGGAGCTTCATGGTCGTCCTTTCTTCAGATGCACGAGAAGTGATACAAGCCCCGTGCCAGCGACTCGCCACGGTTCGCGGCACGCCCCGCAGCCTCGCCAAGGCCCCCGCGGTCCCGCCGGCCCCTTGCCGCGACCGCCATCGGTGGCGTCTGCGCATCATCGCCCGTCGTCTGGTCGCGACGCTGTTGATCCTCTGCAACGCCCAGGCCTCGATCGCCGCCGCGGGCGAGCCGCCCCCCGCGCCCGCCGCCTCCTCGCCACCTGAGCCCGAGAACGCCATCCGGCTCTTTGCCGCCCTCCGTGGCGCCGTCGAGGCCCTCGATGCCTCCTCCCTCGACGAACCGGCCGATCGTCGAGGCCGTCTTGTCGCTTCCGCCGTCACGCTTCGTCTCGACGGACGGGTCGTGGGGCGGGGCCATGACGCCGCCGATGACGGCGCGACCCTCCGGCGTGCCGCGGCGGCCGCCATCGCCGAAGCCCGCGAACGCCTGCCCGTGGGCAACTCCGCCGTCGCCGAGGCCCAACGCAAGGCGCTCGCCTCGCGGCTCGCCATCAGTCTCGAACTCGCGGGCGACCTGGTCCCGATCTCGCCAACCACGTATGCCGAAGCGGACCAGACGGTCCTCCGCGGCATCGAGGGCGTGGGCGTCCGCATCGGCGACGTGGTCCGAATCGTCTCGCCCGCCACCATGCTCGTCAACGGCATGAGCCCGGGTGACGCGTTGGTGGCGGCCATCTCCGCCGCGTCGGGCGATCCACTGCTGGCCGTGCGAACCGATCCGCGGGCCCAGCCCCCGGCCATCGCCGCCGCCAAGGCCGCGACGTTCTACAAGTTCCACGTGGCGCACCTGGCCCAACTCGACTCCGGAGGCCAGCCCACCTTCCTCTTCCGCGGTGGCAAGGTCGTCGCCCAGCGGGACATCACCGTCGAGTCGCTCCGCCGCCAGGCCGATGCCCATGTCGATTGGCTGCTCCGGTGGGATTCCGTCCGCCGATCGGCATCGCCCGATTGGCCTCGGGGCGCGTACCTCCCCTCGCGCGACGCCTTCGAGCCTGCCGACGCCTCCCTCGCCGAGTTCGCCGTCGCCACGTACGCGATCCACCGCTTCATCGCCGTCAAGGCCAAGTTCCAGGCGGGTGCCGATCCGTGGCGCATCGTGCGGCCGGGTGCGGACGCCGCCGCACCGCTGCGGTTCGGCCCGCGGCGACTCGAGCAGCAGCCCCTCGCCAACGTCGATGCCGGCCCGATGTTCGGCTGCCTTCACGCCCTCGTGGCGATGTCGCCCTACGAGCATGCTCCAATCGAGCCGGGCGCGACGCCCCCGGAAGTCGCCGCACAGGATGCCTCGCTGGCGATGCTCTACTCGGCATCCGCGGGCTGGAGCGAGCAGGTGCCCCCGAACACGCGGGCCTTCGCGGCGTTCGTGCTCGCCAGGCGAGCCACGCTGGTTCCCGGCGAACCGGGCCGCGACGAGCGGATGGCGGTCGCCCGCGCCGCGACGCGATCCATCTTCCGCGAGACTCGCCCCGAACTGCTCGTCAAGCACATGCCCTGGCTCGGTTGGTCCGAACTGCTGCTTGCGGGCGACGGCGAGGTGCCCGCCGCCCCCGCCCTTCGCGACATGCGGGATCTCATCTGGAAGTTCCAGATGACCGACGAGGATGCCGGCGAAGAGGGTCCCGACCTCGTCGGCGGCATCGTCTTCACCAGTTCGGCCGAACTCCTCCCCACCTCGCAGAGTCTTCGGCCCTTGGCCTTCGTGTCGACGATGGCGGGGGACCTTCGCCTCACCGACGCCCACGAACGGCCCATGCAGGTCGCCCGCATGCTCCGCTCGCTGCGGTTCGTCCGCCAACTCGCGATGGACGAGTCGGCGTGCCATGCCGCGGCGAACCCCTCGATGGCGATGTGGGGCGTGCGGGCGTCGCTCTGGGACATGCGACAGTCCCCCGAGGCCACCTCGCTGGCCCTGCTGACGGTCTGCAACGCCCTCGAGAGTCTGGAGGCCATCGCCTCCGCCAAGCCTTCCGCCAACCCCTGAGAGTTGACCCCCTGACCCCCGGCGAATCCGGCCTCCGACCAAGGCGTCGATTCGACGCCGGATCTCGGGAAAATACGGACGAAAAACGCCCCTGCGCCTATGATCGGCCTCGAGGATTCGACGCGCCCGCGACGGTCGCGGCGGCGGCCGCCGCCCGCGTCGCCGAGAGCAAGGAGTTTGCACGGACATGGCCCAGTTCGACCGGCACCGGACGCCACGCTTCTCCCCATGTTGGTCTCCCGATGGCGGGGAGGGCGGTGGCGGCGATTCGACCCCCGTGCCGGCGCCCGCGCCGGGCGAGGGTGACGCCGCCGCGCCCGAGCGGATCGTCGAGCAGGACATCGTCCGCGAGCTCAAGGACTCGTACCTGACGTACGCGATGAGCACCATCGTGGACCGGGCGTTGCCCGACGTCCGCGACGGGCTCAAGCCCAGCCAACGCCGCATCCTCTGGGGCCTCAACGACCTCAAGGTGCGGCCCGGCCGCAAGCACATCAAGTGCGCCAAGGTCGTCGGCGAGGTCATGGGCAGTTACCACCCGCACGGCGACGCCGCGTTGTACGGCACGCTGGTGCTCATGGCCCAGCCATGGCGCATGCGGGTCACGATGGTCGACCCGCAGGGCAACTTCGGCTCGATCCTGGGCGACCCGCCTGCCTCGTACCGCTACACCGAGTGTCGCATGGACCGTGCGGCGGCCGACATGCTGGCCGACGTCGAACTCGGCACCGTCGACATGCAGGAGAACTACGACGGCACTCGCATGGAGCCCACGGTGCTCCCGGCCAAGCTGCCGAACCTGCTCATCAACGGCGGCGTGGGCATCGCGGTGGGCATCGCCACCAGCCTGCCCCCGCACAATCCCACGGAGATCTTCGACGCCATCATCCGCGTCATCGACTCGACGCTCGCGGGGAAGGCCATCGGGCTCGACGAGCTCATGCGCGACGAACTCGACGAGGCGGGCAACGTGGTGCGACTGGGCGTCAAGGGCCCGGACTTCCCCACCGGCGGCGTGATCATGGGCCGCCGGGGCATCGTGGAGGCCTATCTCAACGGCCGGGGCAAGGTCGTGCAGCGGGGCGTCTGTCGCATCGAGGAGATCGAGAAGTCGGGCCGTCACCGCATCGTCATCGACGAGATCCCGTACATGACGAGCCAAGGCACGCTCTTCGAGTCGATCAAGGACGCCATCGAGGAGGAGAAGATCACCGACGTCTCGTACGCCAACGACGAGTCGGGCCGCGAGGCGTCGACGCGGATCGTGCTGGAGCTCAAGAAGGGCGCGGACCCCAGGGTGGTGGAGCACCAGCTCTACGAGTTCACGCCCCTGCAGCAGACCTTCGGCATCCAGAACATCGCCCTGGTCCGCAACCAGCCCCGCACGCTCAGTCTCCGCGAGATGATCGACTGCTATGTCGAGCACCGCGTCGAGGTGATCCGCCGCCGCACCGAGCACCTGCTCCGCGAGGCCAAGCGTCGGGGCCACGTGCTCGAGGGCATGATCCACGCCGTGTGCGACCTCGACGAGGTGATCTCGCTGATCCGCTCGAGCTTGAGCGGCGAGGAGGCGATCCGCCGCCTGATGGACCGTCGCTACCGCATCGCGCCCGACCACCCCCACGCGCCCAAGCTCCCGGCCCGGCTGCTCGAGCGGATCCGGGCGGCGGATCCGGTCGGCGGCGTGCAGCTGACCCGCGTGCAGGCCGAGACCATCGTCGCGATGCGGCTCCGCCAGTTGACCGGCCTCGAGATCGAGAAGCTCGCGGCCGAGTACCGCGAGGTGAGCGACGCGATCCGCGAGTACGAGCGGATCCTCGCCGATCGCCGCGTCATCCTCGGCATGGTTCGCGACGACTGCGTCGAGATGCGGGCGGCCTTCGACTCGCCCCGCCGCACGCGGATCGAGGAGGGCGAGGCCGACATCGCCATCGCCGAGCTCATCCCCGTCTCCGACGTGGCCGTGACCATCAGCCACCACGGGTACGTCAAGCGTGTCCCGCTCGACACGTACCGCCAGCAAGGCCGCGGCGGCAAGGGCATCCGCGCCAGCGAGTCGAAGGAGGACGACTTCATCGAGCACGTCTTCGTCGCCAGCACCCACGACGACCTGCTCTGCTTCACCGACACCGGCCGCGTCTTCCGCATGAAGGTCTTCGAGATCCCCGAGATGTCGCGCACCAGCATGGGCCGCGCCTTCATCAACCTCATCAACCTCCAGCCCGGCGAACGCGCGTGCGCCTACCTCAACGTCAAGGACTTCGAGGCCGGCAGCGATTACCTCACCTTCGTCAGCAAGGGGGGCATCGTCAAGCGCACGGCTCTCAAGGACTACCGCAACGTCGGCCGCTCGGGCCTCATCGCCGTTGGGCTCAAGGAGGGCGATTCGCTCCTCGACGTCACCAAGACCGGCGGCCGCGACGACCTCCTGCTCGCCACCGCCAAGGGCATGGCCATCCGCTTCAACGAGGAGGACGTGCGGCTCATGGGCCGACCCGCCGCGGGCGTCAAGGGCATCGAGCTCGAGGAGGGCGACCGCGTCATCGGCGTCGTCGCCGTGCCCATGGACCTCGGCCAAGACGGCGAAACCATCACCCGCGACCCCTCGCTCTGCCTGCTCACCATCACCGAACGCGGCTACGGCAAGCGGACGCCCATCGACGAGTATCGAGTGCAGCCCGAGTCGGGCCCGGCTCGCTCGCAATCCCGCGGCGGCAAGGGCAGGGCCGACATCAAGACCGGCGAACGCAACGGCGATTCCGTCGCCGCCCTGGGCGTCGTCGCGTCCGACGATGTCGTCGTCATCAGCAAGGGCGGCCAGCTCGTTCGGACGCCCGCCTCCGAGATCCGCGAGTGCGGCCGAGGCACCATGGGCGTTCGGGTCGTGTCGCTCAACGACGGCGACGCGGTCGTCGCGGCGGCGCACGTCCCCGAGGGCGATGCGCCTCCCGCCGAAGCCGCCGCGACGCCGGTCGACGCCTGAGTGGTCCGATCATGCCGGCGGTTTCGCAGGGACAGCCCCGGAACGTTGGTGGTCTTGAGTGAATCAGCCCACGCGGGAGCCCTCGCAAAGAGGCGTCGGGCTTGCGGCACGCCCCGGTGCCGGACTACGGTTCACCGCCGCCTGGCGGCATCTCATGCCCACGCACTGGTCCGACGACATCACCGTCTGCGAGTTGGCCGACGAGCCCGCCCTCTCCGAGGAGCTTTCCGGCCTTGCCTCCCTCATCGAGCAGGCGCCCGAGCGGGCCGCGCACGTCGTGCTCGACTTCTCGCAGGTCTCCTACGTCAACAGCTCGAATCTCGGGCAGCTCCTCTCGCTCCGCAAGGCGCTCGACGCGCACAAGCGGACGGTGGTCCTCGGCGCGGTCTCCGAGCAGGTCATGTCCGTCCTGCGGATCACCGGCCTGCAGCGGGTCTTCCGGTTCGCGCCCGACACCCTGACCGCCTTGGCGATGCTTCAACTTGACCATGCCCGAGGCGACTGAGCCGTTCCCCCCGGTCCCGGGGGCGACCCGACGCCGCGTCGGTGCGGAACCCAAGATTCTTCGGGGTCCGGGTCGATGCGATGAACGAGCCGGCGACATGGCGATGAAGAGCCGAGGGTCTTACCCTCCCGGCGACCGAGGCGGTCGAGCGATGGAGCCCCTGCCGCCCGCGTGGACCGGAGAACCGCAGACATGAACACCCAGCGATTCCAGACGATCCTGCTCTTCGGAGCCCCCGGCGCGGGCAAGGGAACCCAGGGCAAGATCCTCGGCAACATCCCGGGGTTCTATCACCTCTCCTGCGGCGAGGTCTTCCGCACGCTCGACATGTCGAGCGATCTCGGCCGCACCTTCGTCAAGTACTCCAGCACCGGCCGGCTCGTGCCCGACGACGTGACGATCCGCATGTGGCACCAGAACATGCACGCCCGCACGGTGCTCTCGGACTACAAGCCCAACGCCGACATCCTCGTGCTCGACGGCATCCCGCGCAACGTCAACCAGGCGAGGCTGCTCAAGAACCACATCAACGTGCTGCAGATCGTCCACCTCGTCTGCCCCGACAAGGAGGAGATGATCAAGCGACTCCGCCGCCGCGCGCTCAAGGAGAACCGCATCGACGACGCCAAGGAGGAGACGATCCGCAAGCGGTGGGAGGTCTACGAGAAGGAGACCTTCCCGGTGCTCGAGTACTACCCCGCCGAGATCATCCGCGAGGTGGACGCCACCGGGTCGCCCGCCGGCGTGCTCCAGCACATCCTCCAGTGCGTGGTGCCGATCCAGGAACGCCACTTCAACAACCCGATCACGGGCGAGAAGGTCGAGCACCCCGCGCCCGAGGTGGCCACGCCCGTCAAGAAGCGTCGCGAGGTCCGCAAGCGCCGCGTCAAGAAGTGAGCGGCGGCTGCAGCCGGCGGTTCAGTACCGCAGCACCGAGTGCACGTCGCCGTACGCGCCGAGCCGTTCGCGTCCCTTGAGGAACTCGAGTTCGATGAGCACTGAGAGTCCGGCGATCACCGCGCCGCTTTCGTGCGCCAGTTGGCAGCACGCCGCCAGCGTGCCGCCGGTCGCCAGCAGGTCGTCGACGATCAGCACCCGGGCGCCGGGTCGCACGGCGTCCTCGTGCATCTGCAGCGTGTCGGTGCCGTATTCGAGGGCGTAGGTCACGCCCCGCACCTTGCGAGGGAGCTTGCCCGCCTTCCGCACCGGGATGAACCCCGAGGAGAGCGACTGCGCGATGGCGATGCCGAAGATGAAGCCCCGCGACTCGGCCCCCAGCACCGCGTCGATTCGCTCGGTGCGGAACGGGTTGGCCATCAGTTCCACCGCCAACGCCAGGCCCTGGGGATCGGCCAGCAGCGGCGTGAAGTCCTTGAAGACGATGCCCGGCTTGGGATGGTCGTGGACGTCGGCGATCAGCTTCTTGAGGTCGGGCAGCGTGTGCACGTGAGTCTCCGGGGACGGTGGGACACGGGGAGCGGCTGAA
>JBAXFU010000095.1:0-12246 GCA_037139735.1 Phycisphaerae bacterium
CTAGAGTTTTCCCGGTTCGCGTTCACACGGGAGATGCCATCCATGAGCCGCTGTCGCTATTGCAACGCCGCCGCCTACGGCGGGTGTCCGACCAGCCCCCACAAGAAGCACGAGCACGTCGCCGACGACCGCTCGTGCGAGTTCTGCGGCTCCTCCGCGTACGGCGGCTGCCCCAACAGCCCCTCCAAGAAGCATCGCCACGGCCACGGCAACAACAAGTGCGTGTGGTGCGGATCGACGTCCACGGGGGGCTGCTCGTACAGCCCGAATCGCGTGCACGAGAAGTAAGCCGGTGCCCGCCGTCCGCGGGGCTGAAGATCGACGAGGAATCCTTCATGGCGGATGAACATCGATTTCGAATGCATCTCTCGCCACAGGCGGCGGCATGTCCAGGGACGCCCTCGACGGGGCCGGCGAATCGTCGTCGCAAGGATCGTGGCGTCGGGCGTGGGCAACTGCCTTTCCTTCGAGCCTCATGCGCAGGCCCGAGCCTTCACGACGGGTTCAGTTGGCCCACGAAGCTGGTCCGGTTCACCCGCCGCGACATGCGCGTTGCCGCCACCCGGTGTTCACGGGCGATCCGCACGGCTCGGGTCGGATTCGCTCTCGCTCGCCGCGGCTTCACGCTCATCGAACTGCTCGTGGTCATCGCCGTCATCGCGGTGCTCATCGGCATCCTGCTTCCCGCGATCGGCGCGTCTCGCCGCACCGCCCGCGCCACCGCGTGCCTGTCGTTCCTGCGCCAGAGCGGTCTGGGGTTGGTGCTCTACACGAACGATCATCGCGAGGCCGTCATGCCCTCGTACAACATGACGGGCGTGGTCGGCGACACGCCGCTCGACGGCTGGGTGCCCATCCTCGATCGTGACGGCTACATCGGCGCGCCGGTCCAGGGAAAGGGCAGCGTCTTCTACTGCCCCGAGACCGTCGATGTCGCCGGCGTCGCCTCAGGACAGACCGGAACCGATCCCAACAACCCCAAGGGCTGGGTCGACTGGCCCTTTCTTCGCACCGGAAACGCCAACATCGCGCAGACCATCCCCGAGCGAGGATTCGAGCGCATCATTCGCGTCGCGTACTGGATCAACGCGGACAATCCGATCGGCGCGGCGGCGGCGGTCACGCCCGACCTGTTCTACACCGCCAGCGTCGGCTACGGACCGGGCACCAACGGCGTCTCCATCCGTCAGACTCGCCTCAGCGCGTTCCAGCGGCCCTCCTCGCTCGTCGCGCTCGCCGACGGTCTCTACGCCGGTCGTCAACGCGACAACCGCCTAGGCGCGACCAACAGTCGCATCGGCTACCGCCACCTGGGCGTTGATGGTGGCAACGCCAACGTCGCCTTCGCCGACGGGCACTGTGCGCCCATCGGCGGCAACGTCTTCCCCCGGGGCTTGGGAGGAGCGAACGTGCCCGCGGAAGTGAGAGAGGAGAATTCCTCGGACCGGCCGACGGTCTATGCCCACCCGGAGCGAGCCCTCGCCCCCTGATGGGCCGACCCGGAGCGGGGCGGGAACTCTCTGTGAACCGGTCAACAGGTGAAGCCGGTTCCCATGCCGGTCGATCGCTCGATCGCCGCCGCTGATCCGGACGGCGCCGTGACTCTGGTTGAACGCTGTCTGGATGATCGGTGAAGCAGTCGGCCGGATTCACCATCGGCAGGTGGCGGGCATCGCCACGGGCCTTGCGGCGGCGCAGCGATGGACCCGCGTCGAGGCTTCGCGAATCGACCGCCCGCGGCGGTTCACTTGCGATACACCCACAAGAGCCCTTCATTGTCCATGGTGAAGGTCGTGCCGTCGCTCGTGCCGACCGTCGTTCCGAAGCCTTCCCATCGCATCGTGAACTTCACGACGCCCTCCGTGCGGGATTGGGTGTAGGTCGCGTTCACCTCGCGGGTCAGTTGTCCGCCCCGGGGACCGACGAGCTCGGTCTTGGTGCTGCACGTGCCGCCGGCGTTGATCGTGAACGAACCCGACATCACCCTGATGGTGGCGTCCTCGTGCGAGATGGTGGCGGGCACCGCCTTGCCGTCGACCGTCATCAGCGTGTAGGTGCCGGCGGCGTCGATCGGTTCGTCCGTCGCGTGCCGCGATGCGCAGGCGGCGACGAGCGTCGCAGTGAGCAGGCAAGGCAGCGAGATCTTGAGCAATGAACGCATCGTGAGTCCTTTCGATCGTCCGGAGGGCACGCTCGATGGCCGTGCCTGATCGTCGATCGTTCGTCGTCGAAGGGCGCGGATCCAGCGAGGCGGCTCGGTTCGGCCGCGGTCTGGATGGTTGCGGTCGATCACTTGGCTGCAGGTGGCGCCGTCTCGGCCTCGCGTCGGTGCCTCGACAGGAACTCCCACACCCTGGCCGCTCCGTCGAAGGCGGCGATGGGCTTGTTGTCGCCGCGACGCGCGGGTGTGCCAGGCCAGCCGTGGCCGCCCGCCTCGTCGAGCACGAAAATCGTCTCGGCCCCGCCCTCGGTCGCCTCGTGCGTCGTCGTCGTGACCGTGCCGACCGTCGCGAGCGTCCCTTTCGGGTTCGAACGGTTGGCCTTCACCCAGAAGTCCACCACCTCGCTCAGCGGCTTGAAGGGCGTGGCCTGCGCGTTGCGCACGAGCGCGTTGCGGCTCATCCCGCCTTCGAGGGGCACTTCGTCGTCCTTGGCCCCGTTGATCAACAGGATCGGCAGCGGCGCTTCGGGCACGCGGTCGAAGGTGAACATGGTCGCCACCACGGGGGCGATGGCCGCGAGACGCTTGGGTCTCGCCACCGCGTAGGTGAGCGTCATCATGCCGCCGTTCGAGCCCCCCGTCATCGTGACCCGCGCGGGGTCCGCGCCGTGGTCGCGAATCAGCGCATCGATGAGCGCGTCGAGGTAGGCGATGTCGTCGGCGTCCTTCACCTGCCGCCGCAGCAGGTGGCCCGTGTTCCAGCCGTGGCGATCGCCGCCGAAGTTCGTGCCCTCGCCGTAGGCCACGATGAAGCCCTTGGACTTCGCCAGCGCGTCGAAGCCCGATGACTGTCGCATGCGGTCTGCGCTGCCCATGCCCCCGTGCAGCACGATCACCGCGGGCCGCTTCGCGCTGTCGGTCGGCGCGTTGACGATGACGGCCCTGCGATCGACGCCCTTGACCTTCAGCGTGATGTCGCGGTCGGGCGAAGTCGCGGCCTTCGCGACGCCGCCGAAGGCCTCGCGATAAAAGGCCCAATGATCGTCGCCCAGGGCGTCGATCACGCCGTCGGGATCGTGTCCCACCCCAGGCACCACGCGCCACGAGTGCGGGATCTTCAGTCGCTCGAGATGCTCGTGGAAGGCCTTGTTGTTGTCGAGCGTGTTGTCGCGATCGCCGATCACCATGCGAATGAGCGAACCGCTCCGCAGCGTCGCGGCGTGTTCTTCGGCCATGCGGCGGGGGCTGACGGCCAGGAAGAACGCGGGATCGTTGCCGTAGACCGTCCGCAACACCTCCTCCGCTCGCTTGGCAGTGGCCCGAGGCGCCTGCAGCAGGTCCTCCTGCATCGGCCCCGCGCCCATGATCGACACCGCGCGGAAGAGGTGGGCGTGCTTGAAGCCCAGCCGCGCCGCCCCGTAGCCCCCCATGCTGAAGCCGTCGAGCATCCGCCCCTCGCGGGTCGCGATCGTCCGCCAGGTGGCGTCGATGTGAGGCACCAAGTCCTTGACGATCATGCTCTCCACCGGCGTCGAGCCGTCCTTCCAGTCGACGTACATGCCGTTGGGCAGCCCGTTCACGAAGACGACCAGGCACGCCGGCGCCGCGCCCGCCTCGATCGCGTCGTCCATGCGCTTGGCCAGCGGCGCGACGCCCGGGAGCCCGCCCCCCGAGCCATGCAGCCAGTACACCACCGGGAACCGCCGCTGCGGCTCGCGGTCGTACGCCGCCGGGCGATAGATGTGATAACTGACGCGGCCGCCCGCCGCCTTGCTTTCGAAGATCTGCTGCGAGAGGCCCTTGGCTTGCACCGCGGGCGTCACCCAGCGAGACGCGACGTCGGCGGGGGGTTGGTGCGCAGTCGCCTGGGTGCCGACGCCAAAGAGCCACGCGATCAGGATGCGGATCAGCAGGAGCAGTGGGTGCATGGAAGGGCTCAACGAGACGCGGCTGGTTGGCATTGCGTGCGGCGGCCTACGGTGCGATCGATGACTTCGCCGCGCGCCATCACCGAGGACTTTACGTCCAAGTTCGCCGAGATCCGGCGTGAATCCGAGGCCGCCATCGCCCAACTCGACGCGGCGCAGATCCGCCGGTCGCTCGATGGCGACGTCAACGCCGTCGCCGTCATCATGAAGCACGTCGGAGGCAACCTTCGTTCGCGCTTCGCCGACCTGCTCACCACGGACGGCGAGAAACCCTCGAGAGACCGCGAGGCCGAGTTCGTCGACGACTTTCCGGAAGGAGAGGCGGGACGTGCGGCGGCCTTGGCCGCGTGGAGCCAAGGGTGGGGCGTGCTCGAAGCCACCCTCGCCTCCCTCAACGACGCCGATCTCGGTCGCACCGTCACGATCCGCGGCGTGCCCCACACCGTCGCCAAGGCCCTCGCCCGCTCCCTCGCCCACATCGCGTATCACCAAGGCCAGATCACGCTCCTGGCCCGCATGCTCGTCGGTCCGGCCGCGTGGAAACCCATCAGCATCCCCCGCGGCGGCACCGCCAAGCGACATGCCGAGATGGGCTTTGATCCCAGTCGGCAGGCTCGCTAAGAGCTTGTCGTCAAGTGAGTTGAAGCGTCGATGAACTTCCCTGTCGCCGGGTTATCGGCCGAGGGACTCAAAAAGTCACTTCGAAAGTCGCCGCAGGGCTTGACCGATACGCCATCTTAGTGTATTACTACACTAATACACAATGCCATGCTGATCACACTCGAACGCAACTCCGGAGTCCCCGTCTTTCGCCAGATCTGCGAGCAGGTTCGCTTTCAGGTGGCGGCGGGGGTGCTGGGAGCGGGGGCCGAGGTGCCCTCGACCCGCGACCTTGCCGCCACCTTGGGGATCAACCCCATGACGGTGAGCAAGGCGTACGCCCTGCTGGAGCAGGAGGGGGTGCTCGAGCGTCGGCCCGGGCTGTCGCTCATGGTGCGAGGGCGGTCGGGGTCGGTGGCCGGCGACGCGAGGCATGAGGAACTTGCCCGCCTGCTCCGCCCCGCGGCGGCCGCGGCTCGGCAACTGGGCATCGAGCCCCAGCAGGCGTTGGAGCTCTATCGCAAGGCGCTCGATGCGCCGGGAGACGACCGATGACCGCGACGAATGCCATCTCGACCGAATCGCTCACCAAGACCTTCGGCACCCGCATTGCGCTCGACGGCGTCACGTTTGCCGTGCCCCGCGGACGCGTGGTCGGGCTGGTCGGCCGCAACGGCTGCGGCAAGACGACGCTCTTGCGATGCCTGCAAGGGCTCGCGCTGCCCACCTCGGGCCGCGCGTCGCTCTTTGGCGTCGACGGCGGGCGGCTTGGCGACGCCGACCTTGCGCGACTGGGCGTGGTGCACCAGGAGAATCGCTTCCTGCCGTGGATGACCGGCAAGGCCCACCTCGACTTCGTGCGGTCCTTCTACGAGCGGTGGGACACGGCACGCGAGCGGCGACTCGTCGACGCCTTCGAACTCGACCTGACGCAGCGGATCGGCACGATGTCGCCGGGCTCGGTGCAGAAGTTGGCGGTGATCACGGCGACGTGCCACCACCCCGAGGTGCTGCTGCTCGACGAGCCGGCCTCCGCGCTCGACCCGCCGAGCCGCGAAGCCCTGTTCAGCACGCTCTTCGACCTGCTCCGCGAGGACGAGCCCGCGATCCTGATCTCCTCGCACCTGCTCGACGACATCGAGCGGAGCGTCGACTGGATCCTCTGCCTCGACCGCGGGCGGGTGGTGCGCGACGAGGCGCTCGATTCGCTGCAGGAGCGGTACCAGCAGTGGCGGGTGCTGCCGGTCGTGGGCGAGCCCGGGGGCGGGGCCTTCGGCAAGAACTTCGCCGAGCCGTGGATCCGCCACGCCTCGGTGGAGTCCTCCGGCGCGGTGCTGATCGTCGAGGACGCGCACGGCGAGCGAGAGGCCTTCGTGCGGCGGCACGGCGTGATGGTCGACGCGCAGCCGGTGCGGCTTTCGCAGATGTTCAAGGTGTGGACGGCGGGGGCGGGCGATCGTGCGCACGCGGGCGTGAACGGAGGTGGGCGATGACCGCCGTCGTGACGATGAGGGCGATGAAGGGCTGGCGTCCGGTCTTGCGGGCGTGCATGCTCGGCGCGATGGTCGTGGGCGTTTCGAGGCCGGGGTTTCTGGCACGACGCGAGATCGCGCCCTTCGCGTCCGAGGACTTCGAGCGTGCGATCCTCCCCACCGCGATCGCGGCGTGCGTCGCTGCGTGGATCGGGGCGGTCATGGCCGCTTCGTGCTGGGAGGTTCGATCGTGCACGTTTTCGTGGAGCGTGCCGCGACTGCTGCGGATCATGAATCGCGAGATGCTGGTGGGGGGCGTGGTCGCCGTCGTCTTCGGAGCGATGCTCGGCGTCGTGGTGAACGGCGGGCTCGTCGACGCCTCGTGGTCGCCCGCGATCGCGGCGGCACTCGCGTACGCGGCGGGCGCGAGCTTCATGATGCCGCGGGGCAGGGCGGCCGGCGTGATCGCGTTGATCGCGATGTTCATGATCTCCTTCGCGTTGCCGGAGATCGACCGGGCGGCCGCTCGGTTCGGCCCGTTCGGCGCGCTGGTCGCGATGGCCGTCATGGTCTCGGTGATCAGGCGGAATCACGTGAGCGTCGCGCGTCGCGAGGGGCTCGAGGCCCGCGGGTCGTGGCTCGAAGCGGTGGGCCCCGACGTTGCGCTCCACGGTCTCACGGACCGCCTCGGCACGACCGCATCGCCGGTAGGCGACGGGTTTCGCGCCGTGCGGCATGGCGATCTCGACTGGCTGCGAGCCCTGATTCACGAGGTTCACGGCGAGCGGCGAGGCAGCTTGATCGCCACGGCCAAAAACTGGGCCGTGGTGATGCTGTTCATGGGCGCCATCATCCACGCGTATCTCTACTGCCTGCGTGAACAACTTCGCGCGGACTTTGCCTCGACGTTCTTCCCGGTGGCCATCGTCATGTCGATGATGGTGGTCTCCGCGCCGGTGCTGCCGCTGCTGGGCGTCAACCGGCCTCTCTCGAGACGTCGCCTGGCGTGGCTGCTCTGGCTTCGTACGCAGGTCGAGGAGGTCGTGGTGTTCGGCGCGGTGATCGTCACCTTCCTCGCGACGGCGATCGTCGCGGACCTCGTCGTCGCGGGCGATGGGGGGACGACGTTGGGCTGGTGGGCGCAGACGCTGCTGGCGACGTTCGCCCTGCTGCCGTTCGCGCGTTGGATTCGCCTGCGCACCATCGACGTCGACGCTCGGGTCGCGAGAAGCAACGGCGCCGTGATCTCTCCCGGCTACGTGGCGGGGCAGGCGGCCATCATGTTCCTGCTGGTCTTCGGGTCGTGGGGCACGGTCGTCGGGTGGCATGAACTCATGGGTCGTCTTGAGGCGTTCCCCCCAGTCGTGACCTTGGGGGCCTGGGGAGGCGCGTTGCTCGTCGCCGCCGCCTGTCGGGGGTGGTGGCTGCTCGCGTTGCGGCGGGTGCTCGAACGGCGGGATCTCGTCACGGCGTGAGGGCCAGGGCCGTGCGTCGCGTCCGCACGTTCGTGTGACAAATCAGTGACGACACCCCGGTGCTCCTCGCAGGTATCACCCCGCGGAAAGGAGCACCACCATGTGCACTCGAATCAAGCGGACCGCGGCAGCCACCCTCGTCGCTCTCTCCCTCCTCGGCACGGCCTCTCCCGCACCGGCGGCAGGCCCCGAACCGACTCGATCGGTCACGGACGAAGCCGAGCGAGCGTGCAACCCGGTCATCCAGGTCGCCATCCTGCTCGACACCTCGGGTTCCATGGAGGGACTCATCCACCAAGCCAGGTCTCGCGTCTGGGCGGTGGTGAATGACCTGGCCCGGGCTCGCAAGGAGGGGCTGCGGCCCACGCTGCAACTCGCCCTCTACCAGTACGGCAGCGACGAACTGCCCGCCTCCGAGGGCTTCCTGCGGTGCGTCCTGCCCTTCACGTCCGACCTCGACGCCGTCTCCGAACGGCTCTTTGCCCTCCGCGTCGATGGCAGCGCCGAGTACTGCGGCATGGCCCTCGACGCCGCGCTCCGCCAACTCTCGTGGGATCCGGCGCCGCCATCGGCTCCGGCCAAGGCCCTGCCCCTCCGGGTCCTGATCATCGCGGGCAATGAGGAGTTCACGCAAGGACCCACCGACTACGGGCCCGTGGCCGGCCGCCTCAAGGAGCGGGGCATCTTCCTCAACACGGTGCACTGCGGCCCCGATGACGTCGGCGCCCGCACCGGGTGGCTCTCCGCGGCCCATCTGGGCGGTGGGCACTACTCGTCGATGGATCATGCCGCTCCGCTGCGCGAAGTGGCCACGCCCTTCGACAAGGACTTGCTCCTTCTCAACGAGGAGTTGAACGCCACCTACGCCTTCACCTACGGGGCGCAGGGCCGCGCGAACCTCGCGCGACAGGTGGCGCAGGACCGGAGCAATCTTGCGTCGAGCCGATCGGGCATGATGAGTCGCGTAGCGAGCAAGGTGAGCGGTCAGTACCGCAACGAACAGTGGGACCTGGTCGATCTCGCCGAGTCCGGCAAGGACATCGCCGCCGTGCCGGTCGACGAGCTGCCCGAGGATCTCCGCTCGCTCACGGTCGCGGAGCGCAAGGCCAAGGTCGACGAAGCCAGATCGCGACGGGCGTCGATTCGACAGAGGATCGAGGAGTGCGATCGCCGCCGGCGGGATTGGCTCCGCGAGCACGACCAGCACCCGGACCGCGCCGAGACGTTCGACTCGGCCATCCGCAAGGCCGTCCGCGAGCAGGGTGTCCGGTGCGGCTTCACGTTCGAGCCCGATTGACGCCCGGGACATCCTCTGGCGGAGTATCATGGATGGCGGCGGTACTGGTGCCGCCCGCTCGGAGGATCCATGCCATGTTCGATCGATTCCGTCGTTCGTGGGCGCTGGTGAAACAGTCGTGGGGCATTCTCAGGGTGGAAAAGGGCCTCGTGCTCTTCCCCATCTTCTCCGCCACCGCTTCGCTGGCGGTGCTCGCCTCCTTCGCCGTTCCCATCGTGACATCGATCGACTGGGAGAAGCTCAGCCGCGAGGACCACAAGATCGAGGATCAACTGCAGCCGTGGCACTACGCCGCGATGTTCGGCTTCTATTTCATCAGCTTCTTCATCACCACCTTCTTCAACACCGGCCTGATCGCCTGCGCGAACGAGCGGCTCGAGGGGCGTGACACCAGCGTGAGCTTCGGGCTTCGGGCCGCGGGCAGGCGGATGCCGCAGATCCTGGGCTGGACGCTGCTGAACGCGACGGTGGGGGTGCTGCTCAACATGCTGGCCGAGCGTCTGGGCTGGCTGGGACAGCTCGTCGTCCGGCTGATCGGCATGGCGTGGGCCATCGCCACCTACTTCGTGGTGCCGGTGCTCGCCGTCGAGGGCGTGGGGCCGGTCGACGCGGTGAAGCGGTCGGTGGGCGTGCTCCGCAAGACGTGGGGCGAGGCGGCCATCACCACGCTTGGCTTCGGCGCGGTCACGACGCCCTTGGTCTTCCTCCTCCTGCTCTGCACGCTGGTTCTGGGCGGCGTGCTCTCGATCATGAGCGAATCGGCCCTGCCGATCATCGTCGGCGGCGGGATCTTCGTGCTGGTTGCCGTCGTGCTTGCCGTCGTCGTGAGCACCCTGGGCGTCATCGTGCAGGCGGCCCTCTACAAGTACGCCGTCACCGGCGCCGCCTCCGGCGGCTTCGACGAAGCTCAGTTCCGCGGGGCGTTTGCCCCGAAGAAGTGAGCCCGAGCAGCCGCAGGCTCGTTCGTTCCGGCCGTTATGGGGTCCGCGAGCGAGTCGTGATCATCCGGCCCATCAGCCATCCGCCACGAATCAGGGCGTGGCGGCGTGATCGCCACGGTCGCGAGATATACTCGAGACAGCGATGCGCCAAGCGTGGATTCGCATCTTGGTCGCCTGTCTCGTCGGCGTCTACTCGTCGGTGTGCTGCTGCCGCATGGTCGCCTTCACCGGGCATGCGTGTCCAGACCTGAGTCCGGGCCCGCGCACGGTCAAGGCAGAGACTCGGTCCTGTTGCGACTCCTGTGGGTGCGAATCCGCCGCTTCGGATGAGGAGTCGGCGCCCAGCGACGAATCGCCCCGTCCCGGCGAATGTCCCGACTGTCCGTCGTGCAGCGGCCGCGTGGACACCTTGGGCTTGAAGGTGGAACCGGCAGGAATCTCCCTGCCGTCGCACCCGCACCCGGTCGCGGAGATCGCATGGCCCTCGCCGGAGTCGCATCCGTGCGTCGCGTGGGGCCGCTGGGCGATCAAGTTGGCATGGGACGAGCGTCCGCCGCACGTGAAATCCAATCGCGATCTGCAGCGGTGGCACTGCGCGCTCATCGTCTAGGTCGATTCGATCGACCCTCGATGATTCGTCAGGTCCGTGCTCCACCATCGCCACGCCCACGATCGCTTCGCCCGCGTGGCCACGTCCAGCAAGGAGACGTCATGAACGCCCCTGCGCCCGACCTTCGCACGCTGCAAAGGTCCCAACACCCTGCCACGGCCGTGCCCCGCCTCCGCGCGAGGTGGGCCACTCGCCTGCTGCTGCCGCTGGCCATCCTGCTGGCGACGGTCGCGCTGCTCGCCTATGCCGCCCGCGATGCGCTGCGTCCGCGGGTGGCCGTGCGTGTCGTCGCTGCGATTCCTGCGTCGGCCCAGACGCGGGTTGACGGTCATGGCTCGTCGGTCGACACGCACGCCGCGACCGTGCAGGCCCCCGGCTGGATCGAGCCCGCGCCGTACGCCACGGGCGTGCCTGCGCTCGCCGAGGGGGTCGTCTTGGAGGTTGTCGTACTCGAAGGCCAGCCGGTGGAGGCGGGCCAAGTGGTCGCCACGCTGGTCGATGACGATGCGCGGCTGGGGGTGCGACTGGCGGAGGCGAATCATGCCGCCCGCGAGGCGGAGGTGGGTCGTGCCGAGGCCGCCTTGGCCACGGCGCGTGCGCAGGTCGAGGTCGAGCGACTCGCGGCGGAGGAACTTCGCGACGAGGTGACCCGCAGCCGCAACTTGGTCGCGGCCGGCGCGGTTGGCGCGGGTGATTTCCGACGCATGGAGATCCGCCTGGCCGCCCTCGAGGCTCGCGTCGTCACGGCCGAACGCATGGTGCTCGAGGCGCAGGCCTCGGTGACGCAGGCCCAGGCGGCACGCCGTGCCGCGGCCGTGGGCGTCGACGAGGCCGCCCTCCGCCTCGCCCGCATGGAGGTCCGTTCGCCCGTCTCCGGCGTCGTGCTCGCCCGGCTCGTCGAGCCCGGGGCGCGACTGAGCATGGGCACGAGCGACGCGACGGGTCACCTGACGGGCCTGGTCCTCCGCGTGTACGACCCCGCGAAGCTCCAGGTCCGGGTCGACGTGCCCCTGGCTGATGGCGCCAGCGTCGGCGTCGGGAGCGTCGCCAGCGTCGTCACCGAGGCCCTGCCGGACCGAACGTTCCGAGGCGTCGTCACGCGCGCCGTGCACGAGGCCAACATCCAACGCAACACGGTGCAGTTCAAGGTCGCGCTCGACGAGCCGTCGCCCGAACTCAAACCCGAGATGCTGGTGAGGGTGAAGCTGCAAGCGGCTTCGGCCACCGGCGGTCACGCGACGCGCGACGACGGACGGCAGGCGGGCGAGCCTTCGCTCCTGCTGCCGGCGGACGTCGTCACGCCGACCGGCGAAGGCACGGGGCGCGTGTGGCTCGTGGATGCCCGCGGTCCCGTGCCGGTGGCGAGGCTCCGCGACGTTCGCACCGCGCCCTCGAGCCGGGACGGATTTCTCGTTGTCGCTGACGGCCTTCGCCTGACCGATCGCGTCGTCGTGGAAGCGTCGGCTCGAGGGCCGCTCCATGACGGAACGCGACTCGAGGTGCTCGGCGAGACGACAGCCGCGGCGACGCCGAAGGAGGAGCCATGACCATGCCGTCGGAACCGAAGGTCGCTGTCGCCGAGGCCGTCGCCCCGCTCATCCGCTGTCGGGGCCTGTCGAAGTCGTATCGAAAGGGCGACACGCTCATCACGCCGCTTCGCGAACTCGACCTCGACGTGCCCGCGGGCGACTTTCTCGCGCCGATGGGGCCCTCGGGCAGCGGCAAGACCACGCTGCTCAATCTCATCGCCGGCATCGACCGG
>JBAXFU010000096.1:0-12153 GCA_037139735.1 Phycisphaerae bacterium
GCCCGCCTCCCGCTCCCATCGTCGTCGAGCTGCCCACGCGAGAGCTCCTCCGCGTTCCCTGTTCCGTCCCCCCAACGCGCTGGGCGCGCGATAATGGGGGCGAAGGGAGCTGACGTGCCTGGGTCTCCTGAGCCGACGCAAGTGAGAGGTGGCTCGGCAAACCCACGCACATCGCTGTCACCCATGTGCCCGGAACCGGCGCCCGCCCGCCCGACTGGTGCCTGCCGAGTCCCGCTACCCTCCGCCATGCTCAAGGCCGGCGACTCGGCTCCCGACATGGCGGTTCCCGGCGGCACGCTGCGAGGTCTGCTCGCGAAGGGGCCGGTGGTCGTGTACTTCTACCCCGCCGACTTCACGCCCGTCTGCACCCGTCAGGCGTGCATGGTGCGCGACCTGCATCGCGACCTGGCGGCCAGGGGCGTCACGGTGGTGGGCGTGAGTCCGCAGGGTGATGCGTCGCATGAGCGGTTTCGTGCCGCCCATGAGCTTCCCTTTCATCTGGTGGCCGACGCGGACGGGTCGATCGCCAGGCAGTGGGGCGTGCGGGGCCTCTTCGGGCTGCCCATTCCCTTCGGCGTGCGACGCGTGACCTTCCTGGTGGGGCAGGACGGACGCATCCGCGATGTGGCGAGAGGGGAGCTGGGGCTGGCCGCCCACGAGCGGCTGCTGCGAGCCGCGGCAGGGCACGACGCGTCAGCGTGACGCGGCGTGCCGCCCGGGAAGCTCGAAGAGCGAGTCCTGCGCGATGGCCACGATGCGACGCCCCGGTGCCGCGGGCAGCGTCTTGCCCGAGGCAAAGAGGGTGAAGGCCGGCAGCACGGCCACCCGGGCGTCGAGCACGAAGCAGTGGAGCTTGACGGGTGCGGCACGGCTTCCGATGGAGACGGCCGGGTGCAGGTGGCCGCACCACGTGAAGCGATCGGGCACGGCCGACGGCGGATGGTGGGTGAAGTCGAAGGGCCCCTCGGCGTGGAGGTCCGGGTGGAGCGTCATGCGCCAGCGGGAGGCCACGCGATCGAGGGCGCGGTCGTGGTTGCCCCGCACGGCCTCGAGCCGGACGGGCGTGGCGGCGGCCCAGGCCTCGACCGCGCCAACGAGCTCGTCGGTGAGTCCCACGGCGGCGTGGAGCACGTCGCCGAGGATGAGCAGCCGCCGGGCGTCGACGCAGGCGACCAGCGCGTCGAGCTGGCGGAGCTGGCGTTCGAGGATGGCCTGATGCGGGAGCGCCGCGCCGACGGCGCGAAGGGCGTCGGCCTTGCCCAAGTGGATGTCGGCGACAAGAAGGGTGCGACGGGCGGGCCACCACGCGGCCCGGGCGGCGAGCAACTCGATGCGTTCGCCCTCGAGGTCGAGCGCGAGGCGGTCGGCGGGGGCGGGGTGGGGGGCTGGGTCAGGTGCGCCAGGCATCGCGGATGGCCTCGATTCGCTCGAGCAGTGTCTGGCTCGACACCAGGGCCGCCTGACGCTCGATGACGAGTGGCAGGGAGAGGGGCGTGAACCGCTCGCAGCGGACCATCACGCGGCGCGACGACGCCAGACGCGACATGCACCGCGCGAGCCGTCCTTCCTCGAAGTGGCGTTCGAGCACCTCACGGCGGGCCTGGGCCAGCAGCAGGTGCCCCGGATCGAACTCGGACAGCACGTCGAAGAGCAGGCCCGCGCTGGCCTGATTCTGGCGGGCCGAGGCGCGGGCGCCCGGGTGCGATTGCACGATCAGCCCGGCGATGCGGGCGATCTCGCGGAACTGCAGGCGGGCCAGCGTGCTGACGTTCATCCCCTCGAGCGCGTCGTCGAGCAGGCGATCGGCCGAGAGGACGCGATCGTCGAGCAGCGTGTCGAAGGGGCACGGGTCAGGGCTGAGGAGCTCGAAGCCGTAGTCGTTGACGGCAATCGAGAGCGTGACGGGCCGCACGCGCGACAGCCGCAGCGCGATGAGGGAGGCCAGCCCCGCGTGCACGAGGCGGCCCTCGAAGGGGAAGAGAAAGGCGTGCGACCCTTCCTTCGACTCGGTGGTCTCGATGAGCAACTCGTCGCGGGCGGGCACGCGGCTGTGCCTCGACTGGATCGCGATGAGCCCTCGCGCCGCTTGGGCCTCGGGCGAGTCGGCCCCTCCGGCGGCGACGCGTTCGAGCGAGTCGCGGACGCCCTCGCCCAGGGGCTCGCTGATGGGCAGGCGGGTGCCTCCCCAGACGGGGACCGCGCCGACGCGCCCTTTGGCGGGCTTCACGTAGGCGGTCATGTCACGGATCATCGAGAAGGTGACGACCTTGCCCGCGAAGACGAACTTCTGCCCCGGGCGAAGGCGGGCGACGAAGCTCTCCTCGATCGTGCCCAGCGACCGGCCCGAGAGGTAGCGGACGTCGATGGCGGCGTCGCTCACGATCGTGCCGATGTTGAGCCGGTGGGTGCGAGCGATGCGGGGCTCGACCACGACATGGCGGCCGTCGACGGGCGTGATGCGGTGGTACTGCGGGTAGGCCGCGAGGGTGCCCCCGCCCCGCTCGACGAGCGCGAGCGACCAGTCGAACTCCTCGCGAGCGAGGTCGCGGAAGGAGCGGGCGGTTCGCACCTCGTCGAACAGCTCGTCTGCGACGAAGCCCCCGCCCATGGCGCACGTGACCATGTGCTGCGCGAGCACGTCGAGGGGCTTGGGGGGCGGCGTGCGGGGCTCGACGTGCCCGGCGTCGATGGCGCGGCGTGCCGCGTCGATCTCGAGCAGCTCGAGGCCGTGCGTGGGCACGCACGTGACGCGGCACGAGGCCCCGGGGCGGTGGCCGGCGCGGCCCGCCCGCTGGACGAGGCGGCCGATCCCCTTGGGCGAGCCGATCTGGAAGACGCGCTCGACGGGCGCGAAATCGACGCCCAGGTCGAGCGAACTGGTGGCGACGACGATGCGGAGTTCGCCCGACTTGAGCCCCCGCTCGACGCGTTCGCGCTCGTCGCGGTCGATCGAGCCGTGATGCAGGGCCATCAGCGACTCCCATTCGGGCCGCTGCGCGAGGATGGCGTTGAACCAACGCTCGGCCTGCGAGCGCGTGTTGGTGAAGACGAGCGTCGAGACCGCGGGGTCGAGCGCGTCGACGACCTCGGGGAGCATCGCGAGCCCCATGTGGCCCGCGACGGGCAGGCGAGCGGCGTCGCTCGGAAGCACCGAGTCCACGATGATCTCCCGACGCGACTCGGCGCTGATGATCGTCGGCGCGTCGGAGGCGCACGCGGCACGCGCGGCCTCGAGCGTGTTCGAGAGCGTGGCCGAGAGGGCCCAGGTGCGAACGCCCGGCGCGCAGCGACGCAGCCGCGCCAGCGACAACTCGGCGAGCGACCCTCGCTTGCTCCCCACAAGCTCGTGCCACTCGTCGACGACGACGGTGTGCACGCGGGCGAGCAGGTCGGAGGCGCTCTCCCGCGTCAGGAGCAGATTCAGCGATTCGGGGGTGGTGATCAGCCCGTGCGGGAGTCGCTCGCGCTGGCGGGACCGCAGGGACGCCGCGGTGTCGCCCGTGCGGCACTCGACGAGCGTGCGAGGGGCCAGGTCGGCCATCGGGGCGCGGATGGCCAGTTCGATGTCGCGAGCGACGGCCTTGAGGGGCGTGACGTAGAGCAGGCGAAGGCCGCTGGGCGTGGGCGCGTTCGCCTCGTCGGCGGCGATGCAGGCGATGGCGTGCATGACGGCGGCGTAGGTCTTGCCCGCGCCGGTGGGCACCTGGATCAGGCCGCTTTCACCGTTGGACTGGGCGTGCCATGCGGCGAGTTGGAAGGGGCGGGGCGTCCAACCTCGGGCGGCGAACCAGTTGCTGGCGACGGCCACGGCGGTAGTAGCGGCGCCATCGAGAAGCGGGCGGTTGGTCGCGAGTGCGGACACGGGAGGGGAGGGTAGTGGGGCGAACGAAAAAGCGAGCGGGCGTCCCGCAAGGGACGCCCGCTCGGTTGAAGGCATGGAGCGTGAGTCGAAGGGCTCAGCAGCCGCCGGCTTCCCAGACCTGGAAGAAGGCTTCGATGTCGCCGCCATCGACGCCACCGTCCTGGTTCACGTCGGCGCAGCCCGCGGAGGCTTCCCAGTCGGGGAAGAAGGAGGCGATGTCGCCGCCGTCGACGCCACCGTCCTGGTTGTAGTCGGCGGCGCAGGCCGGACAGGTGCTGGGCGCGCCGAGGGTGAAGACGTACGCGCGACGGTTGGCGAAGTCGCAGATGGCCAGGCGGCTGTTGGTGGGATCCCACGAGAAGTCGTAGATGCCCTGGCTGGTCGCGGGCACGAAGTCGGTGCCGTCGGGCTTCTTGAAGACGAGCGGAACCGCCGCACCGTTGAAGTCGACGGCCTTCACCCACGTGGCGAAGGGATTCGTCGAGATGGCGGAGCTGAGGTACTGGTTGTAGATGACGATGTCGCCGGTGCCCGATCCGTACAGGATCTCGCACCGCTGCATGATCTGGAAGGGGATGTCGTCGCACGCCGTGCCGGCGGCGCAGGAGACGACCTTCATGTTCGCGACGCCGTTGTTGGCGTTGCGGCGGGCGACGACCAGGTCGTTGCTCGCGCGAACGGCGAGGTTGCCGTTGCGGGGGTCGACGGAGATGTCGCGCCAGAGGGTGCCGCTGATCTTGATGCCCGAACCGTCGAAGCCGTTGACGACGGGGGCGATGGACTGGCCCGAACCGTTCACCGAATCGCCGCTGTAGATCACGCCCTGCAGCGCGTCGAGGGCGTAGGTGCCACGGAGGGCGATGCCGAAGGGGCCCTTGACCTGCATGCCGCCGTAGTCGCTGAAGTCGAGCATGGCCATGACGGGGCCGACGCCGGTGCCCACGCCCGCCGCGGCGTAGTCGAAGCCCAGGCCGTTGGCGCCGTAGTCGAACGCGGGGCCCGCGCCGCCTCGGCCCGAGAGGCCCAAGGGCGCGCCAGCGCGCAGGATGGGGTTGGCCTGGGTGTCGACGTCGTACAGGCGGAAGGAGTTCTCCGCGCCCGCGCCGCCGGCGTCGTAGCTCAGCAGCAGGCCTGAGCGGGCGGAGCCGTGGTCGTACTGGAGGCCGTAGAAGCCGCGGCTGCCCGGCAGGGTCGTGACCGACGAGGGCACCGCGCGGAAGGCGCGAGCGCCGAAGATGTTCTCGACGACGACGAGCTGGCCGGTGGCGGCGACGCCCGTGCCCGAGGTGTTGTTGCGATAGCCGGCCACGAAGAGGCGATCGCCCACGAGCGAGATCACGCTCGGGTTGTTGCCGACGAAGAAGGCCGGGTTCGAGGTCTGGCACAGGACGCTCAGGTCCTGGTCGGAGGCGAGCGTGAAGGTGACGTCCGCGGCGGCGGGCAGCGAGAGGGCCGCGCCTGCGAGGAGGGCGAGTGCAAGATTCTTCTTCATCGGGAGGTCTCTCCGAGCATTTCGACGTGCACCTCGAGCCCCAACGGGGCTGAACGGATGGCGGTCGACGCAACCGCCGTTCCCGCGTCAGGGCGGTACACCTCTTTAATGTTATATAACGAGCGGGCGGGATGCGTGAGCGAGAAACCGCAAAACGAGACGACTTTTTCGGGCGGCACGACCGATAAGTGCGGGCTTTCCAAGGGCCTCACCGGCGGGTCGCGGCGAGATCGGCGGCTTCGGCGGCTCGCAGGGCGGCCTTGAGCGACTCCGCGTCGGCCTCGTTGATGACGCCGTCACGGTTTACGTCGATGGGCTGGGCCGTCTGGGTGTAGAGGTCGGTGATGGAGACGCGACCGTCGCGGTTGACGTCGAGGTCGGGGGGCACCGAGACCGTGAGCAGTCCGTGAAGGATGACCTGATCGGCGTAGTCGACGTCACCGTCGCCGTCGAGGTCGTGAAGGTGGTGCACGCCCGCCACCGGGGCCGTGGCGCCGAAGCACGCGCGCAAGGCGTCGATGTCCCGCTGGTCGACCACCCCGTCCTCGCCGTAGCGGTGGCGGGCGAAGATGCGGCGTTCGAGCGACACGTCCGTCGCGTTGATAACGTTGTCGGCGTTGAGGTCGTAGCGGCGGTTGGCGGTCGTGACCGTCACCGGCGTGCCGGTGAAGACCGTGTTGATGAGCGACAGGTCGCGGGCGTCGACGTAGCCGTTGACGTCGAAGTCGCCCGGCTGCGTGGTCGCGGTGCCGGTCACCCACGTGCTCAGCGACGATTGGATCGTGGCGGTCGAAAGACTGGGCGCGTCGAAGAGCACGAAGCTTTCGACGCCGAGCGACTTGACCGCGTTGAGCTGATCCACCAGCGCGGGACGCGTGCCCGCGATGATCGCCAGCCCGGCGACCACCCGCTTGCCCGAGGCGAAGTCGAGCGTGGCGGTGATGTCGGTCTGGATCGCCGACGTCGTCGACCCGTAGGCCATCGGCACGAGCGTCTCCACCCAGTTGTTGGTGGCCCAGGTGTACCAGTCCTGGCACTTTGCGATCTGCGCCGAGCTGCTCATCGACGTGGCGAACATCGCCGCGGAGAACTCCACGCCGCTGTTGACCGAGTTGATGCCCGCGTGCATCTCCCTGGCGGCTGCGGAGACGCCCGCCCGGCGCCACGCGAGGAATCGATCCCAGTGCGAGCCCGAGGTCGTCGCGGCGACGCTGGAGGGATCGACGCCGTACAGCGATTGGAACGTCGAGCGACTCCACGTGTCGTAGCTCCACGGCGCGGGGTAGGCGTCGGTGGTGCTGTTGTCGAGGGCGAAGCGGTGGTAGTCGGTCTGGACGCCCCACAGCCCCGTGTAGCCGGCCAGTTCTGCGCAGTAGGCCCGCAGCTTCGCCTGCACGCCGGGGTTGACGAGGTTGGCGAAGACCTGACCCGCGGTGCCGTCGCCGCCGGTGGCGTTGGTGGAGATGTTCCACGACTGCCACTCGGGGTTGCTGACGAAGTTGTACGCGCCGCTGGTTCCGTACTGCCAATAGCCGGCCTCGACCCAGGCGTGGACGCGGATGTTGTACTTGGCCGCGGCGGTGATGGCGTCGGCGAGGTAGTCAAAGCCGAAGCGGGAGTTGAAGACGCCCTGACGTCCGGTGGAGACGCCGTGGTAGAAGGTCTCGAGGTAGAGGTCCGTGATCTTCGCGGCGGCGAGCTGGGCGAGGGTCGTTTCCAGCGAGGCGATGGTGCTGGGAGGCCTTAGCCACGCGCCGCGGATCTGACGGGGCGTCGACGCGGCGGCCTGCGCGGGAATGCGGATGCCCAGGTGATTCGCCACGGCGCGAAAGGAGCCGCCGCTGGGGCGATTGACGATGGTGGTCGCGCCGGGGCTGGGCTGGTAGACGAACGAGGAGGAGCCGCCGCCGTCGAGATTGACGGCCCGGAAGGAGCCGCGTTCGATCATGAAGTCGGCGAGTTCGGCGAGCGTCATGCCGACGCTCCAACTGGTGCGAAGGTCGACGACGGCGATGTACAACTGGGTGCCCGCCTGATTGAGGCCCACGGCGGTGCGGGCGTTGCGGGTCCCGGGCTGCACGCGGGCGGTGGCGCCGGTGTTGACGCCGTCGCTGACGAGCAGCGTGCCCGGATCGGTGTCGCTCGTGCTCGGGCCCACGCCCGCCACGGCGTCGCGCACGTCGCCGAGCTGCGTCGAGGCGATGTACCCGATTTCCGCCGTGCCGTTGTTCTTGAAGATGATCGCAGGGTCGGGGTTGATGCCGAACTGACGCACGGGCGAGATCATCCGTCCGTCGGAGATCGCCAGGCCGATGACGTCGGCGGTGGTCGAGGTGTAGGTGCCGAAGTAGTTGGCGTTGATCGCCAGCGTCACGCCGGTGGTCGCCTGCCACGTGTCGGTGCGAACGAGGTTCGCGTCGTAGCCCGTGCCTGCCGGGAGCGGGTCGGTGACGACGATCTCGACGCCGGGCGACGTCAGGTCGACGGTGGCGACATAGCCGCGGACCGTGCCGCCCGCGGTCGTGCGAACGATCTGTTGCACGCGGAGGGGCTGGGCGGCGGCCCCGGTGACGAAAAGGCCGGCGATCAGGATCGCGGCACGCATGGACCCTCGGAGCGTTCGGATGCCGGTCATGTCCAGAGCATATCGCATGCGGCGGGCTCGTCCTCGAGGATTATGTGGCTGCAACCTCTTGAATCCCAAGCGACTGGGGAGAATCACGGGCGCACGAGGCTCTCGGCGTGCCGCCGGGTGCGGGCGCAGAGTCCGATACGGCGGAGGGCATGTGGAGGTTCCGGGCGGGGCGACTGGGGGGCTTGTCACGCGTCGTGCGGGCGTACCGTTGACCGTTGGCCCCGTAGCTCAGTTGAATAGAGCATCGTGCTTCGAACGCGAGGGTCGCAGGTTTGAGTCCTGCCGGGGTCGCTTGAACGGGTGGGGGAGTCGCGAAGGCGGGGGATGTTCGCCGGCCGTTGCGCTACGCTTGCGGCCATGGTCGAGATCAAGGTTTCGTACGCCGGCAACAAGAAGTGCGACCTCGTTCATCCCGAGGGGGCGACGCTGCGGACCGATGCGCCCAAGGACATCGGCGGCGAGGCGACGGCCTTCTCGCCGACGGACTTGGTTGCCGCGGGATTGGCCTCGTGCATCCTGACGACGATGGCGATGGTGGCCGAGCGTCACGGGGTGAGTCTGGCGGGGGCGACGGCGACCGTCGAGAAGCACATGAATCCCTCGCCGCGACGGCTGGGTCGGGTGCCGGTGGTGGTGACGCTGCCGGCCTCGGTGCCCGCGGAGCACCGCGAGCGGCTCGAGAAGGCCGGGCATGCCTGTCCGGTTCACGCCAGCCTGCACCCTGACATCGAAGCCCCGATCACGTACCGGTACGTCTGAACTCCGCGCGTTCATGGATTCGCGGCGGCCGCCGCGACGCATCGTCCCGAGGGCGCAGCCGACGCCCGACCGCCTCCCGACCTCCCTACGCTCCACCGCCATGCAGTTCGCCCCCAACGGTCTCACCACGTCGACGCCTTCGGGCAAGGTCAATCCCAACCTCTCCGCGCTGGGCGGCCCGGCCCTCACGAAGCGGATTCCGTGCTGGCCGTACGCCGATCCGGCGGGCCGTCACGTCGTGTCGTACGACGAGTACGTCCGCACGGGCGGCTACCAGGGTCTGCGCAAGGCGGTGGCGATGAAGCCCGACGCCGTGACGGAGGAGGTCAAGAAGTCGGTGCTCCGCGGTCGCGGCGGCGCGGGCTTCCCCTGCGGCCTCAAGTGGACCTTCCTCCCCAAGCTCGCCGTCGACGAGCAGGGCCACGAGCAGGACCCGGGGCAGCGGTATCTCGCGATCAACGCCGACGAGTCGGAGCCGGGCACGTTCAAGGATCGCCTGCTCATGGACTTTGATCCCCACCTCGTGCTCGAGGGGATCGCCATCGCCTGCTACGCCTGTCGCATCAAGACGGCCTTCATCTTCATTCGCGGCGAGTACCACCACCAGGCCCACGTGCTTGAAGAGGCCATCAAGGAGGCCTACGCCAACGGCGTCTTCGGGCCCAAGGGACTGCTCGGCGGCACGGCGACGGGTCGAGGCGGCACCTTCGCCGTCGACTGCCACGTCCACCGCGGCGCGGGCGCGTACATCTGCGGCGAGGAGACCGCGCTGCTCGAGGGCCTCGAGGGCAAGCGGGGCTGGCCCCGCATCAAGCCCCCCTTCCCCGCGATCAAGGGCCTCTTCGGCAAGCCCACCATCATCAACAACGTCGAGACGGTGGCCCACCTGCCCAGCATCATCGAGCAGGGCGCGGAGTGGTTCACCAAGCAGGGCGTCGTCAGCTCGCTGGGCGGCAACAACCAGCCCAGCCACGGCACCAAGCTCATGGGCGTCAGCGGCCACGTGAACCGGCCGGGCTGCTACGAGTGCGAGTTGGGAATCCCGCTCCGCACGTTGGTCGAGGAACTCTGCGGCGGCATCCGCGGCGGGCGGAAGTTCAAGGGCGCCATCGCGGGCGGCATCAGCATGGGCGTGCTCGGGCCCGACCAGTACGATGCCCCGATGGACTTCGACATCGGTCGCAAGTTCGGCGTACTGGGTTTGGGCACGGCGTGCCCGACCGTCTTCGACGACCAGACCGACATGGTCTCGGTGGCCCGCAACATCACGCGATTCTTCAAGCACGAGAGCTGCGGGCAGTGCACGCCCTGTCGCGAGGGTAGCGGCTGGCTCTATCAGATCATGTGCCGCATCGAGCAGGGCGAGGCCCGCACCAAGGACCTCGATCTCGCGCTCGAGATCGCCACGAGCATGGGCAGCATGCCGGGCACGACGATCTGCGGCCTGGCCGACGGCAACAACTGGGCCGTGCGGACGATCATGCAGAAGTACCGCTCCGAGTTCGAGGCCAAGGTGAAGCCCACCTTCGTGCCGGTGAAGGTTTCCGTCGGCGCGCGCTGATCCGCGAGACGGCCCGGGACATCCTGTCGAGTTGATGCCTTGGGGAGCGTCGTTTCGCTCAGAGCAGGTCGATGAGCGTCGGATCGTCCTTGACGGGGGCGACGAAGTCGAAGCCCTTGGGCTTCTGGACTTTTCGCAGCGCGTCCATGTCGAAGGGCAGGTCGAGGCGATACTGCTCGGGCAGTTTCATGTCCCACTTCTGGCGGAACTGCGCGTAGGCGGTCTGCACGAGGTCCATGCGGCGGCGATGCGATTCGTCCTGCGTGAGGCCTTGGGCCTCGCGATCGGCGCGAATGTGGCCGGCGCCGATGTGGCGGAGCCAGGCGCCCTTGGCGCACACGAGTTGGAAGCCGGCCCGCTGGGCGCGAAGGCCGAAGTCGATGTCGCTGAAGTAGCCGAAGAAGCGGCGATCAAGGACGCCGATGCGGTCGAGCAAGGCGCGGCTGACGAGCACGGCGTCGCCCGAGAGCATGTCGTCGACGACGTGGGTGAGTTCGTGCTGGCGGGCGATGTACTCGGCGAACTGTTCGACTTCCCAGTCGTTGCGAGGGACGTGGGGGGGGAGGACGGAGTGTTCGGGGTGGCTGTCGACGAGGTCGGCGGTGCCGCGGACGATGCCGTAGGACGGGTCGAGGTTGGAGACGGCGAGGATGGTGCGGAGCCAGGCGGCGGGGACGACCATGTCGTTGGAGATGAAGAAGACTTTCTCGCCGCGGGCCTTGGAGAGGCCGTAGGCGAAGACGCCGGTGTAGTGCTGGTGCTTGCGGAAGCGTCCGATCGTGACGGGCTGGGGGGTGTTGGCCCTGAACTCGCGGAAGATGCCCGCAAGGTCGTGGACGGGGTCGGACTGGTCGTCGAGGAGGATGAACTCGCAGCAGGGTTCGATGCGGAGGGAGCGGACGGCGTTGAGGATGGAGATGAGGCAGCCTCGTGTCTCGGCGGGTTGGCTTCGGGCTGGGATGATGAACGAGAGCATCGGGCTGGGGTGGCGTGGGGGTTGGCCGGCGGAGTCCCCGCCCGGGCGGCGGAAGGGGGTGGGGCGTCCATGGCCGTACGAGCGGGTTCGGGAGAGGATCGGACGGCCAGGGGGTCGGCTTTGGCCCGGGGGCGGCATCGGGGGAATGCCGGGATCAATGGCGGACCATCTTTCACGCCGCGATCGATCTTTGTTAGGGTTAGCATGGGCCATCGAGGGATGCGGGGCGATGAAGCTGCGGGAGCGCGACGGCGGCGGGGGGTTGACTTGGGCGGGGGGTTCGCTATCCTTCCCTCCCTGCCCCTTCCGGGGCGTGGCGTCTTCACGACGTGGGAGCGTGCTTGTGCGGCACGATTCGACGAGGGCGTGAAGGCGACGAGCGGTGGTTCTGAAGGCATTCCGGCGACGCCGGCGGCTCTTTGGCAACACGCGGCGGATCGGGTGGTTCGGGATGGTCGCTCGGCATGCCGAGCGACGGTCCCCGAGATGGTGAGTACACCGAAAGGCTCTGTGCGATGACCGGCGGCAAGATTCGAATTCGAATGGAAGCCTACGACCACATGGCTCTGGACGCCTCCGCCAAGGAGATCGTCGAGCACGCCAAGCGCACCAACGCGAAGGTCGCGGGCCCGATTCCGCTGCCGACCCGCGTGGAGCGGTACACGGTGCTTCGCTCGCCGTTCATCGACAAGAAGTCGCGCGAGCAGTTCGAGATCCGCACGCACAAGCGCATCATCGACATCATCGAGCCCAACGCCCGCACGGTGGAGGCGCTCAACCGCCTGGTGGTTCCGGCGGGCGTGTTCGTGAGGATCAAGGCCTGATCAGGCCAGTGTCAAGCCCGGGGTCGCCCCCGGGCTTGTGTGTT
>JBAXFU010000097.1:0-12047 GCA_037139735.1 Phycisphaerae bacterium
GAAACGCCGCCACCCCCGGCTACGTTCGGGAATCGCTTCGCGATTGGGCAATGGCGTCGATCCGCGCGAGGGGTCGCGTGCTGATGCGATCGTTCGTGGCGCATCGATCGCCACCCTCCACCGCGACATGACGCGCCCGTGCACCCAGGGCTCGCGCGCAAAGCCGGGCAGCGCACCACGGCTCCATCTGGTGCGCCCCAAAGCGGGCGAGAAGTCAGGCCCCACGCCCCTTCGCGAGAAGCCTCACACCCTCACCACAACGCACGCCGCCCGAAGGGCGGACGAATGGTGCCACCGGTGACCGAACCCGCGCAGCGGGTGAGGGAAACCCGTGGAAGGGCATCAACGCATCGCTCATGGTCTCCACATGCCCTGGGTCGGGTCGATGCGGCCGTGCGCGCCGGTCGTGCGCCACCAGTCGGTCGCGTCGGCCGTGGTCATGAAGGGCGCGCCGGCCACCTTCGAGGCCACGCGGAGCAGGAACGCACGGTCGGCCTCGGTCAGGCCCGTGTCCTCCAGCGTCGAGAAGAGATCCGCCAGCGCGCCCATCGTCCGATTCGACAGGAACCGCTTGTGCACGCCGAAGGCCGTCAGGCTCGACACCATCTCGCGCGACGCGGCACGCAGCATCTCCGGGCTCGGGTTCGGGTTCGAGAGCGTCGCGAACAGCGTCGAGGAGTGATCGAGCACCACGCGGGGCACGGCCGCGTCCACCGCCGCGATGGTCAGACGGACGTAGGGGCAGCCCAGCGCAAGGTCGGGCGCGTCCTTGGCGGCGATCGTGCCGCTGCGACGGTCGAGCACCAGGTCGCGTCGCCAGAACGAAGCGTCGTCCTTCGCCATGGGTTCGCGACCCACCACCAGCCACGTGCCCTGCATGAACGGGGGCAGGTCGTTGGGCCCGGCGCGTTCGATGAACTCGCCGGCGTAGAACTGCGGGGAGAAGTCGATGATGGTGGTGTTGGCGCGGCTCGCGAGCACGAAGCCCGCCGCACGGATCGCCGCGGCCGCGCCGCTCGAGGCGGGGTGGGGCACGAAGCTCGAGAGCCCGCCGACGGATTCCTCGAGTTGCTCGAAGACGCGCCGCGTGGCGGCGTTGCGTTCGGCGGTGACATCGATGACCCGGAGCGTGAACCGGGGCGGGTTGACCGGACTCCACGCCCGTTCGCTGTGGACGAGCAGACTGTCGAAGCCGAGCTTCTGCCCGCCCCGGACGTTGCGTTGGTACCAGACGGCATAGGACTCCGGGGCTCGGCCCGCCCCCGCGTTGAGGTCCAGCAGCAGCACCACGTCGCGAGGACCCGCGGCGTCGCGGGGGAGGTAGACGTCGTTGACCACGACCGAGACGGGGTCGCCCGGGAGAATCTCGAGGGCGCGGTCGGCCGGTGTGCGGGCCTCGTAGCCGTGGCGGAGCGTGAGGCGGTTGACGTCGGCCGGGTCGGGGCGGGCAAAGAGCAGGCGATGCTCGACGTGGCGACTGGGCGTCCACGCGCCGGCGGGGTCGGGGGCCGCTTGCGGGCCGGCGCAGCCCGCGGCGGCAAGCAGCCACAGGGTGGCGCTCAGCGACGCGAGGCGGGTGATGGGCTGGGCAGCATGGTCGTGCATGGGTCCTCCTTGGTGTGGCGGCCCATGCTACCGGACGGTCGGGGCGCGTGGGCCCTTGGGGCGGCGGATCGAGGAGCGATGCGTCGCGCACGGGGACCGCGGGCGGGTCGTACAGTTGGCGGTCATGAGCATGCCCCCACTTGCCTGCCGCCTGTATGACGACGACGCCGACACGCTGATGCGAAGCGACGTCTTCGCCGATCACGCGACGCTCCTGCCCGGCGCGAGCGGGCAGCGGGCGGGCGAACGCGTGCGGATCATGTGGGGCCAGGACCTGCTCCGCGACCTGCTCGACGGGCGGTATCGCACCGTGGTCTGCGGCGTGAACGACGAGGACAACAGCCACGGCATCATCGCGCAGCTCGTCGACATGATGCAGACGAGCCAATGGACCCCGCGAACCGTCACCAGCTACGCGCGAATGTTCCAGGAGTCGGTCTCGGTGCACGCGGCTGGCGATCGCGAGCCCTACGTGCTCAAGTACGACCTCGATTCCATCCTGATCCTGGGCATCTTGCGCCCCAAGGGGCGACAGCACCTGACGCTGGATGATCTCTACCGGGGCTTCCGCACGGTGAGCAAGATGCTCGGCGACCGGCGCGAGCGTCAGCCCGCGGCGGCGGTCAGCTTCCTGAACGCGAAGGCCAACCGGCTGCTCGGGCCCGACGGCGTCGAACCGAGCTTCGAGAGCGTGCTGCGGACGATGTTCAACGCCGGCTTCCGGGGCGATGTCTACACGGCCCCGGCGATGTGGAAGTTCGGCCACGTGGGGGTCTTCCCGACCTATCCCTTCCCCGAGGGGCTCGACCGCATGCGGGGCGGCAGCTCCTGAGCGAGGCGTAGGGTGGCCGCGGGGGGGGGGACGATCGAGGGTTTTGCGCGAACATCACCCGGCCGGGCGTGAACACCCGGGCGTGACGGACATCGCATGGCGGGTCCTGTTCGCCGCAGGGGCGACGGGCCGATGGGAAAGGCCATGGGTTGGGCCGCTCACTACAGTGGGGCGGATCGGCAACCACGCGGCGGCTCGAACCCGAACAGGACCCGTCAGGCGGGTCTGCGGGACCGGGGCGTCTCGACATCGGACGGAAGGCATCATGCAGCATCACATCCATTCGGCGGCGGCATCTCAGGCGAAGCGCACCCGCACGCGGCGTCAGGCCAAGGGCTTTTCGCTGCTCGAGCTGACGCTCGTGCTGGCGATCATCGGCATTCTCATCGCTGCCGCGGCGTACAACCTCGTGGGCGCAAGCAGCCGCGCCAAGACGCAGGTGACCAAGGCGAGCATGAGCACGATCAAGGGCGCGCTCTCCTCGTACAACATCCAGCACAGCAGCTATCCGCCCACGCTCCAGACGCTGATCACCACGAAGTTCCTCGACGACAAGCCGCTCAAGGATGCGTGGGGCCGCGAGTGGATGTACGACCCCCGCGGCCGCAGCCGCGACCAGCCGTACATGCTGGGCTCTGGCGGCGAGGACGGCCAGCCGGGCAACGAGGACGACATCGACGTCTGGACCATGGACAAGCAGTGAACGGCCCGGCCGTGAATGGGCCGTAAATAGGCCGTGAAGAGGCCGTGAGCAGGGCAATGGACTGGCGGTGCGGCTGAGGCGACGATGAGCGGCTCGCGTGTCACAACCCGGTCGCGTGCATCGCGTCGCGCGTTGCGTGTGACGTCGCATGTGACGTTGCGTGTGGCGTCGCGACGGGGCCTCACCTTTCTCGAGGTCGTGCTCTCGGTGGTGCTGCTGGTCGTCGTGACGTCGATGGTCATGCAGGCCATCAACAGCATGCTCGCGGCACAGGTGATGCACCGTCAGCGGCTCGGGGCGGCGGAACTGGCGAATCGCCTGACGCTGCAGTACCTCGACGACAAGCGATCGATGCCCGCCCAGGGCTTGCCCATCGTGTACGGACGCGACCGGTACCGCTGGGAATACGACGAGCGACCGGTGACGATCACGCCGGCCAGACCCGAGGCGGTGCAGACCAGGAACACGGCGACGCAGACCCTCAGCCGCATCATCTCGGTGACGGTGCGAGTGTGGCTTGGCGAAGAGAGCGGCGGGTCCTATGCCTATGACGCCGCGGTGCCCGCATACGTCCTCTCGCGGGTCGTCAATCCGGTCGCCTTGCGCAACCCCGACAGCATCGAGAAGATGCTCAAGAACCCCGAGGCGTACCGCGAGTTCCTGGCGGCCCTGACGGGCGGCGGGCCGGCGCCGACGCCGGGCGATGGCAAGTCCCAGCCCGCTCCCAAGGGGCCCAATCCCAAGGGGCCGGCGCCCAAAGGCCCACCTTCGAAGGCCCCGGCACCCAAGGGAGGATCGAAGTGACGTCCGCACGGCCTGTCGCCCGCACGAGTCGCCGTCGCGGCGGCTTCACCATGCTTGAGCTGGTGCTGGCCGCCTCGCTGGGAGGGTTCGTGATCCTCGCGACGCTGGCGGTCTTCCTGCAGATCGATCGCACCGAGACGCTCCTCTCGGCGAGGACGCGAGACGCCAACGAGTTGGCGAACATGCGGCTGGTGATCGAGCGTGCCACGAGCAACTTCGTGATGTCGACGGATCCGGTGCCCGCCAGGGAACAGGCCAAGGCGGGCGAGACGGGGACCAACTCGAGGTTCGACGACAGCCGCCTGAAGCAGATGCTCGCCTCGGAGGTGGCGCCGCGGATGGTGCTCGAGGATGATCCGGCGCTTGCGAACATCGCGATTCGGCGGCAGGGTTCGGCGGATTGGACGGCCGACGCGACCAAGGTGCAGCGGCTGGAGATGGTGCTCTCGGATCCGCCCGTGCCGCAGGAGGAGTCGGACCCCTTCGGTCGCGTCGACGGCGGGATGGGAGAGCGTCGCAAGTTCTACGTTCGAGGCGATCTGACGGAGCGTCGCGAGCGGGCGAAGGCCAAGGAGGGCAAGGCGGGTCGCGACGAGGGCGATGGTCCGCTGAAGAAGGACAAGGACCCCAAGGAGAAAGAGCCGCGGGAGAAGGGTGAAGGGGAGGGCAAGCCGCAGGATGCACGCGGGGGCACGACGACGGAGGCGGACGTGGCGCCGGTGCGTGCGGTGCGGGGCGCCTTCGAGCTTCGACCGCAGCCCTTGACGCGGGCGCAGGCGTTGGCGATCGAGCGAGGGGAGCGACCCGAGGAGGAGCGGGCGTGGCAGATGTGGTGGGTGCCGCTGAGGCCGCGAGAGAGCGGGCTCGAGCCGGCGGAGCGAGAGTCGCCCGAGGTGGCGTCGGAGTTCCTGATCGCCTCGAACCTGCGGTATGTGCAGTGGACGATGTTCGATGACGGCGAGCACAAGTCGCGGATGGTCGCGACGTGGGAACAGCAGTTGCCCGCGTACATCGAGGTGGCGGTGCAGACGATGTCGGGGTTGGATGCCAACTGGATGTTCGAGGTGGACTGGGGCCGCGGGCCCGAGGTGCCGCCGCGGCCGAAGATGCCGGGCCAACAGGAGGGCAAGCCCGAGGATGGCAAGGGCGGGCCCCCGCCCAAGTCGGATCCCAAGTCGGATCCCAAGTCCGGCGCGCGTCAGATCGCGCCGAGCCGATCGGTGTTGTCGGGTGGCAAGGGTGGCGACAAGAGTGGCGGCAAGGGGGGTGGCAAGTGACCTTCGCGTCTCGTGATCGCGCGATGGCGTTGCCGATCGTGCTGCTGCTGGTGCTGGTGGCGGGCGTGGTGATCTCGATGATGATGGATCGCCACGTGGCCCAGGCCTTGACCGTGCAGCGCGAACTCCAGCAATACGCCTTTCATCATGCCTCCAAGGGCGTGCAGGAGGCGGTGGAGGCGTGGCTCCGCCTGTCGGGCGCGGGTCGGAACATGAACGACGCCATCGAACTCGACGGACACGCCTTCGACATGACCCTCGACGACGGCTCGATGGTCCGCGTGTCGCTCTTCGACGCCCAAGGGGGCGTGCTCGTGGAGATGGCCGGCCTGTCGCAGGAGGCCCGCGAACTCGGCCGCGCCATGGTCGGCGAGTTGCAGGACGCGGCGGGTCCCGAGGCGGCGCGATTCATCCGGCGCGAAGGACCGCTCCCGGTCAGCGTCAACGCCGCTCCCCCCGAGGTGCTGGCGGCGGCCGTGAGTGCGGCGGCCGACGGCGAGAACGTGCAGTCGATCGTCGACGAGATCCTCCACGCCAGGGAGTCGGAAGCCATCTCCCAGGAATCGCTCAATGAAGTCCTCACGAAGGCGAACGCGCCTCCGGAGATCCGCCCGCGGCTCGGGTTGGTGCTCACCGCCCAGCCCTCCCTCTGGCGGGTGGTCGCCGAGGTTCAGGGGAGTCGTGCCGCGTACTCGGGCAGGTCCGGTCGCCGCTTCTGCGGCTTGGTGGTGCTCTCGGGCAACCTCTCGGGCAACAGCAAGGACCGGGCGACCGCCCTGCAGCGAAACTCCATGATCACCTCGTGGGAGGACTGCACCGAGCAGTCGACGCCCTGAGGTGAAGACCTTGGGGGGTTGCGTCCGCCGCTCGGGGGAAGGGGCGGCCTCGGACATGGTCTCCGCGGACCGGTCCTGCCGATGGAGGAGGCACACAGTCCCGCGGCCATCGAGACGCCCCCGGGGCGTCGCGGATTCGGGGGAGGAGCGAGGGTATTGTTCGGGTCGGGATCCCGTGGCGGTTGGTCGGGTCGGATCTGGTTCGGCGGCATCGAATGGCCATGAGCACCACGTACATCGATCGCGGATCCGCGGGGCGTCGCATGACGACGGCTCGCGCCATCGCCGTCACGCTCGGCGTGGCTGCCGTGGCGATGCTGCTGATCGACCTGCCCGGCTTGGGGTTGCCCGAGGCGAAGGTTCCGACGCTCGAGAGCGTCAAGCCGCCCGATGTCGCCACGCCCGAGACCGCCGCTCGACCCGACATCGACTTTGCGGGCATCGCGGACCGGCTCTCGATGATCGGCAACAAGCCCTCCGTTCCCAAGGTCGAACCCTCGCCCTCGGAGGCGACCAAGACGCCCGATCCGTCCCAGCACGCGGCGACCGAGGCGGCCCGGTATCTGGGCGTGGTGGCCATGGGGTCGTCGCGGATGGCCCTGGTGGTGAAGGACGCCAAGCAGAGCTTCGTCAAGGTCGGCGACCGTCTGGGCGAGTTGAGCGTGCGAGAGATTCGCGACGACTCGATCACGCTCGAAGGGCCCGGCGGCCGGACCGTCATCGACCTGGCGCCCAAGGGCGTCGAGGTGGTCACGCACGCGGGTGGGGCCGCGGCCGGCGGCGGTGCGGGGACGCCCTTTGCGGGCAATCCCGCGGCGGCGGCGATGGCGGCGCGGGCGGCGGCGATTCGGGCCCAGCCCGGTGCGTCGAAGGCGGCCTCGAGGCCGCAGATGCCCCCGCAGATGCCCCCTCAGATGCCGGGCAACTTCCAGGCCAGCCCGGTGACGAACTTCCCGCACATCCAGGCGGATCCGGCGAGGCGTCAGCGGTTCGCGGAGCTTCAGATGAAGCTGAAGAACTCGGGCGAGTACAAGACGCAGACGGACATCGACGAGGCCGCCGCCAAGATGACCGAGGAGGAGTTCCAGAACGAGGCGCTCCAGAAGGGGGCCAAGTAAGGCGTGAGCGTTCGCATTTGCCATCTGGAGCGAGGAGCTCGCGGGAGCGTGATCAAGCGGGTGCGTCTGGTGGGTCAGACCGCCTCGCAGGCCTTCCCCGCCGAGGAGGCTCCCTCGGGCGTCGATCCGCGCGAGGCGGCGCGGTGGATTCGCGAGTCGCTCGCAAACCTCCGCGACGCGGGCAGCGTGGCGATGCTCTGCCTCGACACCGACGGTTCGACGTGCGCGTGGCTCAGTTCCCCGAGCGAGGACCCCACGATCGTCAACGTCCTCGCCAGGGCCGGCGGCGGGGCGGCGGCCGGTGATGACGCGCCTCGCGGGCATGCGGCCTTCGAGTTCTACGCGCCGACGTCGGGGGAATCGTCCATCGAGGCGTTGGTGACCCCGCAACTCCGCGGCTCGGCCACGTTGGCGACCCTGCGCCGACCGGGCGCCCCGGGCGTCGAGACCCCGCGACGGCTCGCCGTGCTGGCGGCGGCGGACGTGCCGGCGAGGCTGCTGATCGACGCCCTCGACGACGAGCAGGTGCCCGTGGACGCCACCGGGTCGTTCTGGCACGTGATGGCGATGGCCTGGGACCCCGGCGCGAAGGCGGCGGCGGCCGTGACGGAAGGTTCGGGCCCCATCCAGGCGCAGACCGTGCCCGGCACGGTGGCCACCGTGGTGATCGAGCCTCGCGGGCGGCTGGTCTGGTGCTGGTCGCGCGCCGGCGAGCTCCTGGTGGGAGGGTCGATGCGGCTTCGCGTGGGCGTGCCCGCGACGACGGAGGAGGGTGGCGTCGAGCCGCGGCCCGCGGCCATGTTCGGCGCCGACGAGGTGCACCGGCTGGCCACCGAGTGGCTGAGTTGGTCGGTCCAGACCGGATGTTCGCCCTCGCACGTGACGTGCATCATGACGGCGGGCGATCCGGAGATGGTGAGCGAGTTCGGGCGGGCGCTGGGCAGGCACTGGCCCCAGACCACCGTCGACGCGGTGATGGTGGACGATCCCGTGGCCACGACGCTCTCGCGGGTCGCCGAGCGGCTCGAGTCGACGCCCCGCGACGCGGCGGCCGCGCTCAGCCCGCGTCGGGCCATGGTCGGACTGTCGACCAGGCAGGGCCGGGCCCACCGTCGCATGTACCTGTGGAAGTCGCTGGCGATCGCCGGCGGCGCGTTGCTGGCGGTCACGCTCGCCGCCAAGCTGCGCTCGGCCGCGGCGGCGGCGCGCGACGAGGCGTCGTCGATTCAGGCGGCGTCGGCCGCCCTGGTGAAGGAACACTTCCCCGATGCCCGACCCGGCCCCGGCTATTCGCTGCTCCAGGCGACCACCGACGAGGTGGCGCGGCTGAGGAATCTGGCCGAGCCGCCCAAGCGGGCCGAGCCGCCCATGCCGCTGCTCGAGGAGTTGGCGACGATCTCGATGGTGACCGGCGACCCCAACTATTCGCTCGAGAACATCGACCTCGAGAGCAGTTCGTCGGCGGTGTTGCGGCTGGGCGTGATCGCCAACTCGCTGTCGGACGCCGAAGCGATGACCGAGGCGCTCAACGCCATCGCCGGTTCGGCGGTGCTGCGGTGGGAGGAGCCCGCGAGCTACGACACGACGTCGCGGCCGGGAAAGTTCAGGATCAACTACACGGCCAAGTGGGCCCCCCGGCTCGAACGTGGCGGCGGCAAGCCGTCGGGAGGCGGCGCATGAGCACCATCGATCGCCCGGGCGACGAGGAACGGTTCGTCGCGGCGTCGCAGGCCGCGGCGGCCGAGCGTCGCAACAACCCCCGCTACCTCATCGGCATCGCGGGGCTGGTGCTGGCGGTGTCGCTCCTGTGGCTCTTCTCGAGTTGGAGCGCGTGGTCGAGTTCGCGTGCGGCGTTGGTCAAGCAGCAGCGCGACCGCGAGACGATCACGAGCAACGTCGCCGAACTGCGAGCCCTCAAGGCATTGCAAGGCGCCGATTCGGGACCCCGCCTCGCGGAGCAGGAGGGCGCGATCCGTTCGCGTCTTCGCGACATCGGCCGTGCGGCGGGCCTCAAGGAGGAGAACATCACGCCCAAGTCCGTGAAGCGCGACCAGCGCAAGGACCTGGGCTCGGTGCTCCTGACCGCCTCGTTCGAGGCCCGCGACGAGGCGATGCAGCCGCTCCTGGCGTGGCTCGATCGCGCGACGGCCGAGATGCCCGGACTCGAGGTGTACAAGATCTCGATCCGTCCCGAAGCCCAGAAGTGGCTCATGCAGGTCACGTTCTCGAGGTGGGAGAAGCCAGACACCAGGTGACGTTCACCCCTTCACGCCCACCGCCTTCACGCCCCACGCCTCCATGCAGCACGTCGTCACGCATTCCGCCATCACACGCCACCGCCGGGGCCCGTCTTCCATGAACGCTTCCAACCCTCGACGTTCCGTTGTTCGATCCCTGCTCGCGGCCGCCGCTCGCACCGTCTTGGCGGTTGCCGTGGCGGGCGGCGTGGCCGTGCAGGGCGGGTGCAAGTCGAGCCGCACGAACCTCAAGGGCGACGTGCAGGCGGACCTTCGCCGGGCGTTGGACCATGCCTCCCGGGGCGAATCGCTGCGCAAGGCCGAGAAGTACGCCGAGGCGGCCGAGGCGTACAAGCAGTCGATCGCGGCCAAGAGCGATCTGGGCGCGGTGTGGGTGAACTACGGCGTGTGCCTGATGGAAGTGGGCGACTTCATGCCGGCCCGGGACGCCTTCCTCAAGGCCGGCGACCTGCTGCCCTCGGACCCGACGCCCTTTGAGAATCTCGGAACGCTGTACCACCTGCGGGGGTACGACGACAAGGCGCTCGACTACTACAAGCTGTCGCTCGAGAAGGATGCCAACTGGCTCCCCTCGTTGCGCGGCGCGGTCCTGGCGGTCAAGAACCTCCGCCTCGCGGACGACGGGTGCAAGGATCGCCTCGATCGGGCGATCATGCTCGAGAAGGACGCCAAGTTCCTGTCGATGATGCAGACGGAGCGTTTCCGCATCGAGGCCGCGCTCAAGGCCCGCGACAAGAAGTGACGAGCGGCTCGCGATCGCTCCTGTCAGTCCGACAAATAATTTCGGGCACGTCGCTTGACCGGCCTTTGACGATGCCGTTAGGGTGGCTGTATCCTCACGCGTCAGACGCACGATCGTCACCGTCTCTGACCGGAGCCTCGAAGGATCGGGGCCCGCTCGAGTGGCGAGTAGGTCGGAATCACGTCACCGTTCCGGCGGTGGCGTCCGACAAGGACAAGGAGCCGCCCATGGCTGAAGCAGTTCGTCCCGTTTCCGCGCCCGTTTCCGCGCCCGTTTCCATCACGCCCCCCTCCACCCGCCCGTCGAGCCCGGCCCCTCAGGCCTCTCAGGCCGCTCCGGGTTCTCAGGCCGCTCAGGCTGCCAAGGAGGATCCCAAGAACAAGCCCGTGTCGAGCGTGCCTCAGGGCAGCGCTCCTGTGGGCGTCCCCACGGTGACCGGCGGCACGAAGGTGGCCTTCGGCGGCACGCTGGGCGCGAGCCAGGGCGGCGCGAATGGCGTCGCCAACGGTGCCAAGCCTGCGCCGGCCGCCAAGCCCGCCACCGCGGCGGCGGCCAAGGCCGCGGCCGAGCAGGCCGAGGAGCTCAAGGCCAAGCGCAAGGCCCTCGAGTTGACGGTCGGCCAGATCGAGAAGACCTTCGGCAAGGGCTCGATCATGAAGATGGACGAGGATGCGTACCTCTCCATCCAAGGCATCTCGACGGGTTCGCTCTCGCTCGACTTGGCCTTGGGCGGCAAGGGCATTCCTCGCGGCCGCATCATCGAGGTCTTCGGCCCGGAATCGTCGGGCAAGACGACGCTCGCGTTGACGATCGCGGCACACGCCCAGAAGGAAGGCGGCGTGGCGGCGGTGATCGACGCGGAGCACGCCTTGGATCCCTCGTGGGCCCGCAAGCTCGGTGTGAACATCGACGACCTGCTGGTCAGCCAGCCCGACACGGGCGAGCAGGGCCTCGAGATCTGCGAGTTGCTGGTGCGATCGAACGCGGTGGACATCATCATCGTCGACTCGGTGGCGGCCTTGGTGCCCAGGGCCGAAATCGAGGGCGAGATGGGTGATGCGTCGATGGGCCTCCAGGCCCGCCTGATGAGCCAGGCGATGCGGAAGCTGACAGGCATCATCGCCCGCAGCAACTGCACGGTGATCTTCATCAACCAGATTCGCGAGAAGATCGGCGTGATGTTCGGCAGCCCCGAGACGACGACGGGCGGCCGGGCCCTCAAGTTCTACGCCTCGGTGCGCATCGACGTGCGTCGCACGGGCGCGATCAAGGAGGGCGACGTCACGATCGGCAGCCGCACGCGGGCTCGCGTGGTCAAGAACAAGGTGGCCCCTCCGTTCCGCGACGCCGAGTTCGACATCATGTACACCGAGGGCATCAGCGAGGCGGGCGACCTCATCGACCTCGCGGTCGATTCCAAGGTGGTGCAGAAGTCGGGCGCGTGGTTTAGCTACGGCGATATCCGTCTGGGCCAGGGCCGCGAGGTGGCCAAGCAGTTCCTGAAGGACAACGCCGATCTCTTCAAGGAGATCCGCCAGAAGGTGCTCGAGATCCGTCTCACGCAGCCGCTGGCGGCATCGACCGGCGGCAACGACGACGCGGACGAGTGATCGACCGGCGTCGTGAGGTTTCGTCATCATGTGACTTCGTGAACACCCGTGGATGGCGATGCAACGTCGTCATCCACGGGTGGTTGTTCAATCAGCGAGCGACCAATCGCGCCTCCCCAAAGTCCGCGAGCACCTCCCCTGACCCCACCACAACGCAAGCCGCCCGGAGGGCGGACGAATGTTGCCATGGGTGACCGAACCCGCTCTGCGGGTGAGGGAAACCCGTGGAAGAGCCTCGCCGGGGGCTTGCCCGCAAAGCCGG
>JBAXFU010000098.1:0-11975 GCA_037139735.1 Phycisphaerae bacterium
CCCGGCGACGCCGGGATGCCCTTGGTCAGCACTTCCGCCTTCTTCTTCGAGGCCGGATCGAAGCTCGGCAGCAGCAACTGCGTCAGGTCCGCCGCCGGAATGCGAAGCAGGCACGTCTCCTCGTCGATCAGCTTCTCGCGCACCATGTCGCACGCAATCCGCACCGCCGCCGCGCCCGAGCGCTTGCCCGTCCGCGTCTGCAGCATGTACAGCCGCCCACGCTCGATCGTGAACTCGATGTCCTGCATGTCCTTGTAGTGCTTCTCGAGCTTCACCTTGATGTCGAGCAGCTGCTTGTAGACTTCCTTGTTCCACTTGGGCATCTGGTCGACGTGCTGCGGCGTGCGGATGCCCGCCACCACGTCCTCGCCCTGGGCGTTGATCAGGAACTCGCCGTAGAAGATGTTCTCGCCCGTCGCCGGGTTCCGCGTGAAGGCCACGCCCGTGCCCGAGTCCTCGCCCATGTTGCCATAGGCCATCGACTGGATGTTCACCGCCGTGCCGTTCAGCCCCGAAATGCCCTGGATGCGCCGGTACGACACCGCGCGGTCGCCGTTCCAGCTCTTGAACACCGCCTCGATCGCCAGCTCCAGCTGCTTGAACGGGTTCTGCGGGAAGACCTCGCCCACGTACTTCTGGTACACCGACTTGTACTGGTCGCACAGCTCACGCATGCCCTGCTCGGGCACGTCCGTGTCCAGCGTCGCCGAGTACTTCTTCTTGATCTTGTTGAACGCCTCCTCGAAGTGGTGGTGGTCGACGCCCATCACCACGTCGCCGAACATGTTGATCAGCCGCCGGTACGCGTCGTACGCGAACCGCGCGTTCTTCGTGCTCGTCGCCAACCCCTCCACCGACCGATCCGTCAGCCCCAGGTTCAGGATCGTGTCCATCATGCCCGGCATGCTCACCGCCGCGCCCGAACGCACCGACACCAGGAGCGGGTTCCCGTCGTCGCCGAACTTCTTGCCCGACTCCTGCTCCAGGAACGAAATGTTCTTGTGCACCTCGTTCATCAGCCCGTGGGGCAGACGCTGGCCGTTGCGGTAGTAGAGCGCGCACGTGTCCGTCGTGATCGTGAACCCCGGAGGCACCGGCAGGCCGATGCTCGTCATGTCCGCCAGGTTCGCGCCCTTGCCGCCCAGCAGCACCTTCATGTCCGCCGCCCCTTCGGTCATCTTCGAGCCGAAGTAGTACACCATCTTCCCGGGCTTGGTCCGCATCTTCGGATCGACCGCCGGCGCGAGCTTCTTGCTGGAAGACCCCTTGGCGGCGGCAACGGGCGTGCGGGCGGATGAGCTCTTCGACATGTCGTTCAACACCTTTCTCTCGCCGGCTGCACCCTCGCAGCGCGGATGTTCTTCGTCGGGCCTTTCCCCTGTTCGGGGCAGGTCGCTCGCGACCCCTCGTGCACGCCCTCGGTGCACAAGCTCCCCATGCCGCACGACTTGCGCCCACAGCCCCGCCCCGAAGACAAGGCCTGTGTTCGCATTTCGATAGGCATGGCGCGACAGAGGTTCGCACCTCCACGCGCGGGGAGCATTTTAGCCGCCCGGCCGACTCTGGGCACGCCCCCGCCCCACGCCTTCTTGCACCGCCCGCCCAGCCCCACCCCCCTTCCCCTCCCCAAACCGGCCCTCGGCCCCCGTCGTCACGTCGACCGCCCGCATCCACCCTTCCTACCCTGCTCTCCCTATGGGCAAGACCCGCGAGATCAAGAAGCGCATCAAGGCCGTCGGCAACATCCGCCGCATCACCAAGACGATGCAGATGATCGCCACGAGCAAGTTCGCCAGGGCCCAGCAGGCCTCCATGGCCACCAAGCCCTACACCGAGACGCTCTTCGACGTCCTGAGCGAACTCTCCGCCTCCTTGGGCGATGAGATCTCCCACCCCCTCTTGGCCTCCGGTCGCCCCGGCGCCAAGCCCCTCACGCTCATCATCACCTCCGACCGCGGCCTGTGCGGCCCCTACAACGGCGGCGTCCTTCGCCTCCTCACCCAACTCATGCGCGACAACCCCGCCCTCAAGTCGGGCGACATCGAGGTCGTCGGCAAGAAGGGCCAGGGCTTCCTCCGCTTCGCCGGCTACGGCATCACCCGCCACCACCAGCAGTTCGGCGACAAGCCCACCTACGCCTCGGTCAAGGACCTCGCCTCCGAGTACATCGCCCGCTTCATCGCCGGCGAGATCTCCTCGGTTCGCGTCGTCTACATGAAGTTCCTCAGCGTCGGCCGCCAGACGCCCACCGTGATGCAGCTGCTCCCCTTCGACACCTCCGCCGCCGGCCCCAAGGCCGCCGCGGGCGAGAAGAAGGCCGCCGCCCGCCTCTACGAGTTCAGCCCCGACGCCAAGTCGATGCTCGACGACATCCTCCCCGCGGGCGTGAAGGCCGTCCTCTTCCAGGCCTTCAACGACGCCGTCGTCAGCGAGCACATCGCCCGAATGGTCGCCATGAAGGCCGCCACCGACAACGCAGGCAAGGCCGGCAAGCGCTACACCCTCATCTACAACCGCGCCCGCCAGGCCCAGATCACCACCGAACTCACCGAGATCATCTCGGGCGCCGCGGCACTCGAATGAGCCCGCCCCACGCCTCGCGCCCACTTCCCCCCGCATGCGCAACCGCCAAACCTACGAGCGTGCCGATGTCGTCGGTCGCTACGCCATCGCGACCGAACTCTTCGGCGCCGAACAAGCCCTCCTGAGTCGCTGGGCCCCCCGCCTTGGCGAATGGTCGATGCTCGATCTGGGCGTCGGCGGCGGTCGCACCACCCTCCACTTCGCGCCCCTCGCGCAGCGATACGTCGGCACCGATTACGCGCAAGGCATGGTGCAGGCCTGCCGCGAACGCTTCCGCGACCAGCCCCGGTGGCAGTTCGAGCACTGCGACGCCCGCGACATGAAGCGTTTCGACGAGGCCTCCTTCGACCTCGTCCTCTTCTCCTTCAACGGCCTCGACTACATCCCCCACGAGGATCGCCTCAAGGCCCTTCGCGAAATCCGCCGCCTCCTCAAGCCCCGCGGCATCTTCGCCTTCTCCGCCCACAACCTCAACGCCGTCGGCTACCCCCTCCGCTGGCGTCGCACCGGCGGCATCTCCCGCCTCCCCGCCGACCTCCTCCGCTGGACACTCCTCCGCCTCTACAACGCCCGCACCCTCCTGCGCATCGCGAACGCCCCGCACGCCCGCATCAACGACGGCACCTACCGCTTCGGCCTGCAAACCTATTACATCCGCCCCCGCGCCCAACTCGCCCAACTCGAGGCCGCAGGCTTCGATTCCATCGAGATCTTCGCCCAAGGCACCGGCGAAGACCTCACCAAGAACCCCGACAACCAGGACGCAGCCCCGTATTACGTCTGCCATCGCGCCGACGAACGTCACCACGGGTGACCGAACCCGAAACGCGGATGAGGGAAACCCGTGGAAGGGCCCCGATCCGCGCCGCACGCCCTCCGCGCCCGTCGCCTCGCCCGCAAGACCGAGCAGCACCCCGGGCCACCACCCGGTTCGCACCAACGCCGGCGACAAATCAGCCCCCACGCACCTTCGCGAGAAGCCTCACACCCCCACCAAACGCACGCCGCCCAAAGGGCGGACGACTGTTGCTACGGGTGACCGAACCCGCGCAGCGGGTGAGGGAAACCCGTGGAAGGGCCCCGATCCGCGCCGCACGCCCTCCGCGTGCGTTGCATCCCGCCCAACGCCCTCCTGCGGCGTCCCAACCCCTCCCCTCCCAAGCGTGCCGATCCGCACCACCAGAAGCACGTTGAGCGGGTCGTTGATGTGCCGCTCCGGCACCACGCCCCCCCGCCTTGCCTCCACTTCACCACCCGGCTCGTAACATCTTGCCAGAGGCTGCAACCCGTGCCGCTCTCCCCGCAGGCGAACAAGTCATGCCCAAAGCAAAGCAAGTCACCTCCGAGTATCCTCCCATTTGGATGAGCAAAGAGGTCTTCACTGGAAGTCACACCGACGATCCCGGGGAAACCTTCTTTCTCCAAATCGATGCGAGCGGCATCGCGGTACATCGCTGGTCGGGGATGATGGATATCTACCTCTACTGGCAGGCATACTGGCCCAAGACCGTCATCTGGAAAGGTACCTCGCCGTCGCTTGATGGCCTCTTGAGAAAACTCGGGAGGGAGAAGCGTCTCGGGTACCGCCTTCTCTTGGAGAAACTGACGCACGATGATGACTTGTATGACTATCTGCTGTGGGAGCGTCTGCCGACAGCAAAGCGCAACAAATTGAAATCGCCGATCGACGGGGACATCGGACAAGCGCGACGGTACATGGGCATTCCATCTCCGAAGATTCTGAAGAACTCGTACTTCGACTGCCTCGAGATCGAACGCAAGCGAGGGAGGTGGACGGTCCGTCTCTTCAGTGATGGGCGAGAGGGTCTCCCCGATCCACTTCACGCATGCGTCATCGGCGATCACTATCGCTATCCCGACTTCAACACGATGGTCACATGCTCGCATCTCTCGCTTCCGTGGAATGGCCACAAGTTGGCCTCGATGTTGGTCGAACACGACCCGCGGTGGCGGTCTTTCATCGATGCTTGCTGGTTCGAGCCCAGGACGGATGGTCGTTGGAACGAAGTGTACTTGGAGGTTCCCACGTGCGCACGATGCGAGGGGCGAGGGAAGTGCCTCGCCAACCAGCGCGTCCCCATCAAGATGAGCTATTCCTGAGAGCGGCGTGGCACGATGCGCCGAATCGCATGGTGTTGAGCGGGGCAGACGACTTTCCAACCGGCCGACGACCACTCGCCACTCCTCGTCCGCCCCTTCCGGCAGCGCCACTCGCGCATCTCGCCCTGCGGCCGATTCAACTCACGCTCCGCGCGTCAACAATCTCCCCCATGCTGCACGCCCTCTTCGCCGCCTGCCTCCTCGCCCAGCCCGGCGCGTCCCTCCCCTCCATGAAACCCCTTGCGGGCGCGGAACGCTCCGCCTTCAAGGCCACCTCCACCAACGCCCAGGTCGACGCCTTCTGCGACGCCATGCCCGTCGCCGCCGCCCTCGTCCGTCGCCTCTCGCTCGGCAAGACCCACCAAGGCCGCGACATCCCCATGCTCGTCGTCGCCGACCCGCCTGTCGCCTCCCTCGACGACGCCCTCGCGCGTGCCGCCATGCCCGACGTGCTCACCGTCGTCGCCATCGGCAACATCCACGCCGGCGAAGTCGACGGCAAGGAGGCCCTGATGATGCTCACGCGCGATCTCGCCATGGCGCGCGATCCCATCCTCCAGCGACTCGTCCTCGTCGTCATCCCCAACTTCAATGCCGACGGCAACGAACCCTTCCGCACCGACAACCGACCCGGGCAGGACGGCCCCGAACAGGGCCAGGGCTCCCGCGCCAACGCGCAAGGGCTCGACCTCAACCGCGACTTCATCAAGCTCGACGCCCCCGAGACCCGCGCGCTCGTCGACCTCCTCCACCGCTGGAAGGCCCACGCCTTCATCGATGCCCACACCACCGACGGCTCCTTCCACCGCTTCATCATGACCTTCTGCGGCCCCAAGCACCCCGCGGGCGACGCCTCCGTCCTCTCCCACGTCCGCGACACGCTCCTTCCCTCCATCGCCGACCGCTTCCGCACCGCCAACCAATCCCGCGGCTGGGATTCCTTCTTCTACGGCAACTTCCCCCACGAACTCGCCCCCGACCGCGCCGCCGCCAACGAGCCCTCGCCCGCCGACCGCTGGGAGACCTTCCCCGCCGAACCCCGCTACTCCACCACCTACGTCGGCCTCCGCTCGCGCCTTTCCATCCTCACCGAGGCCTACACCTACGCCCCCTTCAAGGATCGCGTCGACGCGCAACGCTCCTTCATTCTCGCCACGCTTCGGCAACTCGCCGACGACGCCGCCAGCCTCCGCGCGCTCCTCGACCGCGCCGACGCCCGCACCATCGCCTGCGTCGACGAACCCGTCCCCGTCCGCACCGAGATGATCGCCGCGCCGGGTCGCGTTCGCATCAAGGGCTGGGTCGAGCGCATCGAGAACGGCCGCCGCGTGCCCACCCTCGAGACCGTCGAGTACGACGTAGAGCACTTCGACCGCTTCAACGGCGTCGCCTTCGTCCGTCGCCCGCTCGGCTGGATCCTCGCGCCCGACTGCCCGCCTGAGATCATCGAACGCTTGCGGTGGCACGGCATCCGCTTCGAACGCCTCGACGCCCCGCGCGATCTCAAGCTGTCGACCTACGCCATCAAGGGCGCGAAGCCCGCCAGCCGCGTCTTCCAGAACCGAATCCTCGTCCGTATCGACGCCGAGCCGGGCGAGCCCGCGATCACGCAGGCCCCCGCGGGCAGCATCCTCGTCCCCGCCTCGCAGGAACTCGGCCACCTCGCGCTCATGATGCTCGAACCCGCGAGCGAAGACTCGCTGGCGACCTGGGGCTTCCTCGACGCCTTCCTCCGCGAGGGCTCGCCGGCCTTCCCGGTGCGCCGCTGGGAGCGCTGACGCCGCTCAGCGGCCGCCTTGCATCCAGAGCGTGAGGAACGACTCGATGTCGAGCCCGTCGACGCCGCCGTCGCCGTTGACGTCGGTGGTCATCTCGCCGCGTTCCCACTCGACGAGGAAGAGTTCGAGGTCCGCGCCGTCGACGCCGCCGTCGGCGTTGTAGTCGGCGATGTTGTGCCGCAGTTCGAGCGCCACGCCCGTGTTGACCAGCGCGATGGCGCCCCGGACCGACGAGACGATCGACACGCTCGCGAAGTCGCCCGCGAGGGACGACCCGCGGAGGATCGCCGCGGTGAAGAGCGAGGCGCCCTGAAGCGACGGATCAAAGCCCGTGCTCGACAGCGCTCGCAGCGTTCCGGCCATCGTCACCGCGCCCGTCGCGTGAATCGCGCCGACCTGTTGCGCCGAGGCCACGTCGACCGACACCGTCGACCCCGCCCGCTGCACGTACGCCCCCGACAGCGTCAGCCGATGCACCCCCGTCGACAACTGCCCCGACAGGTCGATGGCGCCCAGCGTCACCGGCTCGGTGAGCGTCACCGTCGCGTTGCGGCCGATGTTCAGCGTCACCGCCGAGCCCGCAGCGAACATCTGCCGCAACTGCAGCGATCCCGTCGTGAGTTGCAGCGTCCCCGTCCCCGAGAACGTCGTGCCCGGCAGGTACGCCGAGAACCCCGTGGTCGAGAAGTTGCACATCGGACCCAGCACGAACCGCCCCGTGTGCGTGCCTTGCACGGGGAAGCTCAGCGACGTGCTCGCCTCGAGCGTGATGAGCCCGTTGTTCGAGACGCCGAAGTACCGAGTCCACTGCATGCCCGTGCCCAGCATGATCGAGCCGTTGTTCACGCGCAGCTGCTCGGTCATGTTCGCGAACGTCGCGCCCGCGCCCGTCAGCAGGACGTCCGCGTTGTTGATCGCCACCGGGCGGCTGTTGTCGAGGATCAGCGAACTCGACGCGTCGGCCCGCCACGTGCCGCCCGTCAGCGTGCCGAACGATGCGTCGCTGTAGTTCGCGATGGCCGCCGCCGCGACCCTCGCGATCCCCCCGCCCGTCGCCCGCACCAGGCCCTGGTTGTCGAAGGTGGACGGAAAGGCACCCACCGGCGCGATCGCCAGGAACTGCGTCGACGCGTCCGCGATGATCGCGCCCCGGTTCACCAGCGTCGTCGTCAGCCCCTCGCTGAAGAGCGCGTTGCCCACGTTGCCGCGGCCTCGCACCGTCGCGCCCGGGCCGATCGTCATCGTCCTCGCCGTCGCTCCCTCGGCCGCCAATCCCAGCCGTCCGTTCACCAGCGTGAACGTCCCCGTGTCGAGCGTGATGTCCGACACGAAGTCGATCGCGCCCGACGACACCGTCGCCGTGCCCGCGAGGTCGAAGTCGCCCGCCACCCGCAGCGTCGAACTCACCACGCTCAGCGAACCCGTGAAGAGCGTCGGACCGACCAGCCGCGACGTCCGCGAACCCGACACCGTCATGCCCGTCCCGCTCGCGAACTCCCACGACGGACCCGCCAACGCGCCCCCCGCCAGCGAGACCGACGCCCACATCCGCGCACCGGCGGTCACCGTGAGTTGCCCGCCCGTCACGCTCAGCGACTCGCGAAGCTCCAGCGATCGCACCCGCCGCCCGCCCGCCTCGGACGTGAAGCTGATCACCGGATTCGCCGCGCCCGCGTCGATCCGCACGTCGTCATCGACGCCCGGCACCACGTTGGCCGACCAGTTGGCGGGGTTCGACCAGAGCAGGTCGCCACCCAGGCCCGTCCACGACGTCAGGGCCATCAACGTCCGCGCCTCGAGCGGCTCGATGGCCGACTCGACCCGCCTCGACTCTGCATGCGCACGACCGCTCACGTTCCTCCCGCCCCATTGTACCGGAAGGCCCTCGTCGCCCCATGCGCAATCGTCGTGAATAACCCGACTCGGACGCTCCACAGGTCTCAGGGCAGTCGCCGGAACGCGCACTCGTACGCCAGCGACCTCTCTCGCCCGCGGTCCGTCCGCCCCGCCGGCTCGAACCACACCAGCGACATCCCCTCCCACCGTCGCCCGAAGTGATCCGCCAGCACGCCGGGCGTCGGCGGGTGCGCAAGCTGCGCCGTGATGGCGTCCCGCAGCCGCCACAGCACCGGCTCCGACGTCGCCACCAGCCGTCCACGCACCCGCACCTCGACGTCGACCAACCCCAGCGCCAGCCCTCCGGCCCCCGAGCCCCCCAGCGAAAACCCCGTGACGACCAGCTCACCCTCCCGAAGGCTCGCGAACGCGTGCGGCCCCGATCCGAACAGGTCCAGCCCCTTGAAGCTCGATGGCATCGTGCACCCTCCCTCATGCGGATCATCAGTCGAGTCGCGTGATCGTCACCGGGTCGCGCACGCCGTCGGTCGACACCGCCACCAGCTCCACGCGCCTCGACACGCCCTTGCCCGTCGCCTCGTGCGTCACACGCAGCACCACGCACCTCGCCGTCATCGCCAACTCCGCCGCCGACGACACCCCCCGCGACCACTGCACGCCCAGCGTCTGCAGGTCGCCCGGCCGCGGCCCCTCCACCTCCGCCGGCGAGGCCACCACCCGCTCCACCCGCACCGTCACCCGCTGCGCCGGCACGTCCGCGAACGCCACGTGCGGCCCCGCGTCCGTCCATTCCACCACCGCCTTCTCCGCCTCGCGGTCGATCACGACGCTCGTCACGTCGCTCCACGCCTGCGTCCCGAAGGTCACGCCCGACGGCTTGATGATCACCATGCCTCCTCCTCCCTTCGCTCACGCCCGGTGCATCGGGCCCCCGCTCACCCGCCTGGCCTGCTCCGCCACCCCGTCGCCGTTCATGTCGAGCCGCAGCACGAGCCGCTCGCACTCGATCTCGAAGCGCCGCTGGTACTGCACGCCCCTGGCCGACGGCGCGGGCTCGTCCGCGAAGTGAATCAGCGCCAACGCCCCAAGCGCCTCCGCGTACGCCCCCGCCCGCGGATCCGTCACCCGCCCGGCCTCCTCGATCTCCGCCCACCGCAGCAGCCGCCGATGCACCACCTCGATCTGCGGCGCGAACGTCCCGATCCGCACCGCCCCCTTGTACTTCCCCACCTCGATCACCTCGCCACCCTCCGCCCGCGGCCTCGACAGCAGCAGCCGCCGCTCGTCGACCCGCTTCACCACCTCCGTCGCCGTCTCCCCGAGCATCACGACGTGCCCCGAATCCACCCCCAGCCGCTCGAAGTCGACGTCCTTGTCCATGGGCGAGAGCACGCTCTCCTCCACCGCGCCTTGCGTCCGCAGCAGCGTCTGCGAAGGCCAGACGACGTCGCGAAACAGCGTGGGCGCAATCACGATCAGGTCGATGTCTCGTGCAAACATGCGTGGTCCTCCAAGCCTCTCCAAGCCTCCGCCGTCGCCTTCGCGACGGCGGAGACGCGAGCAGTCGTCGATTCGTCAGGCCGACAGGCCCCTGATCAGCGCGTGAGCGTTCTCGTTGCGCATCTCCATGGTGTATTCACCGACGATCTGCCCGCTCACCGCGTCGCCCGTCGACGCCAGCGGCCGAAACTGGAAACTCCTCCCCGTCAGCGGCATCACCGCGATGCGGCTGCTGTCCAGCAGCAGCATCGTGTCCGAGGGCACCCACCGCGACAGCACGATGTTGCACACGCCGTAGTCGCTCTCGTACACGCTCACCAGCTCCGAGAGCCGCCGATCGCCCGGGGCGTAGTGCCGCGACGTCGAGCCCACGAACTGGTTGATCCGCCGCTTCTGCGCGCCGTTCACCACGATCGTGTCGACCCGCCCCGACGACTGCTCCCACACCTGGCGCATCGCCGTGTTCACCAGCTGCTCCGTGAGGTCGCCCCCCGCGCCGCCCCCCGACGGAAAGCCGTTCTGACCCGGCGTGAACTGGTTCGTCGCGATCGTCCGGATGATCCCGTTCATCGTCCGCCGCGACGCCGCCGAGCCCTGCGGCATCGTCGACGACGACGTCCCGTTGATCACGCAGTTCTCGAGGTCCCGCATCAGCTCCCGCATCCGCTCGCTCTTCTGGTACTCGAGTTCGTCCGCCACGCCGTGCGCCTTGAGCGCACGCATCGTGCCCGTCACCTCCACGGTGGCGGCGAAGATCTGCGTGTAGTTCTGCCTTCTCGTGCGGCTCGTGAACCTCGCCGCCGTCGCGTCCGCCCCCTCGAGCGCCGCGTTGCCCAGGATGTTGAGGCGCAGCCCGTTCGCCAGCGCGCTCGCCGGCGTCCCGCCGTAGCGTCGCGTCACGGTGATCACGTTCGCCGCGACCGCCGCGACCAGCATCACCTCCGGCGCGTTCCCCGGCCGCACGAGGTCGCCGACCTGGAATCTCGCGCCGTTGGCCACCGTGATGGCGGTGGCCTCCTGCGCGTTGGGGGTGAAGGTGGTCTGGTTGACCGAGTCGGCGTTGGGGAGCAGGGTGTCCTCGATCCACTCGTGCACCGTGTTGCTCGCCGCGTTCCTCGCGTCCCCCAGCCGCTCGAGCAGGGGCGTCTCGTGCGGGCTCACGATGCCGATGAGGTCCGAGACGTCTTCCGCCAGTTCGGGCAGGTCCGAGCCGGCCCCGTAGGTCGCCTTGCCGCTGAATCCCATGTGCGTGCTCCTTTCAGTGCGTGGTGGTCATGAATGTCGCTCAGGCGCGGCGCGTCCGCAGCGAGAGGTACTCGACGAGCGAGCGACGATCGCCCGCGAGTCTCGCGTCCGTCGCGGCCGCCTGCAGTCGGGCCTTCGCGTCGGCGTCGGCGTTCGCCGCCTCTGGCGCGGCGATCCGGCCGTGTCGCCCGGGCGTCGCGAACAGAAAGGGCTTGTCGCGGCGCAGACCCTCGGCCGCGCGCCGTGCCGCGACCGTCAGTTCCGCGCCCATCGGCGGCACGCCGCCGCTCCCCAGCGTCCGCTCCACCAGCATGGCGGCGACCTCGCGGTCGATCGCGTCGCCCACCGCCTCGATCGCCGCGTGCCGCCGCTGCTCCTGCGCGTGCTGCGTGCGAAGGTGCTCGAGTTCCCGCTTGAGTCGCTCGAGTTCCTGATCTCCTGTCGTCGTCTCCTGCTCCATGTGCACGGCTCCCTGCGTTGCGGAAGGACTCGCCCGTCGCATTCGTGCCACGTGCGTCCCTCCGGAACCTCCGACCACGCGCCCCGATGCGTCGACGCGAACAGGTCGCGTCGACGCCGCCGCACCAGGCGCCAAGAGCCGCCGCCATCTCATGTTGCGACAATTCCGCGGAAAACCACTCGACCCCACCCAACCGCAAGCCGCCCGGAGGGCGGACGACCGTTGCCACGGGTGGCCGAACCCGCGCAGCGGGTGAGGGAAACTCGTGGAAAGGCGCCGATGCGCGCACATCAGCCCGCCCCGCGGGCGTCCCGTGAGTTGCCGTGGTGCGAAGCCCGGCTTTGCGGACAAGCCCACGGCAAGCGAGCAAGCCCATGGCAAGCGAGCAACCAACGCGCCGATTCGCGAGAGCGCATCACATCAACACCGCG
>JBAXFU010000099.1:0-11488 GCA_037139735.1 Phycisphaerae bacterium
GGTGGGCGAGATCCGCGACTACGAGACCGCCGAGATCGCGGTTCGCGCCGCGTTGACCGGCCACTTGCTCTTCTCGACGCTCCACACCAACAACGCCGTGAGCGCGGTGGGTCGGCTGCTCGACATGGGCATCGAGCCCTTCCTGCTCTCGAGCGTGCTCGAGGGCATCCTCGCGCAGCGGCTCGGACGACGCATCTGCCGTCACTGTCGCGTGCCCGATCCGATTCCCGAGGCGGTGCGTCACCGGCTCAGCCCGCCGGAGTTCGCCCGCTTCGAGGGGGCCAAGGCGTGGAAGGGCGCGGGGTGCGAGAAGTGCTCGGGCAACGGCATGCGGGGTCGCGTTGGCTTCTACGAGATCGTCCTGACCAACGGACCCATGCGACAGGCCATGACCCGTCGCGCCACCTCCATGGAACTTCTCAAGCTCGTGGGCCCCGAGTTCCAGAGCATGCGTCGCGACGGCATCGCCAAGGCCGTCGAAGGCCTCACCACCATCGAACAGGTGCTCATGGCGACCCAGGACGCCGACGCCGAACTCGCCGCCTCCGTCTGAGCGACACCCATCTCATGGCCACCTTCACCTACAGGACGCTCAACTCGCCGGCGGGCGCGACGATCGAAGCCGTCGATCGCGCGGCCGCCGTGCGGGAACTCGTCCGCCGCGGCGAGACGCCCGTCAGCGTCGTCGAGGGCGGCGGGGGGTGGGCCGCCGCTGGAACGGCGGGGCTCGCCAGGTCGACCGGCGGCATGACGCGCGTCATGGGGCGAGCCGACACGGCCACCTTCATCCGCGAACTGGCCACGGCCCTCTCCGCCGGGCTCCCGCTGGTGTCGGCGCTCCGCACCATGTTGCGACAGGGACGCACAGCCAGGCAGAAGGAGATGCTCGAGTCGATCGTCGCGCAGGTCGAGCAGGGCCGCTCGCTCGCCGACGCCATGGCTCCGTGGCAGCGGACCTTCGGCGACCTCACCGTCAACCTCGTCCGGGCCGGCGAGGTCTCGGGGCAGCTCGCCGAGGTCCTCACGCAGGCCGCCGAACTGCTCGACAAGGACCTCAAGCTCCGCCGCAGCATCAGCGGCGCGGTCCTGTACCCCTGCATCATCTGCGTGCTCGTGGTGATCGCCATCATCGTCATGGTCACCTTCATCGTCCCCAACATCCTCAAGCAACTCGCGGGTCAGGCCACCCAACTTCCCTGGCCCACCCGCGTGGTGCAAGGGGTGGGCGACTTCTTCGGCGGTCTGTGGTTCGGGTTCCTTCCGGGCTGGCTCGCCTCCGGCATCGCCATCGTCGTGGCCGTCGTGGCCGCCCGTCGCTACTACGAGACGCCCGAGGGACGGCTGACCGTCGACACGCGGCTCATGCAGGCGCCGCTGCTGGGGCGGCTGCTCAAGGATGTCGCCGTCGCTCGCTTCACGCGGACGCTCGGCACGCTGACCGCCGCGGGCATTCCCATCCTCGCCGCCCTCCGCGTGACCAAGGGCACGCTGGGCAACCGCGCGATGGAGCAGGTGATCGATCAGGTCGCCGAGCAGGTCACCGCGGGCAAGACCATCGCCGAGCCCATGGAAAAGAGCGGCTACTTCCCGCCCATGCTGGTGCAGGTGGTGAACCTCGGCGAGCGGAGCGGCAAGCTCGACCAGATGCTGGGCAATGCCGCCAAGGCCTTCGAGGAACGCACCGAGCAGAGCGTCAAGCTCTTCACGACAGCGCTCCCGCCGGTGCTCGTCGTGGGCCTGGCGTGCGTGGTGGGTTTCATCGTGATGGCCATTCTGCTCGCCCTCCTGCAGGTGCAGGACGCCGCGATGACGGGATGACCGTTCACGTTCGTTCGGATGTGTCAACGGCCGCGGGCCCGGTCCCGAGGCATGGAGTTCCTGAGATGAAGCGTTCCGGAAAGCGTCTCGTTCGTCGCGGCTTCACGATCATCGAGGTGATCGTGATCGTGGTCATCCTCGGCATCATCGCCGCCGTCATCGCCCCGCGGTTCCTCAGCCGCGTCGGGCAGAGCAGGATCGCCGTCGCCAAGTCCAACGCCGAATCCCTCGCCAGGGCGATGAGCGGCTACATCCTCGACTGCGGCATGCCCGAGTCCGGCGCGGCCATCACCATCCTCTTCGAGCGGCCCTCCGCCGTCTCCGAGAGTGCGTGGAAGGGTCCCTACGTCAACAACCGCGACGAACTCCGCGACCCCTGGGGCAACGAGTATCAACTCGTCATCCCCGGCCAGGTCAACGTCGACTTCGACATCGTGAGTCTCGGCGCCGACGGCCAACAGGGCGGCGAGGGCGACAACGCGGACATCATCAACGGCAAGCGGTGAGTCGCTCGATCCGGCCCCCGCTCGTTGTGGCCCCCGCTCGTTGTGGCCCCCGCTCGATTCGGCCCTCCCCATGTCCACCCACGCGGCGACCAACTCGACGGCCGGTGATCGACGCCCGAGACGCTCGCGGGGGCGAGGGTTCTCCATCATCGAACTGATCGTCGTGATCGTCATCCTCGGCGTGCTCGGCGCGCTCGTCGCCCCGCGATTGGGCGCGTTGGGCGGTCGTCAGGCCCGGGCCGATGCCGAGGCGGTGGCCGATCTTCTCTCGATCGCCGCCCGACGCGACGCGGTCGTGAACCGTCCGCTGGCGATCGATTACGACGAGGAGCGGGGGAGTCTTCGCATCCTCGCCTTCGCCGCCAACGACGCGGGCACGTTCGACTGGCGGCCCGATCTGCTCGCGCCGCCTGCATCGCTCCGCGGCACCGTCGTGTCGTCGCTCCAGACCGACGGCAACCAACTCGATGCCAGACGCTGGCGGGTGGAGTTTCCCGCGGGCGAGCAGCGTCCCGCCCTGTCGATCCTCCTGAAGGACCCCGCACGGGGCGATCAGTGGCGAATCGACCTGCCGTCGGGTTCCATGCGGGCGATCGTGGTCGCCGCCGACGCGCCGCAAGGCCTTGGCGACGGCTCGATCGACCTCGACGCCGCCGGACGATCCGAGGAGGCGTGGTGATCCGCCGCAGCACCAACATCGCGCGACGAAGGGACGCGAGCGCCCGCGGGGTGATGCTCGCGGACATCCTCGTGGCCGTCGTGTTGCTCGGATCGGCCCTGGCCATGATGGTCGCCATGACCGGACGGGCCATGAGGGCCCAGCGAGCCGGGGAGGAACTCGAGGTCGCGGCCATGCTCCTCGACGAGCAACTCCAACTCGTGCTCGCCCGTGGTCCCGACAACTACGGCGCACGGTTCCCGCTCGAGGGCGTGTGCGAGGCGCCCTACGAGTCCTTTCGCTACCGATTGGAGATCACCGCCGCGTCCGGTTCGGCGTATGTCGTCGTCGCCACCGTGACGTGGGCGTCGGGCGGACGCGTTCGCACCGAGTCCGTCGAGACCCGCATCGCGCCTCGTCGCGGCGACGATCCCGACCCCGACCGCAAGCCCCAGGAAACCGTCGACCGCCTTCCCTGATCACCTCATGAGGCATGTTCGCCCTCAATCCGGTGCCTCCTCACGCGGTTTCACGCTCGTGGAACTCGTCGTCGCCACCGTGATCGCCGTCATCATCGCCGGCGCCACCGCCGTGTCGATGTCGCAGATGGTCAAGGCCAAGACCGCCTCCTCGTCGCACCAGCAGGCCTTCGCCCGCGCCGAGGCGGTCGCGTCGCGCATGGCCCTTGACCTCTCCAATGTCGTCAGGGATCCCGACCTCGCCCAGTGCCGCCTCCGCGTCGTCAGCGGCGGCGACGGCCCCGGTCAGCGCGACGAACTGCTCGTGCTCATGCGGTCGCTCCGCAATCTACGTCCAAGGGCCGTCGAGGGGGACGAGTACGAGGCCCAGTATCGCATCTCCCCCTCGCCCGATCCCCAGACGCCGGGAGACTGGTTCTGGCGACGCGTCGATCAGGCCCACGACGACTACCAGGACGGCGGCGGCATCGCCGCGCCGATCGCATTGGGCGCGGTATCGCTCGACATCGTCGCCTCCGATGGCGTCGACTGGTTCGAGTCGTGGGACAGCGATTCGAGTGGACTTCCGCACGCCATTCGCCTGACGGTCGTCGCCGATTCCGATGACCGCAAGACCAGGGCCACGGTCCGACGCGTGGTCGCCATCGACCGCGTGCCGATCGCTCCGGTCGTCGATGAAACCCAGACGCCCGCCGCGAAGAACCCCGCCTCGGGACAGGGCGGCGGATCGTCGCCAGCCTCCGGATCTGGTTCCTCGGGCGGGACTTCCTCGGGCGGGGGTGGAGGAACCGGCGGCGGCACCGGCGGGACGGGTGGCGCGGGTGGCGGTGGTGGCGGCACGCCTTCGACCGGCGGCACGCCGGGCGGGACGGGTGGCGGCAGCGCGCCGACCTCCGGCACCGGCGGCGGGAGGACCCCGCGATGAACCGCGTCACGCATCGCTCCTATCGCCGCGGCTTCGCGACCCTGCTCGTCTTCGGCGTCATCGTGATCGCCGCGGTCATCATCGGCATGATCCAATCCACCGCCTACGGCCAGGCCGGCGCAGGACGCGAAGCGCTCGGCCGAGTTCGCGCCCACTGGGCGGCAAGGGCCGGACTCGAGGAGACGATCGCCCGCCTCGAGGCCGCCACCGAGGACCCCAATCAGGACAACGCCTTCCAAGCCCTCGACGACATGACGCAGGCCGCCACCGGCCGGGTCGCGGGTGCTTCGTGGCGGATCGCCTCGACCGACGGCACTCGAGAGGTCCTTGGGCCCGCCGACGCCCACGCCAAGATCAACATCAACAGCCCCGACTCGAGCGTCCTGCTCAACATCGAGCCGTTCATGTCGGAGAGCGCGGTCGACTCGATCAAGGATTGGATCGACGCCGACGACGACACCAATCTGCAGGGCGCCGAGTTGACCTACTACCTCACGCTCGAGAACGGGTACCGCCCGCGCAACGCCCCCATGCGCAGCATCGCCGAACTCGAACTCGTCGCCGATGTCGAGCAACGCGACGTCCGAGGCGAGGACTGGAACCTCAACGGCGTGCTCGATCCGAACGAGAATGATGGCGATCTTTCCTGGCCTCCCGACAACGCCGATGGCATCCTCGATCAGGGCTGGTCGGGCATTCTCACCGCCGCGAGCGTCGACGGCGGGCTTGCCGCCTCCGGAAAGGCGCCCCTCGACCTGGCCACCGCCGCCGAAGCCGATGTCGTCGCGAGACTCTCCATCTCGAGCGATCAAGCCAAGGTCATCGTCGACTATGTCGCGAACGCCTCGGCGCCCACCATGGGCGACTTCATCCGACGCGACCTCAACCAACTCCGGCAGCTCACCGCGAGGCAGCTGGGGCAGCAGGCCTCCCAGCAGCAGCGCGTCACGCCCCTCAACACCGACGAGTTGAAGCTGCTCATCGACGAGGCGACCATCGGAGCCGAAGCGAACGCCGGCTCGGGGCGCCTTCCCGGCAAACTCAATGTCAACACCTGTGCGGCCCAGACGATCCAGTATCTCCCCGGAATGACCCCCGAACTCGCCGACGCCATCGTCGCCGAGCGGTCCGGCAAGGCGGGGGGGTTCACCTCGATCGTCGACCTTCTGCAGGTCCCCGGCATGTCGAGGACCCAGCTTTCGCAGTTGAACGCCCTACTCTGCGTCCGTTCCAACGCCTTCTCGGTAACGTGCCGCGGTCGGGACGATACAACGGGTCTCGAAGTCGAAATCCAGGCGAACCTCGATCGTTCATCTCTCCCCGTGAGTCTCTCGGGAGTCATGGTCCGCTGACAGCCGGTGAACCGCATGCAGGGAAGCAACGCTCCACATCCCCGTCCGACGACAGGCTCCGCCAACGTGGTGGTCGCCGTGCGGTCACGTCCCGCGGGGCATGCCGCCGTGGCGGTGGCGACGACATCGACCGGCTGGAAGGTGCTCGCGACCGCCCTTCTCGACGGGGCGCCGGCGGTCGCCGCCTTTGCCGCGACTCATCAGGCCTCGTCCCTGGTCCGTCTCGCCCCGCTGGGCGACACGATCGCGCGGCTCATCGAAGTGCCCGTCGCCGACGCTCCCCAAATGATGGCGGCGGCCGGTCTGCTCGCCGAGGGCGAACTGCCCCCTTCCGTCCTCCCGCACCGACGGGCCGGCGGCCTGCTTCCCGGCGCCTCGCGGCCCGGCATCAGGCAGGCGATGGCGGTGGGGTGGCTCGACCGTGGCGGTGGCGCCGAGCCGCTCAGCGACGTCGGCGAGGTCTTCTGTCCGCCCGCGGCCGCCATCGCCTTCCTCCGAGGCGAGCAGCCCTGCATCGCCTGCACCGATCCCGCTGGTGACGCCTACGCCGTCCTCGCGGTCGGCGCGGAACGTGGCGTGATGCGCATCGTGCTCGAAGATGCCTCCGATGCCCAGTCGCTCGCGGCGATGGCGAGAAACGCCCTGCTGGCCGCCGCGGCTTCCGTGGGCGAATCCGCCGATGTACGGCCCGCCGAGGTGATGCTCGATGCATCGTCGCGGTCGTGGCTGGCCTCCAAGGTGGACGGCTTCCGCGACGAGCAGGCGTGGATCGACCAGTACGCGCTGGCCCTGGGAGCGGCGATGGTCGCCCTGACCCCCGAGGCGGCCTGCATGGCTCGCCTGACCGCCCAGCCCCCGCGAATCATCGAACCGACGCCGGTTCGCTGGGCCAAGTGGCTTTCGCAGGGGGCCCGCCCGTGGGCCGTTGGAGCCGCCGCGTGCATCGTCCTGCTGCTGGCGCCATGGGGCCTGGTCTCGGCCCGCGATGCGATGCTCACCGGTCGGGTGCGGATCATCGAGGAGATGAAACGCGGGAACGCCGATGTCGATCGGCAGGCCGCCCTCTACGCCCAGCTCGATATCAGCCGCTGGCCCCTCTCCAAACTGCTGGCCGACGTCTCGGGCGCGACGCCCGTGGGCGTGGTGGCGACCGACCTGCGGCTGGCGCCCGAGCAGGGCTTCTCATTCCAAGGCACCGCCACCTCGGCCGAGCTGGTGAATGTCTTTCAACGCAACCTTGGCGACACGAAGCTTTTCCGCAGCATCAAGGTGAACCGCACCGAGACGACCTCCGGCGGCAGCGTCGAGTTCAATCTTTCGGCGGATCTGATTCCCGCTCAGGCCCACGCCCCCGTGAAGCCCGCGTCGGATTTTGCCGCCGAATCGCTCTCCAAGCGGCTTCATGGCGTTGAAGTGGTGGCCGGCCCGTCCACCGCAGGCGGCGGCGAGGATCGAACTCGTCGGGGCGATCGTCGCGGCGAACCCGAGCAGGCCGAGTCGCGGCGTCCCGTGGCTCCCTCGGACGCCATGCCCCCGGCCGTGACCGACGAGGAGATCAAGAAGATGGACCGCGCCACGGCCAACCGTGCGTGGGTCGCCCGAAAGGTCTACGTGCAGAAGAACCCCACGCTCGATCCGGCCGTGAAGCAGCGGCTGCAGGACGAAGAAGCCAAGATCCGCGCCCACGCGGCGACCGCGCCGGGAGGTGGCACGTGAGCGTCATCGCCGGCGGCCAACAGGGCGGACTCAAGGCGAGGTTCGAACGCATGTCCCGCGCCACGCGATGGGCCTTGGGCGGCGGCGTGGTCATCGCGGCCTACTTCGCCATCGTCGAACCCGTCGTCGACGCCACCAGTCGGCGCCTGACCGCCAGCGAGAGCAAGGCCGCGGTCATCGCCTCGCACGCCAAGACCGCCCAGGCGATGCAGACGGCCTCCGAGGTGCGGGCGCAGGGCGTCCGCAAGTTCGGACTGGTCGACCTTCCCGGCGATCCGGAGAAGCGGCCCCTCGAGTTCAACCAGCAAGTCGATGAGATCCTCAAGCGTCACGGCGTGCGAGAGAGCACCAGCACCTCCCGCACCTCGCCGCTTGGTGCGGGCCCGCTCGCGGCCAAGATCACGGGCGAGTTCAGGGTCGACCGCATGATGCGAGACATCCAGTTCGCCGCCGATCCCGATGCCGCGACGGCGATCATCGCCGATCTTGAACGCAGCCCGATCGTCTCGACGATCTCGCGGCTGCAGATCAGGCAGGCCGACGGTCGCGACCGCAACGCGAAGGTCGTTCGCGTGACGATGACCGTGGAGACGTGGCTGCAGGCACGAAAGGGGAAGAAGTGATGGGCGGCACCTCATCCGCATCCTCCCCCGCCGAGGCCTGGTCCGCCGCCGGTCGCCTCCTGACGCCCGGCGCGTGGGCCGCGACGGGCATCGCGGCCGTCTCCGTGCTCGCGTTGGGCTGGTTCCTGGTTCCGCTGGCGATCGACGCGATTCGGCCAGCGCCCGCGCCGCTCAAGAAGATCGACGATCCGCAGAAGAACGCGGAGCAGCAAAAGGTGACGTTCGACGGGTACATGGCGCAGGTCAAGGGGCGGAGCCTCTTCTATCTGCCCCCGCCCCCGCAGGCCTCGACGGCCTCGACCGATGCCAAGGACGCCGACAAGCCGCCGCCGCCGCCGAGTTCCTATGGCGGCCCGTCGATCGTCGCGATGCTGTCGGATGTGGTGTGGTTCTCGAATGGGCGAAAGATGAAACTCGGCGAGAAGCACGACGACCTCGAGGTCGTCGCGCTAAGCCCGCCGTGGTCGAGCCGCCTGAAGTGGAAGGGCGTCGAGTTCGATGTCGGGTTCTTCGAGCGAAGCCGCCTGACCAAGTCGCCCACGGAACCAGCGCCCGCCAAGGCGGAAGAGCCCAAGGAGCCGGCGACGGAGTCGCCGGATGCGGCGTCCCCGTCCAAGACGGAGGCCACGCCCGAGGCCAAGCCCACGAGCGGTTCGCCCCGGGACTCGCGGCCGGAACAGGCCCGTGACGGTCGAGACCGACGGCCCGAGGGCGGGCGGCGAGGTCGCGGAGGCGAACCGCGATGAGCCCTGACCAGATCAAGACGCAAGCAATCGGCAGTGCGGCGAACGTGAAAGGACACCGAGTGAATCGAGCGATGACCAGGACGCGGCTGATCGGGAGCGAAGCGGTGCGAGGGCTTGCGTGTTCGGCGTTGGCCTTGGCGATGGCCTCGGGCTCCGCGACGGCGATGCAGCCTGCCGTCGGTCAGGGTGCGGGCGAACCCGTGAAGGCCGAGAAGGTGAAGGGCGAGCAGGGGAGGCCTGACGGGCTCGTGACGGCGATTCGCCGCCAGGTGGCCGGCGGCCCGACGGTGCTGGCCTTCAAGCAGTTCACGGTCGAGCAGATCGTTCCGTTCCTCGTCGAGAGCACCGGCAAGGTGGTCATGCCGATGCAGGACGTGATGACCCGCAAGGTGACGGTCATCAACGACAAGCCGATTCCTCGCGAGCAGGCGCTCGATCTGGTCTACATGGCGCTGCTGCAGAACGGCGTGGCGGTGATCGAGACCGAGACGACCATCACGCTCCGCGACGTGGCCGACATCACCAAGGGCGACATTCTCGTCATTCCGCCCGACGAGTCGGTGCTTGCTCGCACCGATCTGGGCGTGATCGCCGAGAAGGTCTTTCGCCTGCGGAGCAACACCGCCAAGGCGATGGGCGAGGTCATCAAGGACAAGGTGCCCGATTACGCCAAGCTTTCGGTCGACGAGGAGTCGAACCAAATCGCGCTGATCGGCAACATCGCCTTCCTGCAGCGGATGGAGCGGCTCATCACCTCGCTCGACCGTCCGGCCGCCGGCGCGCTGACGACCGAGACGTTCCGGTTGCGGTTCGCCGATGCCGAGGTGATCAAGGCCAACATCGAGGAACTCTACAGCGGCGGCGGGGCCGCCGCCGCGACCGCAGGCAACGCCAACGCCCGTCGTCGCGGCGGTCAGGATCGCGGCGGCCAGCAGCAACAGCAGCCCATGTTCCGCTTCCCCGGCCAGGGCGGCGGCGAGCAGCAGGCGGCCGCCGCCAGTCAGGAACTTCGGGTCACGGCCAACACGCAGCAGAACGCCGTCACGGTCGTCGCCGACGAAGCGGTGCTCCGTCAGATCAAGTTCCAACTTGACGAGTTCTGGGACAAGCCCTTGCCTCCCGAGGCGGTCGTTCCCAAGGTCTACGACCTTCGTCACACCGACCCCGTCAAGATCGCCAACATTCTCGACGGACTCTTCGCCAAGGCGGGCACGTCGCGGACGACGACCGGAGGCGGCGGCGGGGGACAGTTCGGCGGCGGTGGCGGCGGCGGGGCGCCTGCCGCGTCGTCCGGCGCATCGCAGGGCGTGGCTCGCCTGGCGGGCCAGTTCTCTTTCCAACCGGTGCCCGACGCCGGGCGGCTGATCGTGGTGGCCAAGAGCCCCGACAGCATCACGGCCATCGATCGCATCATCCAGGAACTCGACCAGCCCCAGACCGTCGGCCTCCCGGCGGTGGTGGAACTCAAGCACGCCAACGCCGAAGACCTCGCAGAGCAGCTCAACGCCCTGCTCGCCGCCGACGGCACGTTGGCGCAGGTGCGTCGCGCCGAGAGCGGGCTCGCCACCACGGCCACCGCCAGCAGCCCCTTCGCGACCGCAGCGACCACCGACGCGACCACCCAGACCCAGCAGGACACCGCCTCGGCGGCCAACAACCTTTCGTTCTGGTGGCAGCGAAGCCGCACCACCACCGAGACCACCAAGCGCAACGCCTCCAACCTCATCGGCAACATCCGCATCGTGCCCGTGTGGCGTCAGAACGCGCTCCTCGTCGTCGCGCCGCCGGAGTATCGCCAGTCGATCGTCGAGATGGTCGATTCCCTCGATCGTCCCGGCCGTCAGGTGCTCATCTCCGCCATCCTCGCCTCGGTCTCCGTCGACGATGCGTCGGCCCTGGGCCTCCGCTGGTCGAGCCAGACCATCACGCCCACCAACGGCGACAACTCGGTCAGCCTCACCAACGCCTTCCAGGGGAGCAACTCCGGCTTCGCCGACTCGCTCTTCAACAGCTCCGTGCTGCAGAGCAACCTCAACCTGAACGTGCTGCTGCAGGCGTTGGCCGAGAAGACCGCCGTGAGCGTGCTGAGCGAGCCGAAGATCTTCACCAGCGACAACCAGGAAGCGACCTTCTTCGACGGGCAGGACATTCCTTTCGTCAGCGATTCGCAGTTGACCGATCAGGGCACCCGCAACCAGACCTTCGACTACAAGGCCGTGGGCATCGCCCTGCGAGCTCGCCCGCGGATCACCGTCAACGGCGACGTCGACCTTCGCGTCAACGTCGAACTCTCCTCCATCGCGCCGGGCCAGACGATCGACAACAGCCTCATCATCAACCGCCGCGAGACGACCACGCAGCTCATCATCAAGGACCGTCAGACGGTCGTCATCTCCGGGCTCCTTCGCCAGGAAGACAGCGACATCGTCCGCAAGGTGCCCCTGCTGGGCGACATCCCCCTGCTCGGCTTGCTCTTCAAGAGCAAGGAACGAACCAAGACCAACAGCGAACTGCTCATCTTCATCACGCCGGTGGTGGTCAACAACACCGGCGAGAACGATGCGCTCAACGTGCCGTACCGCGAGCGGCTCGAGAAGCTCAAGGGCGACCTCGCGCCCGCCGACGGGAAGGACGCCAAGTCCGTGCCCGCGCCGGCGCAGCCCGC
>JBAXFU010000100.1:0-11191 GCA_037139735.1 Phycisphaerae bacterium
GGCAAGCCCACGGCATGGGGGCCGATTCGCGCGGCGGTGCGAGCCGGATCGATGTGGCGCGCCCAGCGCGTTGGGGGGACGGAACAGAGGCCCCGAATCGGGCATCCGCCGCGCCGCTCTCCCCGCCCCCGCCGCCCGCGGCCGCATCCAGTCGCCCGTTCCGACGAACCCCTTGCAGCCATGCGCGAACATGAACTGGTCACCACCCTGTGGCTCCCCCGCACGCCCGAGCAGATCTTCCCATTTTTCGCGGACGCGGGGAATCTCGACGCCATCACGCCCCCGTGGCTCAACTTCCGCATCCGCACGCCCCTGCCCGTCGAGATGAAGGCCGGGGCCCGGCTCGAGTATTCGATCCGGCTGCACGGCATCCCCATCCGCTGGCGGACCAACATCGCCGCGTGGACCCCGCCCTTCATGTTCGTCGACGAGCAGATCAGCGGCCCCTACCGGCTGTGGCACCACACCCACCGCTTCGAGGCCTCCAACGGCGGCACGCTCTGCACCGACCGCGTCCGCTACGCCCACTGGGGCGGTCCGCTCGTCGAACGCTGGTTCGTCAGGCCCGATGTCGAACGCATCTTCGACTACCGTCGCCAACGCCTCGTCGAACTCTTCGGCGACGCGACCGTCACCGCACAGGTTCCCCTCGCGGCAGCATCGACGTGAACTCCTCGCAGGCGCGGTCCACCACCGTCGCCCTCGCGTTGACCGCCTCGAGCACCGCCGCATACCTGTCCCGCGGCGGCGGCGTCAACGACGGCGACAAGGCCGATCGCCGGTGCTTGAGCGCCAAGACGTCGTCGTCGAGTTTCGTGAACAAGGGCTCGATCGGGTCGGCGCACTCCCGCAGCACCAGCCGCAGCGGTTCCCACCGCGACTTGAAGTCCGCCAGGTCGGCACGCGACTTGGCCTTGAGTTCATCGTCGGCGTAGGCGCGAGTCTCCTTCGCCCACTCCTCCAGCAGCATCGCCGCCGACGCCTCCACCTGCCGCAGCCGGTTGCGCAGTTGCGACATGCGTCCCCTGCAACGGATGGTCGCACGCCGGGCCCGCACGAAGGCCTCGTCACGGTCCGGCTCGTCGAAAAGTTCGAGCATCTCCGCCGCCGCCTGGTTCAGGTCGGCCACGGCCGTGGCGTACGCCTCGCGCGTGGTCTCGACGTTCACGCCCAGCTGCCGCACGCGGTCGCGGGCGAAGGCGTCGGCGATCTCGTTGCGGCCCGTGCGACAGCCCGCCAGCCCAAACGCGGCGGATGCCAGGCACAGGGCGATGGCCGACCGACGCGTGAACATGCCGTCAGACCCCGCTCTTGAGCAGTCGCTCGAGGTAGTGGATGTCGACGCCGCCTCGACGGAAGTCGGTGTTCTCGACCAGCCGCTGGTGCAGCGGGATCGTCGTCTTGATCGGGCCGACGTGGAACTCTCGCAGGGCGCGTGCCGCCCGGTCGAGCGCCTGCTCGCGGGTGTCGGCGTGCACGATCAGTTTGCCCACCATGCTGTCGTAGTTGGGAGGAACGACGTACCCGGGCACCACGTGGGTGTCCATGCGGACGCCTGGCCCGCCGGGCACCTCCCACTTGTCGATGCGTCCCGCGCTGGGCCGGAAGCCGTGGGCGGGGTCCTCGGCGCAGATGCGACACTCGATGGCGTGGCCGCGGATCTTGACGTCGGACTGCGAGAACGGAATCTTCTCCCCCGCCGCGATGCGGATCGACATCTTGACGATGTCGACGCCGGTGACCATCTCCGTGACGGGGTGCTCCACCTGCACGCGGGTGTTCACCTCGAGCATGTAGAAGTCGCCCTTGCCGTCGAGCAGGAACTCGCACGTCGCCGCCCCGGCGTAGCCCGCGTTGATGATCATCTTCGCGGCGGACTGACAGACCTTCTCGAGCTTGGCGCGATCGATGTTGGGGGCCGGGGCCTCCTCGATCACCTTCTGGTGGCGACGCTGGAGCGAGCAGTCACGCTCCCAGAGGTACACGGCGTTGCCGTGCTTGTCGCCGAGCATCTGGATCTCGACGTGGCGGGCGTGCTCGAGGTACTTCTCGATGAAGACCGCGCCGTTGCCGAAGGCGGCCTGCGCCTCCTGGCTCGCGATGCGGAGCATCGAACGAAGCGTGGCCTCGTTGTGGCACACCTTCATGCCGCGACCGCCGCCGCCCGCGGCGGCCTTGATGATGACCGGATAGCCGATCTCGGAGGCAACCTTCACGGCCTCGTCCTCTTCCTCGATGGCGTCCTCGCTGCCCGGGAAGACGGGCACGCCGTTGGCGCGGGCCGTCTTCTTGCAGTCCACCTTGTCGCCCAGCTTCTGCATCGCCTCGGGCGAAGGGCCGATGAACTCGATCTTGCAGTCGCGGCACGCCTGCGAGAAGTCGGGGCGCTCCGAGAGGAAGCCGTAGCCCGGGTGGATGGCGTCGACGTCGGCGATCTCGGCCGCCGCGATGAGCCTCGCGATGTTGAGATAGCTCTCCTTGGCGGGGCCCGGGCCGATGCAGATGGCGCGGTCGGCCATCTTCAGGTACGGGGCGTCCTTGTCGGCCGTGGAATAGACGCAGACCGTCTCGATCCCCAGCTCCTCGCACGCTCGCATGATGCGGAGGGCGATCTCGCCCCGGTTGGCGATCAGAACTCTCTTGAACATTCGTGGATCCTGCTGTCGCGACGACGCCAAGCCCGCTGGCTCAGGCGCGGAGGGTGAAGAGCTTCTGCCCGAACTCGACGGCCTGGCCGTTCTTGACCAGCATGCTCTCGAGGACGCCGGCCTTCTCGGCCTTGATCTCGTTGAAGACCTTCATCGCCTCGATGATGCACACCACCGTGTCGGGGCTGACCTGCTGTCCCACCTTCACGAAGGGGCCCGCGTCCGGATTGGGCGAGGCGTAGAAGGTGCCCACCATCGGCGATTCGATGTGAATGCCCGGAGCCACCGTCGCCACCGCCGGAGCCGCCGAGGCCGCGGGGGCAGCCGCAGCCGCCGGAGCAGGCGCGGCCGCCACGGGAGCCGGGGCGTACTGCACCATCGGCACGCCACCGACGCCACGCTTGATCGTCACGCTTTCCTTGTCGCCCTTGAGCTCGACCTCGGTCAGGTCGTTCTCGGCCATCAGCGACACAAGCTCCTTGAGTTTCGCGATATCCATCATCTGCAACGTCTCCGTGGTCGTTCAGTGTCCGTCAGGGAGGTGACGCCCGGGCGGACGATCATGGTCCGGAATCGGGAACGGGAGCATAGCGCGGCGAGACGGGGCTTCGGCCCGCCGCCCGAACGCATGCCGCACCGCTCGTGAAGGCCTCAGCCCAGCGTGGCCCACTTCAGGTCTTGCGGCAACGAACAGAGGTTCTTGGCCCCCTTGGCGGTGATGACGTAGTCGTCCTCGAGCCGCACGCCGCCGATGCCCGGCAGATAAATGCCCGGCTCGATCGTGACGACATGACCGGGCACAAGTTTGGTCTCGCCGAGCATGTGGGTGATCCGCGGATCTTCATGCCCGTTGAAGCCCAGCCCGTGCCCGAGCCCGTGGCCGAAGTGCTCGCCGTAGCCGTGCTTGGCGATGTGGTCGCGGGCGATGGCGTCGATCTCTCGCGTGGTGCGTCCGGGCGCGAGGGCGGCGGCCGCCTTCTCCTTGGCATCCAGCACGATCTGGTAGATCTCCGCCACCTTCGCCGGCCACTTGCCCAGCGCAACCACTCGCGTCATGTCGCTGTGGTACCCCTTCCAGATCGCGCCCCAGTCGATCAGCACCGCCCGGTTGGCCCGCAGGCGGTGTCGCTGCGGGCGATAGTGCGGCAGCGAGCCGTTGGGATCGGCCGCGACGATCGTCTGGAAGCCCGGCGCGCTCGACCCTCGCCGCTTCATCTCGGCCTCGAGCGTGGCGGCCACCTCGAGTTCCGTCATGCCCGGCTTCATCGTCGGGAGCGTGGCGAGGAGCGCCTCCTCCTGGATGCGCACGGCCTTGCGGATGAGCGCCACCTCGGCATCGTCCTTGATGGCCCGCATCGCGGCGATCACGCCGCTGCACGGCACGAGCCGCTTCTCCGCGCCCTTGCCCCAGGCCGCGCCGTACGCCGCACGCTCGGCGAGGGTCATCGTCTCGGCCTGCACGTGCACCTCCTTGACGCCCTCGCGTCGAAGCAGGTCGGCCACGGCCGCGGTCATCGATCCCTTGCGGATGATGATCTCGCACAGCGGGGCGATCTCCTCCAGCTCCTCCTGGTATCGAAAGTCGCTGACGATCGCGCAGGCCTTGGGCGACACGAGCAGGTAGCTGTCGCCCCCGAGAAAGCCGGTGAGGTAGCCCACGTCGAGCGGGTTGGTGATGAAGAAGTGCTCGATGCCGAGCTTGCGGAGGCGGGCCCGGAGCTTGGAGAAGCGGGCCCGGAAGATCGACAGGTCGTGCTTGGAGGACGTGGTGGTCATGGCGGGCGATGGTACGACCCGCCATCGACGGGGCTAATCTCCAAGCGACGCCGTGACCGACGCTCGTCCTGCATCACGCCTGAAGCGACTGGCGACCGATCGGACGCTCGCCGCGATCCTCTGCGCCGCGAGCGTGGTCGCCGTCGCCGGTCCCGCGGCGTCGCTCGCCCTCCACCTGCTTGGCATGCAGCGTCCCGTCGACGCACCCGCCGTCTTTGACCCCGTGCTCGCCGAACCTCCGTGGTCGCTGCTGCTGCGAAGCGCGACGTGGGCGGTCGGCATCGCCGTGCTCGCCACCGCCGCGGCGATTCCGGCCGCGTGGCACGTCCGGGGCCGGCCCGCGGCGATGCTCGCCTTCCTCGCGCCCCTCGCGCTTCCAAGCTACTTCGCGTATGCCGCCCTCAATCTGCTGCGTGCGCCCGGAACGCCGCTGGGCGACTGGCTCGCGGGGTTGGCGGATCACGGATGGCCCGACGCCCCGATGCTCGCCGGTCGCGCCATCGCGGCCGTGGCGCTCGTCCTCTGGACCTGGCCGCTCGCGATGCTGGCGTTGCTGCCCGCCGTGCGTGCCGTCAGCGACGACACGCTCGATCAACTCGACGTCGATGCCCCGGACGCCGCACGGCGGATGCTCACGCGGCTGTCGCTGCTGGGCGTGGCGCCGCTTCTGGCGGCCTCGCTGGTGGGGCTCGTCGTGCTCGGCTCGCCCGTGCCCCTGCACGTGGCGCAGGTGCCCACCGCCTCGATGGCGGTCTGGATCGGGCTCATGCAAGACCCCGCCAACCCGCGTCACTGGCTCGCGGGCTGGCCCCTGCTGGCGCCCGCGATCATCGCCGCAACCTGGTTGGCGATGCGGCTGGGCCCCGGGGGCGAATCGGGCGAAGCCCCGTCGACGCCGCGGCCGCGCCGAGCCCCGGGACTGGCGTGTGCTGCGGGGGCGCTGTGGGTCGCCTCGGTCGCCATGCCGATGGCCCTCCTGTCGTGGAACCTGCACGAATGGGCGGCGATTCCTCGGTTCGTGCACGTGCATCAAGAGGCCCTGATTGGCAGCGCGTCGGTCGCGGCGGCCACGGGAATCACCTCCGGCTTCATCGCGTGTCTCTTCTGGTGGATCGCCCCGCGGGCGTGGAGAACCGATCCCTGGAGCCGCCGAGGAGTGGCCGTCGCCGTCGCCGCGTGGTGTGCCGCCACGCTCGCGCCGGGGATCATGATCGGTGCGGGATTCGCGCATCTGGCCCGTGCCGCGCCCTTGGCCGCCATCGCCGACTCCATCATCCCCTCCGTCGCGGCGCACGTGGTGCGGTACGCATCGCCGTGCATCCTCGCGGCGATGCTCATGCTGCGGGCCGAGAGTCGGGCTGCCGCGGATGCCGTGCGGCTCGATGGCGCAGACACCCTCCGAGGCTTCGTCGCCACCCGCCTCCGCGCCGGCGCGGGCCCGCTGGTGGCCTGCATGCTGCTCACGGCCTCGCTGAGCCTTCACGACATCGATACGTCGATCCTCGTGCAGCCCCCGGGCGGCGAGATGCTCCCGCAGCACATGCTCGGCTATCTCCACTTCTGGAAGACCGAGGAACTCTCGGCAGGGACGCTCATCCTCATGACCGCATCGCTGGTCGCGACGGCGGCGGCGGCGTGGCTGCTGCGAGGCTTCGCCTCGGCGGTGCAACCGGCAAGGAGCCGCGACGGTACCAGCCGGTGAATGCGGCGTGCGCGGCCGTGCCGCCGACGGTACACTCTGGAAAGGATCCGCCGCCGAAGAGTTCGGGAGCGTTGGCCCGAGCCGCACGCGGGGACCTTGGCGCATGCGACGACGCAACGACTCCCCCGCGACCTCGTCGGCGAACCACCTTCGCCGGGGCCTTCGTGCCGCCGCGTGGTCCGCGTGCCTTCTCGCTGCGGGCGGGTGCGGGCGTCATCACGACGGAGCGCCGATCAATCACGTGGTCTGCTTCGGCGAGGTCGGGATGTCGCCCGGCCAGTTCTCGTACCCCCGCGGCATCGACGCCGACGGCACGTCGCTCTGGATCGTCGACAAGGCCGCACGGGTCCAGCGAATCGATCCCGCCACGGGACGCTCGCTGGGCGGGTGGCGCATGCCCGCCTGGAGCAACGGCAAGCCCACCGGCATCACCGTGTGGCGTCCCGCGGGCGGTCGAGACGGCGACGAACTGATCTTCCTCGCCGACACGCACTATCACCGCATCATGATCTACGCCCTCGGGCAGTCGCCCGGCGGCGACAAGGACCCCGGCAACGACGGCACGGCATGGGGCGAACGCGTGAAGCTCGTCGGGCAGTTCGGGTCGTACGGCTCCGAACCCGGCCACTTCACCTATCCCACCGACATCGCCGTCCTCCCCACCGCCGACGGACGCGACATCGACCGCCTCTACGTGAGCGAGTACGGCGGCACCGACCGCATCAGCATCTTCAAGCGCGACGCGTCGGGCGCGTTCGCGTGCGTGGGCACGTTCGGCAGGTTCGGCTCGGGATCGGACCCTGCGCAAGTCGAGTTCAGCCGCCCGCAGTCGATGGCCATCGACCTCGAAGCCCGCGAACTCATCGTGACCGACGCATGCAACCATCGCCTGGGCCGCTTCACCCTGGAAGGCGCCCTGGTGCGGTGGATCGGCTCGCCGGACGAAGCGGGGCCCGAACCCGGTCACTTCAAGTATCCCTACGGCCTCGTGCTTCTTCCCGGGCGGACGGCGCTGGTGGTCGAGTACGGCAATAACCGCCTCCAGCACGTCGATCTCGAGACCGGACAAGGGCTGGGCACCTACGGCCGCGCCGGTCGAGGTCCCGGCGAACTCGCCATTCCCTGGGGCGTCGCGCTCGTCGACGGCAAGGCGTACGTCCTTGATTCGGGCAACAACCGCGTGATGGGCTTCGAGGCCCCCGCGGGGTCGCGACGCGCCGCCCGCGAGCCCAGAGGGGAGGCCCAGTGACGCCCACCCTCGCCGCGTTGGTGGTCGGCCCGCTTCAGTTCGATGCGCCGGCATGGTTGCTGCTCCTTCCCGCCTGCGCGGCCTTCGCCGTCTGGAGCGCACGGCGCAGTCTGTCGGGCATGGCTTCGGTCACGCGGCTCGTGTCGCTGGGCGTGCGACTGGTCGTCATCCTGCTGCTGACCGCCTCGCTCGCCGAACCCTCGTGGCGACGCGTGTCGACCGACGTGGCCGTCACCGTGGTGCTCGACACCAGCGAATCGGTGCCCACCGCCAAGCAGGCCGAGGTGGACCGTTACGTCCGCTCGGCCATCGGCGGTCACGAACGCAAGGACGATCGCCTCGGCGTCGTCACCGCCGCCAAGGAGGCCATCGTTCAGGCGCTCCCCACTCGCCTCACGACCGAACTCGTCCGTCAGTCCGTCGGCGCCATCGACGCCACCAACCTCGCCGGCGCGGTCCGCATGGCCATGGCGGGCATGCCCAAGGACGCCGCCAACCGCATCCTGCTCGCCACCGACGGGAACGAGACCGTGGGCAGTCTGCTGCAGGCGGCGGAAGTGGCCAAGGCGCTCGGCGTGCCCATCGACGTGCTCCCGCTTCGCTACAAGTACTCCAGCGAGGTGCTCGTCGATCGCCTCAGCGTGCCCGCGAGCGCCCGCGAGGGCGAGAACACCAACGTGCACGTCGTGCTCCGCAGCATGGGACCCGCCACCGGGCGGCTCACCATCCTGCAGAACGGCGAGCCGCTCGACCTCGACCCCGCCTCCGACGCCTCCAGCGTCGCCGTCTCCCTCAAGGAAGGGCTCAACGTCCTCCAGGTGCCCGTGGCCTCCCTTCGGTCGGGCCCGCAGGAGTTCGATGCCGTCTTCGAGCCCGACACCGCGGGCGGACGCATCGTCGGCGACTCCATCCTCGAGAACAACAAGGCCATGGGCGTCACCTTCGTGAGCGGCCAGGGCAAGGTCCTGCTCATCAGCGACGACCCCGCCTCGTCCCGCCCCCTCGCCGATTCGCTCACCGCCTCCCGCATCGTCGTCGAGACCCGCCCCTCCTCCCAAGCGCCCGCCACGCTCACCGAACTGACCGCCTTCGACGCCGTCATCATGGTGAACCAGTCGGCCTACGCCTACACGCAGCAACAGCAAGAGGAACTCCGCCAGTACGTGCACGACACCGGCGGCGGCTTGGTCATGATCGGCGGCCCCGACTCCTTCGGCGCGGGCGGCTGGATCGGCTCCCCCCTCGAGGACGCGCTCCCCGTCAACCTCGACATCCCCTCGAAGCGCCAGATGCCCAAGGGCGCACTCGCCCTGGTCATCCACTCGTGCGAGATGCCCGAGGGCGTCTTCTACGGCAAGAAAGTCTGCCAGGCCGCCGTCGAATCCCTCTCGCGGCTCGATCTCGCGGGCATCGTCGAGTACTCCTGGTCCGGCAACACCGAATGGGTCCACCCCCTCTCGCCCGTGGGCGACGGCTCCAGGATCAAGCAGAGCATCAACCGCCTCATGTTCGGCGACATGCCCGACTTCACGCCCAGTCTCGAACTGGCGTACGAGGGCCTCCGCAAGGCCGACGCGGGCCAGAAGCACGTCATCATGATCTCGGACGGCGATCCGCAGATCCCCCCCACCTGGCTCCTCGACAAGTTCCTCGACGCCAAGATCACCATCAGCACCGTCGGCGTCTTCCCGCACGGCGGCGGCGACACCGCTCGCATGAAGTCGATCTCCGAGTACACCAAGGGCCGGCACTACGAAGTCAATACGCAGGCCGAACTCGCGAGCATTCCCCGCATCTTCATGAAGGAGGCGCAGACCGTCCGCCGCTCGCTCCTGTGGGAGGGCGCTCCCTTCTCCCCCTCGCTCGTGCCGGGACTCTCCGATTCGCTCCGGGGCATCACGTCGGTGCCGCCCATCTCCGGGTACGTCGTCACAGCCGAACGCGAGGGCCTCGCCTTGGTGAGCATGAAGGGCAAGGAAGGCGACCCCATCCACGCGCAGTGGCAGTACGGCCTGGGCAAGGTCGTCGCCTTCACCAGCGACGCAGCCGCGAGGTGGAACTCCTCGTGGATCGCGTGGCCCGGGTACACGGCCTTCTGGGAGCAGAACCTCCGCTGGGTGATGCGCCCCGGCGGCTCCGCGAACGTTCGCGTTCTCACCGAGAACAAGGGCGACCGCACCGTCGTCACCGTCGAGGCCCTCGACTCCAAGGGCGAACGCCTCAACTTCGCCAACTTCAAGGGCCGCCTCGCGCTGCCCGACGGCAAGGGCCTCGACGTGGACCTCAGGCAGGTCGGCCCCGGCCGCTATCAAGGGTCGGTCGCCACCGATCGCCCCGGCAGCTACGTGCTGAGCCTTCGATACGCAGCCCCCGACGAGAACGCCACCGGCGGCATCATCGAAGGCAGCGTGCAGGCCGCCGTGACGCGTCCCTTCGCCGACGAATATCGCATGCTCGAGGACAACGCCCCCCTGCTGACGCAGGTGGCGGAGCTCACCGGCGGCCGCGTGCTCCAATGGAAGCCCGAGCAGGAAAATCCGTGGCTTCGCGACGGGCTGGCCATGCCCGTGTCGCTGCGTTCCATCTGGCAACTGCTCGCGGTCGTGGGCACCGGCCTCTTCCTCGTCGACGTGGGCATCCGTCGAGTCCGCATCGACGTCGCGGCCATCGCTCGCCGGACGCTGGCCCTCTTTGGCCGCGGCGCCGAAACCCAGGCCGGCCGCCTCGGAGGCCTCAAGGCCGCTCGAGATGCCGCCAAGGCGAAGATCGCCGCTCGCGCGAGCGACGGCGGCGTCACGCCCAGCCGGCTCGAAGCCCAGGCCAAGATCGCCGTCAACGACGCTCGCCAGACCGCCAAGACCAAGTTCGAGGCCTCCCCCGAGCAACTCGGCAAGGGCCGCACCTCGAGCACCATCCTCGGCGGCAGCGACACCAAGGTGACCCCGGCCGCTCCCGCGCCCCGACCCGTCGACCAGCCGCAGCGACCGCCGCCCGCGGGCGAGGGCATGTCGCGACTGCTCAAGGCCAAACGCAGGGCGCAGGACGACATGAAGGACTGACTCCCCGGCCTCGAGCACCGCCGAAACCGAACCGACCGCACTCCAGTACGCCACCAGCAGAGGACCACCCATGGCTTCATCACCCAACGCCGCCGACCCCGCCACGCCCGCCGAAGTGAAGGAGCGGTGCGAGCGATTCCGAACGACGTTCACCTCGCTCCGCGCCGAGATCGGCAAGGTCGTCGTGGGCCATCAGGACGTCGTCGACGCCGTGCTCATGGCCCTCTTCGCCGGGGGCAACGTGCTCCTCGAGGGCGTGCCAGGCCTGGGCAAGACGCTCCTGGTGCGGACGCTCGCCCGCACGCTCAGTCTGCCCTTCAGCCGCATCCAGTTCACCCCCGACCTCATGCCCGCCGACGTCATCGGCACCAACATCGTGATGGAGGACCCCGAGACGGGCCGCCGCCGCTTCGAGTTCCAGAAAGGCCCCATCTTCGCGCAGGTGGTGCTCGCCGACGAGATCAACCGCGCCACGCCCAAGACGCAGTCGGCCCTGCTCGAGGCGATGCAGGAACGCAGCGTCACCGTCGCGGGCGTCACGTACAAGCTCGAGAAACCCTTCCTCGTGCTCGCCACGCAAAACCCCATCGAGCAGGAAGGCACCTACCCGCTGCCCGAAGCCCAACTCGACCGCTTCATCTTCAAGATCGTCGTGGGCTACAGCCGCCTCGACGACCTCATGACGATTCTCGACCGCACGACGGCGGCCTTGCAGCTCGAGGCCTCGACGGTGCTCGACGGCCCTCGCATCCTCGAG
>JBAXFU010000101.1:0-11064 GCA_037139735.1 Phycisphaerae bacterium
ACTGGGCCTACGGCAGCCAAACCCACAAGGGCCGCATCCACTTCAGCGTGGGCATCGCCTTCTGATGTCACGGCACGACCGCCCCCCTGGCACCACGCCGCACCCAGCCGACCGCCATGCGGCCGCCGCGCCGCTGGCCACATCCTTGTCGCTGCTGCTGCCTTTGGCGGTGGTGGTGGCTTTCCTGATGCTGGTGGCGGGAACGGCCGCAGCGGTTTTGCGCTGGTGGGCCTATGACGAAGCGGGCTCGGCGTGGCTGGTGGCGCGGCTGCCGGCGGTGGAAGTCAAGGGCTTCCAGGGTGCGCTGCTTGGGGAGCGCTGGCAGGCCGACCGTGTTCGGGTTACCTGGGCCGGCGGCAGCGCCTGCAGGTGCACCATCCCGATGACGGCCGGACGGTCCCTGAAACACCAAATCGTCGCGTCGCTCTTCATGATCCGCGAGTATAACAACCCCGCCGCGACGATCGTCGTACCCTCACCGACGCATGCCCAGCGACTACGAACTGGCGATCTCGCGATACCAGACCTTTCTCCGCGACTGCCTTGAACCGGCCGTCTTCCCGCGATGGGCTCCGCTCCGCGTGGGGGCCTCCGCCTGCGCCGACCCCAAGGGCGAACCGCCCAAGCCGGCCGAGGCCGCATCGGGAGCGTTCACGCCCGTCGACGTCGGCTGGACCTGGGGCCCCAAGTGGTCCACGTGCTGGTTCCGCGTCGAGGGCGAGGTGCCCGCCGCCTTCGAGGGCCTGCCGGTGTGCCTCCGCTTCTCCAGCGGCACCGAAGCGCAGGTCTGGTCGCGTCGAGGCGAAGCGTGGGTGCCCGTGCAGGGTCTCGACGTCAACCGCGATGCGTTGCCCATCGCCGATCGTGCCGCCGCGGGAACCCGTGTGGAGGCCCTGATTGAAGCCGCGTGCAACCACCCCTTCGGCGTGCTCGGCTTCGAGTGGGATCCGTCGGAAGTGCATGCCCGCTGGAACTCGGCGACGCCCGGTCGCCTCGAACGCGCCGAGGTGGCGCAACTCGACCCCAAGGCCCGCGAACTCCGTCATCTCTACGCCTTCGCGCTCGGACTGCTCAAGGAACATCCCGAGGCATCGAACCGCGCCCAGGAACTCTTCGGCGCGTTGCGGCGTGCCACCAACGCCGTGATCGCCCGCCCTCGCGTCATCCCCGCCGACGTGGCGGCCATGGGCGTCAAGGGCTCCATGCTCGAACTCGACCCGGCGGAGGTCGAGCAGGCCATCGCCATCCTCGCGGCGAGTCTCTCGCTGCCCGCCGCGGGCTCGACGACGATTTGCCACGCCACCGGTCACGCGCACATCGACACCGCATGGTTGTGGCCCCTGCGCGAGACCAAGCGCAAGTGCCTTCGCTCGTTCAGCAATCAGCTGCGGCTGATGGAGCAGTTCCCCGAGTACAAGTTCCTGTGCAGCCAGGCGCAGCAGTACGCGTGGGTCGAGGAGTCGAGCCCCGACCTCTTCTCGCAGATCGCCGCCCGCGTGGCGGATGGACGCTGGGAGCCGGGCGGCGCGATGTGGATCGAGCCCGACGCCAACTGTCCCAGCGGCGAGAGTCTGGTGCGGCAGATCCAGCACGGCGCTCGCTACTGGCGAGAGAAGTTCGGCGACGCCGCGTCGCAGCACTTCCTGTACCTGCCCGACACCTTCGGGTTCCCCGCGACGCTGCCCCAGATCATGGCGCAGGCGGGGCTCACGACCTTCGTGACCAACAAGATGATCTGGAGCCGCAGCAACATCTTCCCGCACACGACGTTCGCGTGGCGAGGACTCGACGGCACCGAGGTGCTGGCGCACAACACCCCCGGCCACGACTACAACGCCGTCAATACGCCCAAGGAACTTCACAAGGGCGAAGTGAACCACCGAACCCGCACCACCGCGCCGGCGATCTGGCTCCAGCCCTTCGGCTACGGCGACGGCGGCGGCGGCCCCACCGATTGGTCGATCCGATTCGCGCAGCTCGCCGCCGATTGCGACGGCATGCCCCGCGTGCGACTTTCGACCCCCCGCGACTTCTGCCGCGAGTTGCACGCCCAGCACGACCGCACCAAGGGCACGCCCGAGGCCTTCCCCACGTGGAGCGGCGAACTCTACCTCGAAATCCACCGCGGCACGCTGACGTCGCAGGCGTGGATCAAGGCCGCCAACCGCCGCGCCGAGGAGGATCTCCGCTTGGCCGAACTGCTCGCCTTCGCGGGCCCGGCGGGCACGCCGTCGCCCACCCCCGAAGCGCTCGCCAAGCTCGACAAGGCGTGGAAGACGCTCTTGCTCCAGCAGTTCCACGACATCCTGCCGGGCTCGTCGATTGGCTGGGTGTACGAGGATTCCCGCCGCGACTTCGCCCGCATCGCGAAGGTCACGGACGCGATGATCGACAAGGGCACGACGGCGTGGCTGTCGGGGCTCACCACCGCGCAGGCCAAGGAGCCCGTGGGCGTCTTCAACCCCTGCTCCACGCACTCGACGGCGGTGATCGAACTTCCTGACGGGGCCTTGGCCTTCGCCCGCAACGTGCCCGCACTCGGCGTGGCCGTCGTCGACCGGGCCGCCCCGCACGGCGCGGTGCCCGTGCGCCTCGAGGATCGCCTCGAGACCGACGGCGTGATCGTGATGACCAACGGCGTCGTGCGCGTCGAGATCACCGAGACCGGCGAGATCGTCTCCCTGCATCGCGAGGGCGAGGGGGACGAGACGGTGATGCGGGGCGAGAACGACGAGGTGGAGCCCATGAACCAACTGGTGCTCTACGAAGACGTGCCGCACATGTGGGACGCGTGGGACATCGACCCCTTCTACGAGCACAAGCCGATGCCGGTGGAGACCCAGCCCACGAGCGTCGAGATCGTGAGCGAAGATCCGCTGCGGTGCGCGGTGCGGATCACGCGGCCCTTGGGCACCGCCTCGACGATCGAGCAGACCATCGCGCTCGACGCGGCTTCGCCCCGCGTCGACATCCACTCCAAGGTGGACTGGAAGGAGCATCGCACGCTGCTGCGGGCCCTCTTCCCCACCGCCGTCGTCGCTCAGGAAGCCACGTACGAGGTGCAGTTCGGCGCGGTGCGCCGCCCGACGCACCGGAGCACCACGTGGGACGCCGCGAAGTTCGAGGTGTGCGGCCACCGCTGGTCGGACCTCTCCGAGCGAGGCCGGGGCGTGGCGATCCTCAACGACGGCAAGTACGGCCACTCCTGCCACGATTCGACGCTTGGGCTGTCGCTGCTGCGAGCCCCCAAGCACCCCGACCCCGACGCCGACATCGGCACCCATGAGTTCTCGTACGCCATCGTGCCCCATGGGGGCTCGTGGCAGGACGCGGGCATTCCCGCCTTGGCCGAGGCCTTCAACACCCCGCCGGTGGCCTACGCCCTCAACGCGGGCGAGGAGGGGCCGCTGGGAACGTCGTGGTCGCCCTGCACCATCGAAGCGGGCGGCGGCGCGGGCGTGCTCGTGTCGGCCCTCACGACCTCGGAGGACGGCAAGGGCCGCCTCTTGCGGCTCTGGGAGTGCCACGGCGGTCGGGGCGAGGTGGTCGTCCGCTGGAACATGCCGGCGGCGGCGGCCCGCCGCGTCGACCTGCTGGATCGGCCCCTCCAGGGCGACTGCCAGCATGAAGGGGGCGTCACGCGGCTGCGCGTGAGGCCATGGGAACTGGTCACGATCCGCGTCGATTGAGCGGCCTCCCTGAGGCTCCCGGCGGGGCCCCCGCGGGCTTATACTCGGCTCCATGCAGGACGCACGCGCACGCCTCACGCTTCTGGCCGCCGCCTCGCTCCTTCTGACGTGCGGGGGCTGCCAACTCGGCGACATGAAGCCGGGAGCCAAGAGCATCCTCGAGGTCTTCAAGCAGCCCACGCCCGCCGAGGCGGCCGCTTGGTCGATCGATCCCTACGACCCCGACAAGCGCTACCAGGGCACGCTCCTGCTGGCCAATGCCCCTTTCGCCAACGAGCCGGTCTACATCAAGGTCTTCACCGACAACAGCCGCGACGTCGATCCCGGCGTGCGTGCGGCGGCCATCCGAGGCATCGCCAACCACGGCAGCCCGGATCTGGTCCCGCTGCTGGTGGAGCACATGAAGGACCCCGACATGTCGGTGCGGGTGGAGGCCGCCCGCGGACTTCAGCGTCTGCACAACCCGGTCGCGGTGCCCGCCCTGCTCGAGGCGATCGACGAGGACAAGGAGCCGGAAGTGCAAGTGCGGGCCCAGGCGGCGGAGGCCTTGGGTCAATACGCGCAATCGCGAGTCGTCGACGCGCTCATCAAGGCGCTCGATGACGCGAATCTCTCGATGAACCAGGCCACGCTCGCCTCGCTTCGGACGCTCACGGGGCAGGACTTCGGCTTCGACCGTGCCGCGTGGGCCGCGTGGAACGGCACCGCCACCACCCCCTTCGCCGCGAGAAGCGTGTACATGTACCCGGTCTTCCGTCGCGACAAGGACTGGTACGAGTACCTCCCGTTCGTCTCGGGTCCGCCGAACGAGACGGCGAGCACGCCCGCCGGATTGCAGCCCACCGCCCAGTGAGGTTCGGTCGTCGCCACCCCGTTTCGGGGGAGTTGACGCCCGTCGGTCGTCGGCCCGCTCGAAGCGCAGACAAGCCTCGTCGACACGAAGGCCGATACCCATGGCAGGCATGGCCGTGGAGCACGGACAACTCGAATCGCTCCGCTTCCGCGGCACCCTGGCCGAGGTCGGGCCCATCGCCCCCCCGCCGCCCCCGGGCCCGGGAGAAGTCCTGCTTCGAGCGACCCACCTGCTGCTGGGTTCGCTGGATCGCCGCATCCTGCGGGGCGAGATCCCCTACGCCGGCACGCTTGGCCGCGACGGACTCTTCGAGGTGACGAGCGTCGGCGCGGGCGTCGATGGTTCGCTGGTCGGCAAGCGGGTCGTCGTCGAGGCCTTCGTCTCCTGCATGACGTGCGACCTCTGCCGTGGCGGCCTTCGCCACCTCTGCCTCGCCCGCACGGCCCGCGGCCTCCATCACGCGGACGGACTTGGGGCGATGCTCTGCATCGCCAAGGCCTCCACGATCGTCGAGGCGCCCCCGGCGATCACGACCGATCAGGCGCTGGTCGCCCAGTCGCTGGCGGGTGCCCTGCACGCCGTGCGGAGCGCCTCGCTCGACGCGAGGGGGTTCGTGACCATCGTGGGAGACGGGCTCATGGCCCTGTTGGCCGCCCAGGTCGCCGCCACCATCAATCCCTCCGTTCGACTGCTCGGTCGACACCCGGATCGCTTCATGCGCTGCGAGCGACTTGGCATCAAGCACCGCCATGTCGTGGAGGCCGGCCGTCGCCACGATCAGGCCGTGGTGATCGACTGCACCGGAGACGCTTCGACCGAGGCCCTGACCCTCGCGAGCGATCTCGCGGCGCCCAAGGGCCGGATCGTGGTGAAGGCGCCGCCGGTCCGGCTGCCCACGACCTCGTCGCGAGGACGAGCCGACGCGCTGGCGGCGTGCAGCTCGCTCGAGGTGACGATCCACGGCGCGGCGGCTGGTCAGCTTCGAGACGCGATCCACTTCCTGATGCGCACCCGCATCAATACCGACGTGGTGCTGACGAGGCGTTTCCCCTGGGAGCGAGCGTCGGACGCGCTCGAGTCGCTCCACGACCGCCGCTCGCTGGCCGTGGTGCTCGAACTGCCGCGGCCATGAAGCAGTCTGTCGCGGCTACGCTTGGCTCATGCGTATCGCGGTGATTCTCCCCGCGGCGGGCTCCTCCCGCCGCTTCGGTCAGGGCCTTCGCTCCAAGCTCGACGAGGACATGGGCGGCAAGCCCGTCCTGCAACGCACCGTCGAGGCCTTCACCAAGCACGACAAGGTCTCGAGCATCATCGTCGCGGGGCCCGCCGACGACGAGTCGCTCACCGAGTTCCGCCTGCGCCACGGCGATCGCCTCGCCCTGCTCGGCGCGTCGCTGGTGAAGGGCGGCGTCACCCACCGCTACGAGACCGTCCGCAACGCGCTCGAACACGTCAAGGACTGCACCCACGTGGCCGTGCACGACGCCGCACGGCCGTGCGTCTCGCAGGAACTGCTCGATCGGATCTTCGACGCGGCGGAACAGCACGACGCCGTGATCCCGGTGCTGCCCGTGCCCGACACGATCAAGCGCGTCCGCGACACCGGCGAGCGGCTGGGCAAGACCGACGCCATCGCGTCGATTCTCGGTGTCGACGAGAGCCAACTCCCGCCGCTGCGCGAGGTCGTCGAGACGGTGGACCGCGCCGGGCTCTTCCTGGTGCAGACGCCGCAGGTCTTCTCGCTCGAGACGATCCGGGCGGCCTATGCGCAGGCGGACCTCACGAGCACCGACGACGCTTCGCTCGTCGAGCGACTCGGACGGCGGGTGGTGGCCATCGACGGCGACCCGAGGAACATCAAGATCACGTGGCCGTCGGACGCGGACCTCGCGAGGGCGATGATGGGTTGGAAGTCGCCCGAGGGTCGGGCATCGCACAAGAAGTTTTGAGCGCAAGGGCCGGAGGCTCCGGGTCTGACTTCAGGCCATGCTCTCTCCGCGACCACGGAACACCCGCACCAAGGGCCCGCAGGGCCCACGAACGTAGCCACGAGTGAATCGAACCCGCAACGCGGGTGAGGTGAACTCGTGGACGAACGCCAACTCGCGCACGGCCCCGGAGGGGCCGACGACCATGCCTCAACACTCGAGCGTCATCTCCCGCCCTCGAGCTCCTGCCAGCGGCCGTAGAGCCGAGCCACCTCCGCCTCGGCCTTGGCGAGCGACTCGCACGTGGCCTGCAGGCGGCGAGGGTCGGCCAGCACGGCTGGGTCGTTCATCTCGCCCTGGAACCGCGACACGTCGGTCTCGGAGCGTTCGATGGCCTGCTCCATGCCCGCCAACTCCCGCTGCTCGTTGTAGCTGAGCTTTCGCTTCGAGGGCTGGGCCTTGGGCTGCTCGGTGGCCTTGGGAGTTTCGGCGGGCTTGGATGACGCGGGCTTCGACGCGGCGAGACTGGCGGCTTCCCACTGGTCGTAGTCGGTGAACATCCTCGCGCCGCCCTTGCCATCGAGCGCAAGGATCGACGTCGAGAGTCCCGCCAGCATCGCCCGGTCGTGCGTCACGAGCACCACCGCGCCGGGGAACTCCTCGATGCTCTCCTCGAGCACCTCGAGCGAGGGGATGTCGAGGTCGTTGGTGGGTTCGTCGAGGACGAGCACGTCGGCGGGCTCGAGCATGAGTCGTGCGACGTGCACGCGGGCGAGTTCGCCGCCCGAGAGGGCCCGCAGAGGCTGCTTGAGCTGTTCGGAGTTGAAGAGGAACTTGCGGGCCCACGTCACGATGTGGATGCTTCGGCCTTGATGGATCACCGAGTCGGTCTGCGGGCTGAGGGCCTCCTTGAGCGTCTGGCTCAGGTCGATGCCGTCGCGGACCTGCGAGAAGACGACCACGCGAAGCCGCTCCGCGCGGCGGATGGTGCCCGGCGGGGGCGTGCCCGGGGGCACGTCGACGGCCCTCGCGGCGGCCTCAAGGGCCTCGGGCGTGGGCGCATCTGGCTCGAGTTCGCCCGTCAGCACGCGAATGAGCGTCGACTTGCCGCTGCCATTGGGGCCGAGCAAGCCGAGCACCGAGCGAGGCGAGAGGACGAGATCGACATCGGTGAAGAGCCGCTTGCCGCCGAGCGACTTGGTGATGGCGCGGGCCACGAGGAGCTTGTGCGTCAGGCGGCCGGTCGCGGCCCAGTCGAACTCGGCCGAACGCTCGACGGTGTTCCGCGAGCGAAGGTCGGCGAGTTCGTCGATGCGTTCGTGCGACGCGTCGATGCGGCTCTTGCTCTTGGTGCGACGTGCCTTGGCCCCTCGCGACAGCCAGCGAAGATCCTCCCGCACCTGGTTGGCCAGCGCCTGCTCCTGCTTGGCCTGCCCGTCGAGGAACTCCTGCTTGCGTCGCAGGAACTCGCTGTAGTTGCCCTCGACGCCGAAGGTGCCCTTGGGGTAGGCCCGGCTGAGTTCGATGATGCGCGTGGCCACCGACTCGAGGAAGGCGCGGTCGTGCGTCACCACCACGCTCGCGAAGGGTCCGGCCCGCAGGAACGCCTCAAGCCAGCGGATGCCGTCGAGGTCGAGGTGGTTCGTGGGTTCGTCGAGCAGCAGGATGTCGGGCTGACGCACCGCCTGCCTCGCGATGCTCAGCCGCTTCTTCTGGCCGCCCGAGAGCACGTCCACGCTCAGGTCCGTCGCGTCGAAGCCCATGCGATCAAGGAGCAATTGGGCCTCGACCATCGCCTCGTGCTCGTCGTGCACGGACGAGAGTCCGGCCTCGAGCGCGGACGTGGCCACGATGTCGATGGCCTTCACGCCCCCGGGAAAGTCGTCCTGCTGCGCGACATAGGCCACGCGAACGCCCTTGCGGCCATCGACCTCCCCCTCGTCGGCATGCTCCATCCCCGCCAGCAGTTTCAGCAGCGTCGACTTGCCCGAGCCGTTGGGCCCGATGAGCGCGAGCCGCTCCCGGTCCTCGATGCTCAGCGACACGCCCGAGAACAGGTTGCGAGTGCCGAACGTCTTGGCGAGTCCGCGAGCGGAAAGGGCGACGGGCATGGGGGTCAAGTATTGCACGCCCGCCGGGGCGTTTCAGGGGCGGGCCCTACCATCGTGCCCGATGGCCACCGTGCACCCCTTCCGAGCGATCCAGTACCGTGGCGGCCGCGGCGATGTCAGCACGCTGGTCGCCCCCCCCTACGACGTGCTCGACCAAGCCGCCAAGCAGGCCCTGCTCGCCCGCGACCCCGCCAACGTCGTCGCCGTCGACCTCCCCCACACGCCCCCCAAGACCCTCGGCCCCGCCTCCTCGTACGAAACGGCCGCCGCGACGCTCTGCAACTGGCTGTCGAACGGAACCCTCACACGTTCCGACGCCCCCGCGATGTTCGCCTATCGCCAGACCACTCGCGGGCCCGGCGCCAGCACGTCGGTCCGCTGCGGCATGGCCGCGTGCGTCGACGCCCTCCCCTTCGGCCCTCGCCCCGGCGGCGGCATCCTGCCCCACGAGGAGACCTTCAGCGGCCCCAAGGAAGACCGCCTGGCCCTCATGAAGGCCACCGCCACCCAACTCTCTCCCATCTTCGGCCTCCACGCCGACGAGTCGGGCGAGGCCACGCGGATCATCCGCTCGGTCATCGACCGTCGCCCCCCCGATCTCACCGCCGACATGCGCGACGGCGTGCTCCATGAAGTGTGGCGGGTCGACGATGCATCCACCATCGCGGCGTACCAGCAGGCACTCGCCGGCGAGGACATCTTCATCGCCGACGGCCACCACCGCTACACCACGGGCCTCACCTACCTCGCGTGGCTCGAGTCACGCGGCCCGGTGCCCGCCGATCACCCCGCTCGCCAGAGCATGATGGTGCTCGTGGGCATGTCCGATCCGGGCCTGATGATCTGGCCGACGCACCGCGTGCTCGGCGGGATGCGCGACTACTCCCTCGACGCGCTCGTGGCTGCCTGCGAGGGTCACCTGCGACTCGATCCCTTCGAGGGTGATCTTGCCTCCCTCGAGCGAGCCCTCGAGGCCCGAGCCGACCTGGGGCCGATGCGTCTTGCCCTGCACGACGCGGCGACCCGCCGCTCGATGCTCGCGGCGCCCGCCCAGAACGACCCGCTCGCCGCTCGGTTCGCCGACAAGCCCCGCGCATGGCGCGAGTTGGTCGTGGCCTTCATCCAGTACGTGCTGGTCGAGAAGATCGCCCAGCCGCGGCTCAACCGCGACCAGCCCGTCACATGGGCCTTCCCTCACACCATCGAGGAAGTCGAGCGGATCATCGCCGGCTCCGAAACGGGCGCAGGTGGCGGCAAGGGCTTTGCGCAACTCGCGGTCATCGTCCGGCCCACGCCGCTGGAGGCCGTCCGCGACGTCAGCCGCGCAGGACAGGTGATGCCCCAGAAGAGCACCTTCTTCTTCCCCAAGCTCGCCACCGGACTCTTCATGCACGCCTTGCACACCTGAGGCCCTCCACCCGTGGCACTGCTCCTCGCAGGCATCGACGAAGCCGGCTACGGCCCCACGCTGGGTCCGCTGTGCGTCGCCATGTCGCTCTTGCGTGTCGAGGAGCACGAGGCCAACGCGGCCCCCGACCTCTGGAAGGTGCTCGAGCAGGGCGTCTGCCGCGAACCGGGACGCGGAGGCAGGCCCGATGCCAAGGGTCGCATCGCCGTGGGCGACAGCAAGTCGCTCAAGCTCTCGAACAGCGTGAAGTCGACGCATCCGCTGATTCACCTCGAGCGGGGCGTGCTGTGCTTCTCGCGACTCTTGGGGGAGATGCCCGCGATCGACGCCGACCTGCTGGATCGCCTGGGCGCCCGCCTCGATCGCGACCGGGCACACCACCCCTGCTACGGAACGGGCCCCGCGCGGGCGTTGCCCGTGGCGCAGACCGCCGGGGAACTGGCCATCGCCTCGTCGCTCCTGCGATCCGCGATGGAGCGTCGCAAGGTGTCGCTCGAGGCCTTCAAGGTGCGGGCCATCTCGGAGCGCGACATCAACAGCATCATCACCGAGACTCGCAACAAGGGCGAAACGGCCATCTTCGGCGTCGGCACGCACCTTCGCTTCCTGTGGGAACATCACGCCTCGGGGGGCGAGTCGTGTCGCCTGGGCGTCGTGTGCGATCGGCTGGGCGGCCGGGCCTCGTACGGGCCGATGCTCGAACGCGAGCTGCCGGGCTCGAAGGTCGAGATCATCGAGGAGTCGCCCGCCCGAAGCCGCTACGTCGTCACCGCCCCCGGTCGCCGCATGGGCGTGGCGTTCATCACCGAGAGCGAAGTGGCGCACCTGCCCGTCGCGCTGGCGAGCATGGCCGCCAAGTTCGTGCGTGAACTGGCGATGATGCGGTTCAACGACCACTGGAACGCCCTCTACCGCGAAGTGCACGGCCACGACATCGCCCCCACCGCCGGCTACGCCACCGACGCCCGTCGCTGGCTTGACGAGATTGGCGAGGATGTGCTCGGCCGGGCCGACCGAACCTCGCTGGTGCGCATGGCATGAACGACGACCGCCGCCACCTCGATCTCGCCGCACG
>JBAXFU010000102.1:0-11005 GCA_037139735.1 Phycisphaerae bacterium
AGCAAGCCCCCGGCGGACGCCAAACGCGCGGCGGAGCCAGACACGCCGTGACATCGCCACGCCAAACACGATCAACATGCCATGTCGATGGCATTCACCACCACGTGACATCATCGCGGACGCGACCACGACGAACGCCATCCACGTGACGCATCGATGGCCTTCGCATCGTCACGCCATGTCGCCGTATGTGAAAGGGCCTCACATCCCCACGCTATTGCGCTTGCCCTGCTTGCTCATGTCCACCGTCTTGGTCCACACCTCGAGCCCGTTGGAGAGATTGGTGAGCGTGAGCCGGAAGGTGTAGGTGGTCTGGCGGGTGTCGCCGGCGTTGCGCTTGAGCTGCGTGATCTTGCCCGTGAGACTGAAGTCGGGCTTGAGCCCGCCGCCGGTGTTGCCCTCGAGGAAGGCGCGGCGCTTGGCCTCGTCCTGGGCGGTCTTGTCCTCGGGGTTGCCGCCCCAGGTCGTCACCATCGCCGCTTGCCCAGAATTCACGAGTTGCTCGCGCATGCGGTAGGTCAGCTCGCCCACGTCGAACTGCGAGCTGGTGTCGTTCACCACGCCGCCCATCACCACCTGCGCCGGCGAGTGGGCGGCACGCTTGAGCACGCCCGTCTCGAGCAGCGAGTCGAGCATGCCCGCCGCGGCCTTCTGGATGTCCTGGATGTCCACCTCGCCCACGCTGACGACGGACTCCTTGCCGCCGGTCTCGATGTAGCGGGCGTTGTCGGACTTGCAGCCGCCCAGCGAGAAGGCGAGCGCGGGGGCGATGAGCGCGACAGAGACGATCGACTTGTTCACGAGAGTTCTCCGAAAGTGACACTGACGGTCGAGGATGATCGAAAGGGAAAGAACGGATCGAATGGGGCTCACTTGGTTCGCAGCACCTGCAGGCGGAAGTCCTTGGCGGCTTCCGAGGGTGCGACCGACTTGAGCGTATACACCGCGCCGGGGTTGACGGCAAAGGGCATCTGCTGGCTCTGCATCGAGTCGATCGTCGCGCCGTTCTCGTCGAACCACTCGAAGCGATAGAGCGCTCGCTGGATCGAGGTCGTGTTGTTGGTCAGTTCCACCTCGGCCTTGAGCACGCCGCCGGGCGTCCGGTTCAGCCGCGTCTCGACCAGCGAGAGGTTGATGCGTCCGAGTTCATCGCGAAGGCGCGAGTTGAGCGTCACCGCCGATGGGCTCGGCCCGCTCTTGGTGGTGCTGATGTTGGTCTTGGGCGAACACGCGACCAGGGTCGCCAAAAGTGCCGCCGCCACGATCATTCTTGCGTTCATGGGTTCATGCTCCATTGAATCGTCGACACGGGCGTGCCCCTAGTCCCGGATTGCCAGGCCAGCACACCGTTGAACTTTCCCGCCTGCACCGACAACCGCTGCTCCGGCCCCGCGCCGGCCCGCAACGTCACCACGCCGTCCGCCGGCGTCGCCACCCTTGCCACCATGATCCGCCGCGGCAACGCCCGCCACGACCGGAGGTCCGCCGCCGTCGTCGACGCCTGATAGATGATGCCCCCCAGGCGGATCGCCAGATTCGCCCAGTCGTTGCCCCTGCTGTCGCGACCTCGCGAGATGTTCGACGCCGCGTATGTCGCCGCCGCCTTCACCGCGCTGCTGAGCAGCTCCTCGGCGACGATCGTCGGCAACTCCTCCTTGAACTCCGCCTTCACCGACTGCTCCACGTCCATCAGCATCGCGGCGGTCTGCGTCGATCCGCCCGCGATCGCCACGTACTCCGTCTCGTTCCCATCGTGCGACTCGAGTTTCGGAAACGCCGCGCTCACGTAGTTCACCTCGCCGAATGGAATCGGCACGTCGATGCGGATCTCCTCGCGGTGCGGCGCCATGCCGCTCATCACGAAGACCCATGTCGTCGGCTCGAGTCGTCCACGATCGATCGACTCGATGTCCCGCTCGATGATGGAACGCATCGCCCCCCCCGTCAGTTCCCACGTCAGGCGAAGATCCGTCCTCGCGTTGCCCAGGTCGCCCGCGTCGCGGCTGCTCGCCATCAGGAACGTCGCCCTCATGTACGACGTGAAGGGACTCTGGAACGCGGCCGTGGCCTGCGCATCCTCGAGCCCCTGCGTGAGCGACGCGAGACGATCGCTTTGCATCGCGCGTCCCACGTCGATGCCCTTCTCGCCCGCCTCCTTCGAGACCTTCTCCTGCCGCCGCTTCATCGCCCTGGCGTACCGCTCCTTGGCGTCCCGCTGCCAGTCGTTGGCGCGGTTGAACTCGACGCGAGCCGCCGCGGCGTCCCCTTGCGCCAGTCTTGCCGCCGCGCCGAACGTGTTGAGCAGCGTTCGCTCGACGGGCGTGGCCTTGTAGACCATCATCGTCTGGTTCACCGCCACCGCCGCCGCGTTCCCCGAGACCGTCGTTTCGGCCTCCTGGTCGAGGAACGGACGCACCTTCGCGTACGCCGCGTCGAAGGCCTCCGCACTCTCGGCCGCCCGTCCCGCCAGGAGCAGCGTCGAGCCCGCGTCGAGCGCCCGCACCACCTCGTCGCGTTCGTTGCCGCCATCCTTGAACGTGGCCTTGGCCCGCTCGGCCGCCGCCGGGATGTTGCCTCGCGACAACTCCCCCTGAATCGCCTTGGCCGAGGAGCGATACTCCGACTGGCACCCGCCCGCGACGAGCGCCGACGCGGCCGAGATCGCCACCAGCACGCGCGAACCCGTTGATTGACCTCGAAGACTCAAAGCGCAATGACTCAAAGCGCGACGACTCAAAGGTTGACCAACCCCTTCCACGACGCGGTGTCCAGATTCATCCTGAACCCGCTCTGTTCGAGGAACTTCGCCGCCCCCTTGGCCTTCAGCAGCTCGGCCTCGCTCAGGCGGTCCGCCGCGTCGGCCTTCGCCTTGCTCAGGCGCTCGGCCTCCTGCAGCTGCTGGAAGATCACCGCGTTCTCCAGCCACTGGCGTCGTCCCTCGGCGGTCAATCGCATGCCCACGCGGATCGTCTGGCCCCCCTTGGCGCTGATCACGCGCTCCTCGGGTTCGCACATCGGCCGCACGAACCGCACCTTGTGGAAGCCCGGCTTCATCTTCATCGTGCCCGACGCCGAACCCGCCGTCACGCCGTCGATCTGCACCTCGCACGACATGACGCCCACGTCCACCGACTCGGACTGCAACGCGTAGGAACCGTCATCGCGCCGACGCAGCGCGGGCACCTTCATGTCGGCGAGGTACACGTCGAAGGTCACCTCGACCTCCTCGGCCGCCCTCGCCGCCGCCCGCACCTTGCCCGTCTCGGCCTGGCCCCGCAACCGCTCGCCCATCTGACGCGCGGTGTCGTTGATCAACTGCATCGTCACGTCGGCCTTCACGGTCAGGTTCGGCGTCTGACGAATCGATCGCTCGGCGTCCGCCGAGCCGCCCACCACCGTGCCGCCCGTCGTGCCGTCCAGAATCGCGTATGTGCACCGCAGCACGCTCCGCTGCACCTTCGTGCGCGTCGTGCCGTCGTCGTAGTCCATCTCCTCGCGCTCGATCGACGAGAGCGACGCCACCAGCACGTAATCGGCGCCCAGCGTCTGCGCGATCGACACCGCCGAGGCCCGATCCGAGAACAGACGATCGGCCTCCTGCGACTGCGCCGTGCCCGTGCCCGCGTTCGCGCCGCCCGTCGAGAACCTCGCCACCGCGTTCGCCGCGTCCTCGCGCGAGATGATCTCCACCATCGGGCCCGTCGCCGCCGCCTTCAACTGATCCTCCAGCACCATCACCAGGTCGCCGTCGAGTTCCTTGATTCGGTTCTTCACGAAGATGGCGCACCGAACAGGAACGGTCGCCGCGGTCTCCGTGACGGAAGCCGCCCCGCCACCCGTGCCGCCGACCGTCGCGTGACCCGTCGCCCCGCCCGTCGACGCCGCCGAGGGCGACCCGCTGGCCGAAGCCGACCCCCTCGCCCGCTGCGATGCATCGACGCCCGCCGGCAGCCCTGTTTCCGACAGCCGCAGGATCGCGCCGCGGTCGATCCCGTTGTCCACGATCGCCTCCGCCTTCGAGAAGCGATCGCCCGCCTCCGTCACCACCGCCCACCCCACCGGCACCTCCTCGCGGCCCAGCGACTCGCCCGTGTCCGGATCCTTCATCTCCTCGCCCGCCGCGTACACCCGCCAGTACTGGCCGTTCGCCGCGCCGCTGCCGGCCGTGCGATTGAAGGTGATCGTGCCCAGCGTGTACCCCACCACCTTCGCGGGGTACAACATGTCCGTGATCGCGTTGGCCGCCTGCTTCGCGAGGTCTCGCGACACCAGACCCACCAATGCGTCCGTCGCGCGGCCGTCCACCGTCGAGCCCGCCAACACCTCGTTCGTCTGCGCACGCTCCAGCCGCACGTTGGTCGACCGCAACACCGTCGCCTTCGTCGCGTCGATCACGCTCACCACCGCCTGCAGCTGGATCACCCGACGCTCGCCCTGCGTGGCGCCGAGCGACCCGCCCAGCTCCATCCGCGACGTCACGTCCTGGTAGTTGTCGATCGTCACCATCGCGATGTGCGACACGCCCGCCATCTGGAAGGGCTTCGCCGCCTTCGCGTCCAGCTTGCTCACGTTCCCGCTCTGCGCGAAGTCCTGCTCCCGGATCACCGCGTTCGGGTCTCGCGGCACCATCTCGAACTTCCTCGTCTGCTCCACCGCGTTGAGCAACTGCGAATCCGCCGCCTCCACCACCTGCCGCAAACTCGCGCCCGCCGATCCCGTCGTCGCCGCCTGCGCCGATGACGTCACACCCACCTGCTGCACCCGAAGCCGGAGCTTCGTCGCTTCCTGCGCAGAGGCCAACCCCGTCGCCGCGATGGCCACCGCCACCGACGCCATCCGCCGCAACGCCATACCGAACATCGAGTTGCGCTTCATGACCTTGCCCTTTCGCCGGCTCGCCGGCCAACGCCCACCTTCACGCACCCGCCCCCAACGCCTCCACGTCCATGCAAGAATGACGCCCGGATGGCCCGTAGGTTCTCGGCAATTCACGTGTGAAAGCACCACCCAAACCGCGACCCGCCCTCGCCAGAGCCCTGCGGCGGCCCAAGAACGCCCTCCCTGAACGAAAGACGACCGACTCACCCCCCCAGCAACTTCGCGTTCGTCGCCGACTTCTGCAACGCCGCCAAAAGCTTCTCCACCTGCACCGGTGGCGGCATCATCAGCAACTGCCGCCGCAACGCCGTGATCGTCTGCAACTCCTTCTCCGGAATCAGCAGGTTCTCCTTCCGCGTCCCGCTCGCCGCCAGGTTGATCGCCGGAAACAGCCGCTTCTCCGCGATCGAGCGGTCCAGAATCAACTCCATGTTCCCGCTGCCCTTGAACTCCTCGAAAATCACCTGGTCCGCCTGCGACCCCGTGTCCACCAGGCACGACGCGATGATCGTCAAGCTCCCGCCGCCCTCCGTCGGCTCCGTGTTCCGCGCCGCGCCGAACAACGCTCGAGGCACTTCCAACGCCTTGCTGTCCAAGCCGCCGCTCATCGTCCGCCCGCTGTTGGCATGCCGCCGACTCTGGTTGAACGCCCGCCCCAGCCGCGTGATCGAATCCAGCAGCACCACCACGTGCTTCCCCGCCGCCACCATGTGACGACACCGTTCGATCGTCGTCGTCGCCACCTCGATGTGCTTCTCCGTCGTGTGGTCGTTGCTGCTCGCCACCACCCGAACCCGCGGCTTGGGCGCCACGCTCGGCCCGCCGCCGCCCGCCATCCCAAGCTCCGCCGCCGCCGCCTCGCCCCGCTCCACCAACTCCCGAGGGGCCAGCGACTCGGCCACCTGCGCAAAGTGCCGCCGAAAGTCCGTCACCTCTTCCGGCCGCTCATCCACCAGCAACACCACCAACTCGATGTCCGGATGGTTCCGCAGCAACGCCGTCCCGATGTCCTTCAGCAACGTCGTCTTGCCCGCCTTCGGCGGCGACACGATCAACGACCGTTGCCCACGCCCGATCGGACAGAACATGTCCACCAGCCGACACGACGCCGGACACCCCGGATACTCCAGCGTCAGCCGCGGCTGCGGATCGATCGATGTCAACTCCTCGAACGGCCTCGCACCCGCCGGCATCACCAGCGGCTGCCCATCGATGTCCACCATCGGCCGGCCGCCACCCGTCGACTGACGCGAACCGCCCCCGCCGCCCTGATGTTGACCACCCTGTTGACCACCCTGATGGCCACCCTGGTGGCCGCCCTGGTGGCCGCCCTGGTGGCCGCCGCCTCGCCCACCCCGCCCTCGCCGTCCGCGGCGGCGTTTCCCCCCTCCCTGGCCGCCCTGGCCACCCTGTAAATGATCGCGGCGGTCACCATCGTGACGGCCCCCGCCGGACTGATACGTACTCATGCTGCCAAACTCCCTGGGTCGCCAGACCCCGCACGGCCGAACACGCCATGCACGACGCAAGAGGCCCCGATGGGAACTCTCACTCACGATGCTCCCTGCTTGCCCCGTCTTCGACACCCGTCGCCGCCCACGCGGCCGCACGCGACACGCCCCAAGACGCTCGCCTCGTTGAAGGGACACATCCTCGATCCGGCCGGGCGCATCAAGCACCCACGCACACGCCGCCCGCACCATCGCGGACCGGCGACACTCATGGTCGGATCGCCCGCCCACCGAACGCGACGCCCCTGGCGCTGCTGAACGGCGACGAACCCGGCACAGGATAGCGTCCAAGACCCCCGGTGACACCAATCCCCGCTCGTTCGCACTCTGAAAGGGATCAAAAATCTTGCTTCTCAACCGCCTTGCGTCGATAATGCCCCAAGTGTTTCAACGTTGAACCGGGCCCTTGGGCTTGGTTCTTTTCTTCTGTCCAGCATCGTTCTTGATGCCAATGGCCCCCGCCTGATGCCGATGGCCCCCGCGGCTGCTCCGCCCTCTCCCCAACGCCCTCTGCGGCCGCCGGGCGAACGGCCCCCATTCTGCGACGTACTGCCACCCACGGGGAACCACTCCCCTTCGTGCGACCTTTCGGGAGACGTGCCCATGGAACTCCTCACCGCCGCTGAAAAGGCCGGCATCGAAGCCCGCCTCAAGGCCCTCATCGACAACCGCCCCACCATCGCCACCCGCATCGCGGAGGCCCGCGCCATGGGCGACCTCAAGGAAAACGGCGACTACCACGCCGCCCGTGAACAGCAAGGCATCGAAGAGGCCGAAATCCGCCGCCTCGAGGAACGCCTCCGCAACGTCAGCGTCATCGACGAGAAGATCGGCAAGGCCCTCCAAGGCGTCGTCTTCATCGGCTGCACCGTCAAGCTCCGCGAAGTGGGCAGCGGCGACGAAGACCTCTACAAACTCGTCGGCGAAGCCTCCGGCGACCTCTCCTCCGATGTCGTCGAAGTCACCGCCAGCAGCCCCATGGGCGAGGCCCTCCTCAAGTCCAAGATCGGCGAGGAGATCCGCGTCAACGCCCCACGCGGCGTCAAGCGCTTCCTCATCGTCGAAATCCTCTGACGCCCCCCCATGGCCGCCGGCTCCTCCCTGCGACCCGTCCCCCTCGCCATCGGCCTGGTCGCGGCGGTCGTCGCATGGTTCCTCCTCCCCGTCGACCCCGCCGCCGCCCCCGGCACCCTCTCCCCCCAAGGCCACGCCGTCGCCTGCGTCGGCATCGCCATGGCCATCTGGTGGATGACCGAGGCCCTCCCCATCGAAGTCACCGGCCTCGTCCCCCTCGCCGCCTTCCCCCTCCTCGGCGCCACCACCATCGACCAGGCCGCCGCCCCCTACGCCGATCGCATCATCTTCCTCTTCCTCGGCGGCATGCTCCTGGGCCAAGCCATGGAGTCCTGGGGCCTCCACCGCCGCTTCGCCCTCCGCACCATCATCCTCCTGGGCTCCACGCCCACCCGCCTCGTCGGCGCTTTCCTGCTCGCCACCGCCGCCATCAGCATGTTCGTCTCCAACACCGCCGCGACCATCATGATGCTGCCCATCGGCTCCAGCGTCGCCCGTTGGATCCGCGGCCACCTCGCCGGCGACGACGCCCCCTCGCGACACTGCCGCGAACTCATCGGCCCCGCCATCGTCCTCGCCATCGCCTTCGGGGCCAGCATCGGCGGCGTCGGCACCGTCATCGGCACCCCCCCCATCGCCCAATACGCCGCCTTCATGAAGACCATCTCCCACGAAGTCTCCTTCGTCGAGTGGTTGCGGGTGGGCGTCCCGACCCTGCTCATCGTCCTGCCCATCACGTGGTTCGTGCTGACCCGAGTCGTCTTTCGCTTCAAGATCCGCTCCATCCCCGGCGTGCAGGATCACATCCGCGACGACCTCGCGGCACTCGGTCCCATGCGCCAAGGCGAAGCCCTCGTGCTGCTCGTCTTCGCCTCCGCCGCCGTCTGCTGGGTCCTCAGCCGCCAACTCAAGGTCGATGACACCGTCATCGCCATCGCCGCCGCCATCCTCCTCTTCGTCCTCGGCGCTCGCAACGACGATGGCACCCGCCGCCCCCTGCTGACCTGGCCCGAGGCCGAACAAGTTCCCTGGGGCATCCTCCTCCTCTTCGGCGGCGGACTCTCCCTCGCCGCCGCCATCAAGTCCGCCGGCGTCGACCTCTTCATCGCCCATGCCGCCGACGGCCTCGCGCAAGCCCCGCTGCTGCCACTGCTTTGGATCATCGCCCTCGTGACCATCCTCCTCACCGAGTTCACCAGCAACACCGCGCTGGTCGCCGCCGGCCTGCCCGTCGGCGCCGCCATCGCCGCCCGACTCGACGTCCCCCCCGCCGCCATCCTCGTCACCATCACCCTCACCGCCAGCCTGGGCTTCATGCTCCCCGCCGGCACCGCCCCCAACGCCCTGGTCTTCGCCAGCGGCCAAGTCACCATGCGACAGATGATGCGGGCAGGATTCCTGCTCGACCTCGCCTGTGCCGCCCTCATCCCGCCCTTGGTCGTCCTGCTCCTCAAGGCCGGGTTGCTCCCCGGCACCTGACCCCGCGAACCACCGGCCCCCTACCGTTGGTCGCCATGCGCATCGCCCTCAGCTCCGACCACCGCGGCACCTCGGCCATTCGCCAACTGCAGGAAAAGCTCCGCAGGGAAGGTCACGACGCCTTCCTCGTCGGCGACTGCTCCGGCAATGTCGCCTGCGACTACCCCGAACGCGCGTACGAGGTCGGCAACATGGTCGCCGGCAAGTCCGCCGATCTGGGAATCCTCATCTGCGGCACCGGCATCGGCATGTCCATCGCCGCCAACAAGGTCCACGGCGTTCGTGCCGCCGTCTGCCACGATGAACTCACCGCCCAACTCGCCCGAAGCCACAACGACGCCAATGTCCTCTGCCTCTCCGCCGACCTGCTCGGACAACGACTGATCGAGAAGATCTCCGAATCGTGGATCGCCGCCACCTTCGAAGGGGGACGCCACGCTCGCCGCATCCGCAAGATCGCGGCCATGGAGAGCGGCAAGGACCCCGCCACGGTCGCCGACTGACGCCCCGCCTGCGATGTGCCGCGGGCTTCCAAGGTCAACTCAAGCGCGACGCGCCTTTCGTACGATGCTCGCTCCGCGACCATCCACCGGATCCCACCGGTCCGGGGCATGCGGACGCCCGCGACCATCGTCGCCATGAACGTCGCCATTCACGCCAGCACTCGCCATGAACACACCCGCGACCAAGCCCCTTCGCATCACTATCGCCGCGGGTCCGTTCTTTCCCACGCCGCCCACCCCGACGGGCGCGGTGCAGCTGGCCTGGTACCACCTCGCGCTGCGGTTCGCCCGCCGCGGCCACCACGTCGAGGTCGTCGCCGTTCGCCATGAAGGACAACCCGCCGAGGAAACCGTCGAGGGCGTCCACATCGTCCGCCGACTCTCGATGAAGCAGGGCCGCAACATCTGGATCGATCTGGCCAAGGACCTGGTGGCGTGCCTTCTGACGGTCAGCCTGCTTCCCAAGGCCGACGTCGTCGTCACCAACTCCTTCTGGATGCCCCTGGTGGCCCGCCTCCGCGGCCGCTCCATCGGCAAGATCTATGTCAGCATCGGCCGCTTCCCCAAGGGCCAGATCAAGCTCTACCGCTCGAGCCACCGCCTGCACGCCGTCAGCAAGGCCATCGAGGAATCCATCCTCGCCGAAGATCCAACATCGGGACCGAGGATCCGCATCCTCCCGTATCCCATCGCCACCGAAGTCTTCCAGCCGCCAGCCTCGCCGCGGGCCTCCACGGGCGAACGCACGATCCTGTACACGGGTCGCATCCATCCCGAGAAAGGCGTCCACCTGCTCGTCGAGGCTTTCGCCTCGCTGCGGACCACGCGGCCGTGGCTCAAGCTGCGGCTCGTGGGACCGTCGGCCATCACCGAAGGCGGCGGCGGCGAGCCCTATCTCGCGCGACTCAAGGGATTGATCGGCGAGCTTCCGGTCGAAATCATGCCGCCGATCTACGGACGACAAGCCCTTGCCGCCGAGTTGCACGCGGCACACTTCTACTGCTATCCCTCCCTCGCCGAGCGAGGCGAGAGTTTCGGCGTCGCGCCGCTGGAGGCGATGGCGACGGGCCTGCCCGTCGTGGTGTCGAACCTCGCCTGCTTCCGCGACTTCGTGCGCCCCGGCGAGAACGGGCTGGTCTTCGACCACCGCGCATCGAACCCCGCCGAAAAACTTGGCCAGGAGTTGGCCCGCCTCATCGACGACCCCGCGCTCGCGGCCCGCATGGGCGACGCCGGCGCATCGACGGCGACGGCCTTCGGCTACGAACAGGTCGCCGATGCCTACCTCGCCGACTTCCGCGACCTCGTCGGTACATGACACACAACGCGCGATCCGTCACGCCGATCCGCGATGCGAACACGCCCGATCGCGCATCACCTCCGAATCGCCCAATCACCCCTCCCCCGCCCGCAGGGCGCACCAGTCATAACCGTGGGCGCAGCGAGTCTTCGAGCAAGCCCCCGGCGGACGCCAAACGCGCGGCGGAGCCAGACGCGCCATGACATCGCCGCGCCAAACACGATCGACGCGGCGCATCCATGGCATTCACCACCACGTGA
>JBAXFU010000103.1:0-10948 GCA_037139735.1 Phycisphaerae bacterium
CAGTGAATCGGAGATCGACCGGAACTCAACGCGGGTCGACCGTCGAATCGATATGATGGTGTTCAGCCAAAGGAATCCTCCCATGCACCCGTCCAAGCACGCTCCCGCCCTCGTCGCGTTCATCGCCGTGTTCGCCGGGTCGCCTTGGGCGGTCGCCCAGGCCCAACCGGCACCCAAGCCGGCGCCCGCGCCCGCGACCTCCGCCCCGGCCACCCCTGCGGCTCCGTCGACCGGCCATCCCGCGCGAGACACGCTCGTCAGGATGCAGCGGACGCTCAGCGTCGACTTCAAGGAGACGCCCCTGGGCGACGCCATGAAGTTCATCGCCGAAGTGACGGGCGCTGATATCGAGGTGATGTGGGTCGACGACCAGAACTCCACCGGACTCGACAAGGAGCGGATGATCACCCTCAAGGCCGACAAGGCCACCGCGCTCGACCTGCTCGAACGCGTGCTCGACAAGGCCACCACCGACGCCACCGGCTCGGGCGGGAACACGTGGCAGATGACCGAGAACGGCACGCTCCAGTGCGGGCCCAAGAGTCGCCTCAACAAGTTCCGTCGCGTCGAGATCTACTCCGTCCGCGATCTGCTGATGGACATCCCCACCTACGCCAACGCGCCCGAGTTCGACCTCCAGAGCGTGCTTCAGAGTTCCGGCCAGCAGGGCGGCGGCGGCGGCCAGAGCCCCTTCCGCGAAAACGGACAGCAGGGCCCCTCCACCTCGCGGAACATCAACGACCGCATCAACGAACTCCAGACGCTCATCACCGAACTCGTCGAACCCGAACAGTGGGTCGACAACGGCGGCGAAGCGGCCACCATCCGCTTCTTCCAGAACACCTTCATCGTCAACGCGCCCGACTACGTCCACCGTCAACTCGACGGCTACCCCTACTGGCCGCAGCGTGCCACCCGCGTCGCCTCCGTCAAGGGACGTCGATACGTCACGCTCAGCCCCGACACCGCCCTCGCCGGCCTCAGCGGCATCGAGAACCAGAAGGTCAGCGGCCCCAAGTGACCGCATCCGCCGCCAGGCGGCTCACGGCCCTTCGACTCACGAGGCCTTCCCGTCCGCCGCCGCCTTGAGTCGTCGCTCGATGTCGTCGGCGATGCGACGCTCCAGTTCGCGATCGCGGTTCACCGGCGTCTGGTAGCCGCTGCCCAGCCCTCGCTCGGCCAACGCGGGATCCCGAGCCACCGACCACAGCGTCGCCGCCTTGGCCGGCACCCGAAGGCCCGGTTGCTGCAGACGGTCGACGAACACCTCGACGGTCGCCTCCACCGGACGCCCCTCGGCCGGCGGCGCATCGGTGCCCGCCGACGTGAAGGTGATCCGAACCCGACGACGCTGCTGATTCACGAGGTCGGAGAGCTCCTGCATCATCCCCGTCTGCTGCGTGTCCCACGGCGTGGCCAGCCCGGACGACGCCCGCGGCTGCGAGGTGATGGTGCCCGCCTGCGCATCGACCCGATCAAGCTCGAAGCCCGCCGACCGCAACGCCTCCCTCGCGGCATCAAATCCGCTCGAGTAGCCGGCCGCGTCGATCGCCACCTTCGGCTCGGGCCGGCTGCTGGCGCATCCGGCCAAGGCCGCGAGGACGACAACGGTCAAGGCCCGGACGATCGGACGAAAGGGCGTCTGCATGTCCAGAGCGTAGCAATCGCTACCGCCGCGGATTCCGAGGCGTCCCGGGACGCGTCGGCCGGAAGGACTTGGGAGGCGGGAAGGGGCCGCGAGGACCCTGCTGGTCCTCCCGAACGGGTTCGTCCCCGCGCTCTCCCGCCGATGGCTCCCCCGCAGACGCCGGCGGCTGGGCGGAGGCGTCCTCGGCGATCGCCCGCGGCAACGACACGGGCGACGCGAAGATGAGTCGCCCCGCCGAGGTCTGCAGACTCGACGACACCACCAGATCGACCGTCGAACCGATCAACGCCGCGGCATCCTCGGCCACGACCATCGTGCCGTCGGGCAGGAACCCGACGGCCTGCCCCTGCTGTTCGCCCGGCCGAATGAGCTGCACCGCGACCGTCTGACCCGGAATCGCCGCCGTCTTGATGGCGTTGGCGAGATCGTTGATGTTGAGCGCCGTGAGACCGTTGAGACGCGCCACCTGGGCGAGGGCCACGTCGGTGGTGACGATGAACGACGGCATGAGACGCGCCAACTCGACGATCATCTGGTCGACCCCGATGCCGGACACGGGTCGCTCGTCGATGGTCACGTCCAGCCGCGGAATGCGCTGGAGCTTGGCGGCCAGTTCGAGCCCCCGCCTTCCCTTGGCTCGCTTGAGCGGGTCGTCGCTGTCGGCCAGAGCCTGGAGTTCGACGATGACGAACCGGGGAATGACGATCGGCGCCTGCAGGAAGCCGGTCGTCGCGACGTCGGGCAGGCGCCCGTCGATCAACGCGGAGGTGTCGACGATGAGCGGCCGAACGCCCCGGATCTGCTTGGCGAACTCGACATACGGGATCACGAGCCGAAAGTCGTCCTGCGTCTGCAGGACGGTGGTGACCCCGATGTAGCTCAGCGTGATGCCGATGAGGACCTTCAGCGAGTTGGCGACGGGCCGCAGCACGTCGATGGCTTCCTTGTTCTGCACCCAACTCTCGAGCAGGAGGTCGATGATGAAGCCCAACGCCGCCGTGGCCAGCACGCCCGCGAGGATGCCGAAGATGACGCCCGTGATCGTCGAGATCTTCTTCTTGGGCGTGGCCAGATCGACCGCGATGGCCACCACGATGAGGATGGCCGCGACGCTGATCGAGGCGATCACCGGCATCCATCCGCCCGACTCCGAAAGGAAGAGTCGCTTCTCGCTCTGCTGCTGTTGCAACGCGGCGAGCAACGCGAACGTCACCATGAGCGCCACGAACGCGGCACGAACGATCCGAAGCACGATGGTCCGCCGCCGGTCCGCGGCTTCCGTGGGCCTCAGTTCCTCGTTGGGAGTGCTCATGCCTGACCAGTGTACGGGCAAGGCCCGGCAACGGATCTACAACCCCGGCACCACCGCCCGAACCAGCCGAACCGTCCCGCGAAGCACCGATCGGCCTTCGCGGACGACCGCCAAGCCCGCCACGCCCCCGGTCGCGGTCGCCGCAGCGTCCGTCGCAAGGTCGCGGCACGCCCGCGAGACCGGACACGAACACCCCGTCTGCACCGCGACAAGCCCCGCCAACGCCAGCAGGCCCCAACGCCCGCGACCCCCTCGGATGAGTTTCATCCCGCCACTCCCGTCGGCCCACCACGCTCCGGGACCGCCACCCATCCATCGTCCCCTGAAGAGGGGAACATGAGGCCGAGCTGCCGGTTCCAACGCTGCCATGCAACATGCCGTCCTATAATAAAAAGCCCTGGTGTGGTTTCGGCGGATGGGGCGGCTTGGCCACGTGTGAGGGACGGGTTTCGGTCAGGCCCTAGAAATCGTGCGCCACATTTACAAACGTTGTGTTAGACTCAATGGGCTGCCACGCACCACATCCGGACACCATCACGGTCCGGGCTGATGTCACGGACTCAGGCATCGAGCAGGTGGCCGACGGAGAGTGACTCATGAGCACCTTGAGTTGCGGTCAAGCGACGACGGCGCCAGGAAAGCGATTGGGTTGGCCATTGGGTTGGCCATTGCAACGGTCAGTCGGCTTGACGACGCGACTGGCGGTCATGTCGACGTGCTTGGCTGCACTGTCGCCGGCGGCGCACGCCGGATTCATGCTCGAATCGCGGGCCACCTTCGTGCACCTGCGGGACCTCGTCGACGGAACTCCGGTCTTCCACACCGAGAATCCGGCCAGGGGGTTTCGCGCCTTCGCCTCGGATGGTCACCCGCTTGACCCGGTGATCTCGCAGTCGGACCTGATCTTCTACAACTTCACGATGACCTCGACCAACGCCCACATCGTGCGGCCCGGGTCGTGCGAGTACACCGGCGACTACGAGTTCCGCTTCGGCAGTTTCGGAACCGGCGCCCCTCCGTCCTTGGTGTCGTCGGGAACCTTTTCGATCACCTTGACCTTCATCGATCACGACAACGCCACCGTGATCGGACAACTCGTCCAAGACCCCGAAAGCCTCGACGACGACTTCCCGGACTTCTCGTGCGGCGGCCATCCCATCACCGTCGAGGGCGAGTATCACCACACCTACCACCCCGACGGCACGTGGTCGGGCGGCGGCATGCTGGTCGTCGACTTCCGACAGTCGGGCGTGCCCGCGCCCGCGTCGCTGAGCGTGCTGGCCTTCGCGGCATTTGCATCTCGGCGGCGACGCTGACTCGTGCCCGAACGCCATGCCCCGGTCGATGGACGAGGCAATGATCACCCCATGACGCGCGACGAGCCCGATCCGCGGACCGGCCCCATCCCCGTGGCTCCGGTCGACCTGAGCGGCGTGCATCGCGCCCCCTGCCCTCGCTGCGGCGGGGCCACCATCCCCGGCGTTCCCGCCTGTGCAGCGTGCGGCCATGCGCCGTCGATCGATCCGGGCATCGCCGACACGACCACCTCCGGGCGACGGACCAGACGGCCCGCCCGCTGCCGCCAGTGCGGCTATTCGCTCGCGGGACTCAGAGGCGGCCCGTGCCCCGAGTGCGGCACCCCTGTGACGGTCGCGTCCCGTCGCGAGTGGGACCTCGAGACGTCGCGCGAGGTCTCAAGACAGGCGTACACCCAGGCCATCGCCCTCGCCGCGGGCGGGTTCCTGCTCGGCGTCCTGGTCAGGACCGCCGCGGCGGGCTGGATGGCGGGAGGCCTCTTCGCCGTCGGCTGGATGGTGTCGGTGGCCATCGGCATCTCCGTGCTGCTGGCGTGCGGAGCGATCTGGATGGGCTTCTCGAGTTCGGTGCCGCTGGCGATGACGCAGATCGCGGCTGCGCACGCGGTCGCGCTGGGGGGCGGCCTCGTCGCGGGGGCCATCGGCGGATCGACGATCGGCATCGTCGTCGGCATCGGGTTGTATCTGGCGCTGATCGAGCGATTCCTCGACCTCGATCCGTTCGATGCGCGATGCGTGGGCGTGCTGTGCGCGATCTTCCACATCGTGCTCGGCGTCGCGGCCAGGGCAACCGGTCTTCTCTGACCCGCCGCTCGCTCGCCGACGCCATCAGCGAGCGGTCGGCGGGCTTGCCGCTCGTATGGCCGTCTCGAGCTGGTCCGCGAGGCGGATCATGGCGATCCCGGGAATCTGGCACTCCGGATCGACGATGACGCGCGTGTTGCCCGGCGTCATGCCGGGCAGGGGCTGGGCGCCGGGCGCCGCACGCTCGAGCGTCAAGACGGGCTCGTCGGGAACGAGGCCCGCGCCGGGGAGGAGCAGGATGAAGAGATCGGGCGCCAGTCGCCGAACATCTTCGTGATCCATCGTGACGAACGAACCGCCGACCGTGACGGCGGGCGTGGCGCCGATCGCCTCGAGCACCTGCTGATGGCACGAGCCGGGACCGAAGGCCGCCGGCGGACTGAGCGAGGCCAGCAGCAGCACCCGCGCCCCGGGCAGGTCGGCCCGCCGCGACCATGCCCCCTCCATGCGACGACGAAGCGCGGCCACCCGACCATCCGAGTCGCCCGGCAGCAGGCCGGCGCCCACGGAATCGACGCAACGACGGATGTCGTCGAGCGAGAGCATGGGATGATCGCTCAATCGCCACCCGTGATCACGGGCCAGTTCGACGAGCCGCGGCGGGAGGTCGCGACTGCCCCACTGCGTGAGGACATGCGTGGGACCAAGCGTGAGGAGCGTCTCGTAATCGATGCCCGCCTGATCGCCGCAGGAGGGCATCGACGCGGGAAGAAACGAATCGAAGGCGTGGCGACCGACGATGCGATCCTCGAACCCCAGTTCGCGCACGACCGAGCCGACGGCGGGGCTGAGCACGACGAGCCGCGGTGCGTTCTGGCCGGGGGCGTCCGTGCGGGGGTGTTCGGATGCGTCGCGTCCGCACGCCGCGAGCATCAGGGCGACCGCGGCGACCACCAACGCGAGCCGCCGGCCCGCTCGCGGCGACACGCTCACGCGCCGGCTCCGGGCGTGGGAGACTCGATGAGGTGGAGCACGCGAAGGAGTTCGGCCACGCTCCACGCCTGCGCGGGGCACCCCTCGGCGTCGCGAGGTTCCTCGGCGTCGTAGACCTCGCAAATCTGCCGGATCGGCCCGGGGGTGCGGGGTTCGCGGCAGATCTGGTCGAGCAGCGGGCCGACCGCTTCACGGGCCCGAGCCCGCGCCGAATCGGAGAAGCCGCCGACGCGAAGCGTCGCCTCGGCGTACGGACCGATGAGCCACGGCCAGACGGTGCCGTTGTGGTACGCGCCGTCGCGCGAGAAGAGGTCGCCCTTGTACCTCGGGCGGTACGCGGCATCTCCCGGCGCCAGCGTGCGGAGGCCCACGGGCGTGAGCAGATGTCGCCGCACGCACTCGAGCACGCCCGCGTGCAGGTGCTTGCCCAGCGGCGAGTGCGGCAGACTGATCGCGAAGATCTGGTTGGGCCTGATGTGGGTCGAGGGATCCCATCCCACCACCGAGCCGTCGGATGCCTGGCGAGGCGTCAGGCAATCAAAAAGGCTCTGCGCCTGGGCGTTCCAGAACGCCTTCTCGAAGGATCGGTCCACCCACGAGGCGATGTCGTCGAGTTCGCGGATGCGGCGGTGCATCGTCGCGGGCAGCAGCGAGCCCACGCGACGCAGGCCGTTGTACCAGAGCGAGCTGAGTTCCACCGGCTTGCCATGCCGCGGCGTGAAGACGACGCCGTGCCGCTTGGCGTCCATCCACGTGAGCTGCGTGCCCGCATTGCCGGCGCGGATGAGCCCGTCGGCGGGATCCATCGAGATGTCGAAGGCCGTGCCGTGCTCGTAGGCGTGGATGATGTCGAGGCACGCGCCGGCGATGCGGGAAAGCTCGCCCGAAGGATCGAGCGGCAGGCGAAGGGCGACGGCCAACTCGCACGCGGCGTTGAGATACCAGAGCGAGGCGTCGGCGGTGTTGTACTCGGCTCGACCGGAGCCGTCGTCGAAGCAGTTGGGCACCAGCCCGCCCTCGACCAGTTCGGCGAAGGCCTCGAGACACTCCCTGGCCTCGGCCAGGCGTCCCGTGACCACGAGCAGGCCCGGCAGCGAGATGCAGGTGTCGCGGCCCCAGTCGGAGAACCACGGGTACCCCGCGATGATGCTGGTTCGCGAGGTCGCGGCCGCGACGCCTTGGCCCGGCGCCCGGGCGGCCAGTCGCCGCACCACGAACTGCGAGGCCGCGCCGAGCAACTTCACCGGCAGGTGGGGTGGCGGCGCATCGGGCCCCTTGAGGGGCTGGAGTCCTTCGAGTCGCGGCGAGACCAGTTCGACGACCAACTCGAGGGTGGACTCGCCGGCGGGCACGTCCACCCGCCACACCCCAGGCGAATGAAGATCCTCGAGGCCCTCTTGCCCGCGATCGAGGTCGCGGTCGTACTCGAACCGATTCCACCACTGCGGATCAACCGCGAAACTCGCCTCGCGGCCACCCCCGACCAGGCGAGCCTGGGCCACGAGATGGCCGCGACGCACGCGAATCGTCGCCCCCTCGACCCCCTCGAGCGACCCGGCGTCGGCCGCATCGCGCCGATCAAGCTCGTGAAAGTCCCGCAGCGGCATGAAGGGCCGCAGTTCGAATCTCGCGCCCGCGGGCGCGCGCTCCACGCGGTACTGCACGCGGCATGCGTTGGCGTAGGGCGTCAGCGAGAGTTGTCGCGTGACGGTCATGCCACTGGCCGCATGGCGATACGCCCACACGCACCGCTCGTCGTCTCGGACGAAACGTTCGAGCGACGACAGGCCGTCGGGGCTGCGGACGTGCCCCTGAAACTCGAAGGTCGAGAGACACAGGCGACGTTCAGCGCCCGCCTGGTTCCAGACGATCCACTCGGCCGCGCCGTGAAGCGTGACCACGCGGCCGACGGGCGGGCTGCTCGCCGCCACGAGCCACGCGTGGTAGCGTCGCTGCGGAATGCCCGAGGCCGTGCCCATGGCGAATCCGCCCAGCCCGTTGGTGAGCAGCCATTCGGAGGCGCCCAGGCCGGCCATGGCGGCGGCCGTGAGGGTGGTGGCATCGCAACTGGTGGTCGTGTCGGCCATGGAGCGTTGTTGGCGATGAAGGGCGGAGGTCAGAGGTATCCCTCGGCGATGAGGGCGTGGATGATCTGGTTGGCGATGGGTCCGCTGACCTTGCCGCCACTCCCACCGTAGTCGATCACGACGGCGATGGCGTACCGGGGGCGATCCCTGCCCGCCAGCACGACGAACCACGAGTGGTCGCCCTCTTCGAGGATCTCGGGCTTGGCGGGACCCTGGCCGTCGGGGTCGCGGCCCAGGATGGGCGGCGCGGTGGCCGTGCCCGTCTTGCCCCACACCTGCACGCCCGGGGCGTTGAAGATGGGCTCGGGGACGTCGTTGAAGGTGAGGGTGCGGCCGGTGGCGTGCGTGCCGTTGACGGCGTTGCGGAGGCCGTCCATCGCCATGCGCACGCCGCGGGGGTCGAGTCCGATGTCGACTGGCGGCTCGCGACGGGCGCCGCGGACGAGCACCGGATCGATGCGGGTGCCGGCGCGTGCGAGCGTGGCGAAGGCGGAGGCCGCGTGGAGGGGCGTCCAGGTGACCGGGCCTTGGCCGATGGCCATCTGCATGGCGTCGGGGAGGTCGAGGTCGGAGCCGTCGTCGCGTTGGCCGATCTGACCGGGGAACTCCGGACCCGCGCCGAGCCGGAATGGGCGGCCGATGCCGAACTCGTGGTAGAGCTTGGTGATCGACTCGGGTCCGAGCCGCTTGCCCATCGTGAAGAAGAAGACGTTGCACGAGACCATGACCGCGTCGACGCCGTCGAGGTCGTGCCCGAGCAACGCGGTGTGCGTGGTGCCGTAGCGCTTGTAGACGAGGCAGCGGTAGATCGTCGGCTGATTGGGGATGAGATGCCCGCCGCACGTGATTCGCTCTTCGGGCCGGTAGGTGCCCATGGTGACCGCGCCGGCCAGCACGGGGGCCTTGATGATCGAGCCGGGCGGGTAGGGTTGCTCCCAGCAGCGGTTGAGGTAGGCCATCGCCACGCGATCCTTGAAGATCGAGTCGGGGTTCTCGCGGAGGGTGGCCCGCGACCACGTGGGGGTGGTGACGGCCGCGAGGATCTCGCCGCTGTCGACATCGAGCACCACCGCCGCGCCGTGCAGCACGGTGCCGACGGGTTGGGTCGCGCTTTCCTGCATGTGCCAGGGCTGGACGACGGCCAGGCCCGCCTGCGGGCTCATCGCCGCCTGCACGCGGGCCTGGAGCATGACGTCGAGCGTGAGCGCGAGGTCGCTGCCCCGAACGGGCGCGACGTGCTGGGTGAGTCCGGTGTCGAGCTTGGTGGTCGAGATGCCTCGCAGGCCGCGGAGCGACATCTCGAAGGCCTGCTCGACGCCGGCGTCGCCCACGCGATCGCCCTCGAAGTACGCGCCGCGATCGGACTGTCCATCGGCGAAGGCGGCGGCCTCGGCCGCCGGGTTGGTCGCGAGGAACTCTCGGCGACGGGTCGCGTCGCCCTTGGACGCCCCGCGGCCGGTGGCCGGATCGGCGGCCACATCGCCGAAGATCTTGTCGCGAAGGCGGCCGATGATGTGCGTCGCCACGCCCTCGAGGGGCACCACCGCTTCATCCTCGGCCCGCAGCGGACCCGGGAGCGAGCGGCGGTCGAGCGCGATCTCCATCGACTCGTAGGGGTACTCGCGATCGCCGCTGTCGATGACGGTCATCCCGGGAAACGCGGGCAGGGCCAGGGGCGCCGACATCACGCCCGGTTCGACCTCCACGGGCTCGATCGCCACCTCCTCGAGCCCCAGGTTGCTGCACGCAAAGCCCGTCTCGTCGCCCACGCGGGCGGCCATCGTGTGCGACTGCCTGAACTCGGCGATGGGCGTGGCCGCTCGCTTGCGCACCGCCTCGAGTTGTGCCGGCGTGAGTTGGATGCCCTTGGCCTGCGCTTCGGCGACTTCCTTCTCGACCCGGCGACGCTCGACCGCCTGCTGCCGCTCGTGCAGTTGCTTCACCACGGCGTCGCGGCGGGCGTCGAGTTCCTGTCGAGGCACCCCCAAGGTGGCGGCAAGGCGGTCCCAGCCGCGAGCCAGATGCGCCTGCATGGACGGGAGCAGGCGGGCCTGCGCCTCCTCGCGCTGGCGGGGCGTCAGTTCGAGCCAGCCCGTGCGGCCGTAGGTGCGACGCGCCGCCAAGCGGGCCTGATCGACGGCCCACTCGCCATCGATGACGGCGAAGGAGACCAGAACGTCGTAGCTCGGCCGGTCGTGGGCCAGCACCCGGCCCTTGCGGTCGACGATGCTGCCCCGCACCGTGGGCGTCCACCGCCGACGAACCAGCCGCGATTCGGCCTCGTCGCGAAGTTCATCCGCGCGCACCAGCGTCAGGCGGGACAGTTGCACCACCAGCGGCAGCGCAGCAAGGCCCGCCGCCACCAGCAGGAGCAGCAGTCGCCGATGGAACATGCTGGGAATCAGGTGGCGAAGGAGCATCCGTGCGGCCGGATGATAGAGGGGCCGCCCCTCGCCACGGGCCGGTTCCTACGCTTCAATCCGTGAATCCAGCCCCCGCCGCAGACGACGTCCTGATTCGCGCCCAAGGCATCAGCAAGCGCTTCGGCATCACGCAGGCGCTCGACCAGGTGACGGTCGAGTTCCGCCGCGGCGAGGTGCACGCGCTCATGGGCGAGAACGGCGCGGGCAAGAGCACGCTGGGCAAGACCATCGCGGGGTTGCACCGCCAGGACGCCGGCACCGTCACCGTCGCGGGCCACGTGCTGACCCCCGGCGACATCGACGAGGCCTTCGCCAAGGGCATCCGCCTGGTGCACCAGGAGCTCGCCCAGTGCCCCAACCTGTCGGTGGCGGAGAACCTCTGCCTGCATGACCTGCCGGTGACCTCCTTCGGGCTGGTCGACCGC
>JBAXFU010000104.1:0-10708 GCA_037139735.1 Phycisphaerae bacterium
TGTTCGGCGACCGACAGGCTGCTCTGGCCGCGCTTGAAGTCCGTCTCCGCCGCGTCGAGCGCGGACTTGGCGACGTCCTTGGTGGCGTGCAGTTCCCTGAGGCGGTTGTACTCGACCTGCAGGTTGGCGAGCGTGGCCTTGGCGCCCTCGAGCCGGGCCTCCTCGCTCTTGAGCTGGGCCTTGGCGCTGTCGAGCAGGGCGGCCAGGTCGCGGCCGTCGAGGCGCACGATCACGTCATCCTTGCGGACCGCCTGCCCCTCGCGGAAGGGCAGCGCGATGATGCGGGCCGAGACCTGCGCCGAGATCTCGACCTTGGTCTTGGGCTCGACCTGCCCGGGCGCGGAGACCGTGCGAACGAGATCGCCACGGGCCACCGTCGCGAGCCGCACCTTCGCGGCCTGCGCGCCGGGCTGGTATTTCTCCTGCAGTTCCTTGAGCTTGCCGCTCGACTGCAGCCAATAGCCCGTGCCCACGCACGAGCCGGCCAGAACGAGCACGATGAAGAGGATCCACTTCCACACGAGCGCTGGTCTCCACGAGCCGAGGCCGCCACGGGCCCGACGGGCCCGTCCCCGCAGGGCGAACGCGAGGGGTGGATGTTAGGAGCGATCCGGCTCGGCTTCGGTCGTCGTCGCGGCAGGCCCGATGCTCAAGGCCGCGCCCGCGAGGATGAGGACCCCGCCCGCGCCCGTCAGCCACCCGATGCGCTCGCCCAGCAGCGCCGCGCCCACCAGCACCGTCGCCAGTGGTTCCACCAGCGAAATCGCGCTGGTCCGAACCGGTCCGAGGATCGCCAGACCGCCCAAGAGGCACGTGATGGCCACCACGCTGCAGAGCAGGGCCAGGGCCGCGATGCCGGTCCAGGCGGCCGCGCCCGAGGGCAGCGGGTCGCCCGAGGCTACCGCCACGCCCGCGAACATCGCCGCGGCCGAGGTCATGATGACGAACGCGCCCTGCAGCGGGCCGTTCCAGCGAGTGGCCATCGCGCCGCCGGCGAGCACGTAGCCCGCGTAGATGACGGCCGTGCCCACGCCCAGGGCGAGCCCGATCCAGCGGCCTGGGCCCTCGCCCCCTCCGGCGTTGATGGTCGGCACGATCGTCAACGCCATGCCGAGCGTGCCCGCCGCGAGGGCGAGCGAGGTGCGTGGTGTCGGGCGTGCGCCGAGCCACCACCACGACGCGAGCGTGACGAACGTCGGATAGGTGTACAGCAGCAGCGACACGAGGCCGCCGGGAAGGTGCAGGAGCGCACCGAAGTAGCAATACGCCTCGCCGAAGTACCCCAGGGCGCCCATCAGCACATAGCACGCCAGCACTTTTCCGCGGGGCAGGGGCAGGCGACGCCACAGGATGATCGTCAGCAGCGCCGCCGATGCCAGCGAGAAGCGAAGCATCAGCAGCATCGCCGTCGAAATGTGCGGGTCCGACCCCGTCACCCATCGCTGGAAGAGGGGCATGAACCCGAAGCTCACGCTTGCCGCGGTCACCATCACGACGCCCGCGGCGGTTCGACTTGCGCCGCTCGTGCCCGAGGCGCCGCGTGCGCCCAAGTCACCGCTCGTGCCCGAGTCGCCGCTCACTTGGGCGGCTCCGTCGCCGGCGGCTGGATCGTCTTGAGCCGTCTGGCCGCCTCGACCACCTGCAACGCGAAGTCGTTGGGCACGGGGATGACCAGGTGATACTGCGAGAGCTTCCAGCCCTCGGGGCGGCGGATCAGCACGCCGGTCCCGCGACATTCGCCGTACTTCTCGTTGGCGAGTCGCTCGTCGAACCAGGCGGCGTCGCCGCCGGGCGACAGGAAGATGTGTCGCTCGAGCGTGGAATACGTCCAGCCGCGGCCCTTGGCGAAGATGGGCTCGCAGAAGTCGCGGAACTGGGCCAGCGGCCACCGTTCGGAGGCGTCGGTGCCGAAGAAGACGAAGTCGTCGGTGAAGAGCGAGAAGTAGCGGGCCATGTCCGCCTTCGAGGCCGCGTCGTGGAAGTCGGTGAGCACGCGGTCGACGTCGCTTCGGGCGAGCCTGGTCGTGTCGGGGCCAGTCGTGTCGGGGGTCATCGGTGCTCCCTTGGGGGCCGCGGCATCGGTGATCAAGTCGAAGAGTCGGGCGGGTGCGATCGAGAGGACGTGGCCCGACCCCTCGATCACGTCGAGTTCGGCCTTGAGCCCGGCTTGCCGCAACCGGGCCACCGCCTGGTCCACGCCAGGTCGCCACGCGGCATCCTGTTCTCCCACGAGCATGAGCACGCCGATGCTTCTCGCGTTGACGAGGTCCTCGTCCTTGAGGTCGCTCCCGAGCAGGCCCGGCAGGGTCGTGATTGAGCGGAAGCGGGCAGGGGAGAGCAGACCCACGGTGAGGGCGTCGCTGCCGCCGTTGCTCACGCCGGCGAGGTGGTGCTTGCCTCCCTTGATGCGGTGGCGCCTTGCCACATCATCGGCCACGGCCCAGGCGGCGTCCGGCCGGCGGCTGAAGTACGAAGCCCCGGCTGGAGAGATCGGGGCCGCGAGGATCCAGCCTCGCGACTGGGCCTCCTTGGCCCAGTAGCGGCCCAGGGCCTCCCTGGCCATCGCCTCGCCCTCGTCGCCGGGCGGCAGCACGACGAGGCTCTCGAAGTCCCTGCCGCTCGTGGCGGGGGCATGCAGCAGGTACTCGATGTCAACGCCGTCGGAGAGTCGCACGCGGGCACGCTCGGGGTCGTCCGGGCCGAGCAGGGTCGACGCGGCGTGCAGCAGCAGACAGAAGGTCTTTGCCAGAAGCATGGTCCCAGCGTATGGAGGGCCGACCTGCGCATGAAAAAACCCGACGCCTGCGGGCGTCGGGTTCTTGAGACACAACGTGGTGTTTGAACAGGGCCGAAACCCGAGCCGTTCGTGGGCTCAGGCGCGGCGGCGACGCGAGGCGGCGAGGCCACCCAGGCCCAGCAGCGCGAGCGCGCCCGGGGTGGGGGTGGTGAACTCGAAGCGGTGGCTGAGAGCGCCGCCGTTGGCGCCGCCGAAGAGGGGATCGTTCGTTCCAACCGACGGAGCGGTGGACGACAGGAACCAGCGGCCAGTCGATCCGGCGGGGGCCGAGATCTGGAGGATGCCGTTCTTGGGAATGTCGAAGCCCAGGCCGGTGATGCTCCAGATGTAGTTGCCGCCCGTAGGCAGGACCGCGGTGAAGCTGTTCACCAGCACGGCCGAGGTGCTGTAGAAGTCGAACTGGAGCGACATGCCGGCGGTGGAGACGCCGCCGACGAAACGCAGGTCCGTCAGCGTCTCGACGTCGGCGATCATCGTGGAGGCATAGTCATCGAAGCCGAGCGAGCCGCTGGCCGCCGGGAAGCCCGAATAGGGACCGGCGATCGCGGAGTAGACGACGGCGCGACCGACAAAGCCCGGCTCGGAATCGAGCGGGGCGGGGGTGGCGACGATGTTGGCTGACGCAGCCCCGGCAAGTGCCGCGAGCGCAAGCACGGAAACGACCTTCATCTTGCTCTCCTCTCTTGGATCCCTTTCGGGATCGCCCCGGCGGTTGGAAACAGGGGCATCTTTGTCTCTCGAACTTCTCGATGCAATCCGCCACACCGGCGAGTCGCTCGAATCCGGATGGGCGGCATCTGTCGATGCCGCACCGGTGAGTCGCCTGTAGTATGCGCGGGGACGGCTCGGTCGTCAAGCAAGACATGCATTCGCAAACGGTTACAGGCCACCAACCGGCCACCAAAGGGCCGCATGGAGCGACCCGAAGGCGTCCGGGCAAGGTTCTGGGACCTTCCTCGAGCGAGTCGGGACGGGCTCAATCGCCGTGAAGCGTGCGAAGGCGAGTGCTCAGTCGCAGCGTCAGGTGGACGCGTTCGTGCTCGTCGATCCATTCCTGCAGCGTGGAGGAGAGTTCATCGGCGGGCAGTTCCGCGCCGGGCAGCGGGCACGAGGCGCCCAGGGCCTTGGCGGCCTTGGCGCGAAGTCGCGAGAGCGTCTTGTCGCCCAGGAGCGAGACGAACTCGAAGTCCTCGGAGAAGAAGATGACCGTCGGCACACGGTGCCCGCCGCAGATCTTCACCTGGTCGGCGAGATCGAGATGGGCGTCGCGGTTCAGGAAGCGAAGGCGAATGCCCGAAGAGGAGTCGCTTGCGGGCGAGGCGGGGCAGGCCTCCTCGATTCTGGCGAGCATCGGGCACTGGTGGGCGCAATCGCCGCACCAGAGCCCGGAGGAGACCAGCACGTTCACCCGCCGCGTGAACGAGGAGACGAGCGTCCGCTGCGGCGAGGAGAGCGACACCCGCGCGTGCGTGGCTTTCCACGTGGCCTGCTGATCGGGCGTGCCGCCGGCCACGTAGTCGGCGAACGAAAGGCCGGCCTCGAACTTGGAGCGAAGGAACTGCGGGGTCAGCATGCGGAGCTTCCTTGGGGGGCGTGCGATTGATCGATCGGCCGCGTGCGAATGTCGCGCCGAGGCATCGAGACCGATGAGAGCGGGGCGGATGGCTCGGGAGCGATCCTGCCATCGCCAGAGGCGTGGGTTGGCGGCAAGCGACCCGCTCAGCCGCAGGCGCACCCGCACCCGCCCTTGCGAGCCGGCGCTGGCTTGGGCGCCCCAAGCATGCGATCGAGCTTGCGGGTGAGGAAGCGTGCGTGGTGTTCGAGGTGCCACGTCGACGAGGCGATCATGCGGCGGATCGACATGACCCCCTTCTGCGGGTGCATCGCCTCGCGGGCCAGTTCCGCGTCGGAGAGGGTCAGCAGCCACTGTCCGGCCCATTGGCGCGTCGTGTGGATGACGGCCATGTGGCCGCCCAGCGCCTGCATCACCCTCGCACGGTCGCCTTCGGCGGAGTCGGCGTATCCCTCGTGGGCGTTGCCGTAGAGGTTCCGCTCGACGAAGGCATCCTCGTCCCAGACCGACAGGAGCGGGTTGTCCTCGGCCGCCGCGCGTCGCATGCGGTGCACCGCCGCGAGGTCGGCGTCGGCGCAGTGGCCCACGAGCACGCGGACGGGCCACTGGCCCACGCCCGCGTCGGGGAGGAACGCCATGTCGATGTCGCGTTCGGTCAACTCGAAGACGCGGCGGTCGAAGTTTTCGATGCCGCGGCGGTACCTGGCGATGAGCTGCAGGGTGGGCAGCGCGAGGAGCTCCTCGACGGTCATGGGCGTCAGGGGCGTGGCGGCGGCCCCGCCGCAGCACGAACCGGCGTTGTCGCCCTTGCAGCACCCCGAGGCGGCGGAAGCGGACCCTGAGGTCTCGCAGCACGCCTCGTCGGAGCAGCAGCCGGCATCATCGGAACGGGCATCGGAGGGTGAGTGGGCCATGACGAACAGTAGGGAAGTTCGACCCGGGCCGTCCTTCACCCGTACGCTCCCCCGATGACCGACGCCCCCTCGCCCAACGACCGACGGCTCGCCCTCCGCGTGGTGACGATGCCCGAGGACACGAACCAGTACGGCACCATCTTCGGGGGCGTCATTCTCAGCTACATCGACCAGGCGGGCTTCGTCGAGGCCCGCCGCCACGGCGTGCACCGGTGGGTGACGGCCGCCATCGACCGGGTGGAGTTCAAGGCCCCGGTGCAGGTCGGCGACGTCGTCAACTTCTTCGCCACCACGATTCGCCTGGGCACCAAGAGCGTCACCGTCCGAATCGAGGTCGAGGCCGAGCGGTTCGACACCGAACGCCACGTCGCCGTCACCGAGGCCCAACTCACCATGGTCTCCGTCGACGCCTCCGGCAAGGCCATCCCCTTCCGCTCCTCGCCCACCGCCTGAACACCCATGGCGACCCTCTACGTCATCGACGGCTACGCGGCGTTCTTCCGCTGCTATCACGCCATCCGCTCCGCGATGACCAGTCCGGTCACCAAGGAGCCCACCAACATGACGTTCGGTTTCGTGGGCATGCTGCTCAAGCTGCTCAAGGCCGAAGGGACGAACATCGCCGCGTCCGGCGGTCGGCCCGACTTCGTGGCCGTGGCCCTCGACGTCGGCGGCGACAAGGGCACGTTCCGCTCGCAGATCTATCCCGAGTACAAGGCGCACCGCGATGCGCCGCCCGAGGATCTCGCGCCTCAGGTCGATCGCTGTCTCGCCATGTTGCGGGCCATCGGCGTGCCCATCATCGCCTCGCCGGGCTTCGAGGCCGACGACGTGATGGCCACGCTCGTCGAGCGGCTCAAGGCCACGCACCCCGATCTCAAGGTTCGCTTGGTCTCGAAGGACAAGGACCTCAAGCAACTCCTCGAGGGCGACCGCGTCCAGCTCTTCGACGTCCACACCGACACGCCCTTCTCGCAGGCCACCCTCGAGGCCGACACGGGCCTGCGGCCCGAGCAGGTCGTCGACATGCTCACGCTCATGGGCGACGCCTCCGACAACGTTCCCGGCGTCGAGGGCGTGGGCGAGAAGACGGCGGCCAAGCTCATTCGCGAATACGGGTCCGCGGAGGAAGTGCTCCGTCGCGCCGGCGAGATCAAGACCAAGCTCGGGCCCAAGATCCTCGCCGCCGCCGAGATCATCCCGCTCGCCCGCCGCCTGGTCACGCTGCGGCGCGACATCCCCGTCGACTTCGACCTCGAGGCGGCCCGGGTCGCCTCGCTCCGCCTCGAACGACTCTCGCCGCTGCTCAAGGAGTTGGGGTTCAACCGGTACCAGGACGAGGTTCGCGGCCTGATGGGCGAGGCGTCGGCGCCCGCCGCGGCCCCGGCGTCGACGCCGTCCGCCGCGGTCGCTCGCCGCCGTCCCGCCGCGGCCGACCCGATGGTGGGGGGGCTCTTCGATCAGGCCGATGCCTCGGCGCCGACGATCATCGCCGCCCAGGACGGCCGATACGAGTGCGTCGCCGATGGCGCGTCGCTCGCGGCGCTGGTGAAGCGGATCTCGAGAGCCGCCTGCCTTTCGATCGACACCGAGACGACGGCCCTGTCGCCGCACCTGGCGCGACTGTGCGGCATCAGCCTGAGCGTCGAGCCCGGGTCGGGCTGGTACGTCCCCGTGCGGTCGCCCTCGCCGCGGTCGCACCTGTCGCAGGAGGCCGTGATCGCCGCGTTGCGGCCCGTGCTGGAGGACGCCTCGGTCGCCAAGTGCGGGCACAACCTGAAGTTCGACATCAACATCCTGCGTGCCGCGGGCGCGACCCTCCGCGGCCTGACCTCGCCGGGCGGCTTCGACAGCATGGTGGCGAGCTATCTCATCGACGCCTCGCGCTCGTCGCACTCGCTCGACGCCCTGTCGCTCGCGCTGCTGGGGCGGAGCAACATCTCGCTCTCGCAGCTGGTGGGATCGGGCAAGCAGATGCGGACGTTCGACACGGTGCCGGTGGAGCAGGCCACGCAGTACGCGGCGGAGGACGCGGACGTGGCGTTGCGCCTGCGGTCGGTGATGCAGCCCGAGATCGAGGCGATGGGCATGCACGAGCTGCTCCACGAGGTGGAACTGCCCCTGGTGGAGGTGCTCGCCGACCTCGAGTACGTGGGCGTGAAGGTCGACGGCGGGGAACTCGATCGTCAGCGCGAGCGGCTGATCGAACGCATCGACTCGCTGCGGGGCGAACTGGCGTCGCAGGCGATGGAGGGCGTGGGTCGCGAGTTCGATCCCGACAGTCCCCGTCAACTCTCGCACCTGCTGTTCAACAGGCCGGAGGACGATCCGCCGGGCCTGGGGCTGCGGTCCACCAAGCGGACCAAGACGGGGTTCTCCACCGACGCCGAGGTGCTCGAGGAACTGGCCGAGGACGAGGCCGTCTCGACGCCCATTCCACGATTGATCCTCGAGTACCGGCAGCTGACCAAGCTCGTCTCGACCTACCTGGTCGCGCTCCGCGAGGCGATCAATCCCGTGACGGGCCGGGTGCACACGAGCTTCAGCCAGACCGTGACGGCCACCGGTCGCCTGGCCTCGAGCGATCCCAACCTCCAGAACATCCCGATCCGCACCGACATCGGCCGCGACATCCGCCGCGCCTTCGTCGCCGAGCCCGGGCACGTGCTCGTCACCGCCGACTACTCGCAGGTGGAGTTGCGGCTCCTGGCGCACCTGTCGCAGGATCCCGCGCTCATCGAGGCCTTCAGGCGGGACGAGGACATCCACACCGCCGTCGCGGCGGAGATCCACGGGGTGCCCGCGTCGGAGGTGACGCGCGAGCAGCGCAGCGGCGCGAAGATGGTGAACTTCGGCATCGTCTACGGCATCACGCCCTTCGGACTCGCGAGGAGGCTGAAGGTGCCCCAGGATCAGGCCGCGGCCATCATCGACGGGTACAAGCGGCGCTTCAGCGGCATCACGACGTTCCTGCAGGAATGCGTCGAGATGGCCCGCTCGAAGGGGTACGTCGACACGATGCTCAAGCGGCGCAGGCCCATTCCCGACGTGCAGTCGTCCAACCCCGCCAAGCGGGCCCTGGCCGAGCGGTTGGCGATCAACAGCGTGGTGCAGGGGAGCGCGGCCGACCTCATCAAGCTCGCCATGGTGCGACTGCATCGACGCATCCGCGAGGCCCGTGAGGGCGACGCGCTCTTCGGCACGCGCATGCTCCTGCAGGTGCACGACGAACTGGTCTTCGAGACCCCCGTCGCCAACGCGCAGGCCGCGATGCGGGAAGTGGTCGATGGCATGGAGCGGGCGATGGAGCTTCGCGTGCCCCTCCGCGTCGATGCGCACGCGGGCGCGAGTTGGTTCGAGGGCAAGTGACGCGTTTAGTCGCGGGGCGGCGGGGCGCCGATCCGCGACCAGGGCGACAGGCCCCGAAGGCGGAGTGCCAGATCCGCGACGATGCGTCGATCTGACGTGATCGAGAAGTGGCTGATGGGCCGCGCGTACCAGCGGTCGACGTCGAGCCACAGCGGCGTCATGCCCGGCGGCGCGGTGTTGGTGGCGCCCACCATCCAGTCTCGCAGCAGCGCGTAGCACGTGAGTTCGCCGATGGAGCCCGGCAGCGCGGCATCGAGCCCGGCCAGGAGCGAGGAGCCCGGCGAGAGCTGGATCGCCCCCGCGTCGGGACGCACGTGCCGGGTGATGATGGCGCCGCGGTGGGGCGAGGCCAGCGTGAAGAGGCGTTCGATTCGCGCCGCGCCTCGGGCCGCGAGATGGCGGGCCACGATCCCTCCCATCGAGATGCCCGCCACGTCGAGCGGCTCGTTCGCCCAGCCGGCGCGCCCGAGGGCGGTGGCGGCCACATCGGCGGCCGCCTCGACCGTCGTGGCGAAGGGGTAGCTCACCACCAGCGTCCGCTCGGCGATCGCCGCGTTGAACCGGCGGAGCCATCGGGCCAGCGTGAGGCCCGGAATGGCGGGCGAGTGATATCCCGACAGGATCAGCAGCGGTCTGGCGGCGCGTCCGTCCCGGCCGGCGCGAGCCAACGTCGCCGGCGCCTCGGGCGCGACGCGAAAGTCGGGGTTGTCGATGAACGCCAGGGCCATGGTCGACGTCGGTCAGGGTATCGGTTCGTCCGCCAAGGGTCGGCCGCCGCCGCTTCCTATCCTTGAGGATGCAGCAAATCCTCCGTTCCGTCGTCGTGGCGTGGGTCGCGGTGAACTGCGTTCAAGCGGTCGCTTCGGCACAGGACGTCGCGTCTCGCTACGCACGGGTTGCGGAGAGCGACGAGGGCAAGCGACTCGCGCTCGAGATCTCCTCGCGCACGTTCCGTTCGCCCAAGGAGGGCGGGCCGGTTGTCCATCTCGTCGGCGCGGTGCACATCGGCGACGCGGCGTATTACCGCCAACTCCAGGAGTTCCTCGACGCACAGGACCTCGTCCTCTTCGAGGGCGTCAAGCCCGCCGGCGTCGGCAACGACGCGGCCGACGACGCGGCGAGGGCCATGCTCACGTCGTCGCGTCAGCGGCTGCTCGCCGTGCTGATCGAGCGACACCGCCAGAAGCACGGGGCCTATCCCGAGTCGCTCGACGCCATGCGGGGCGAACTGCTGGGGTCCGCGGCTCGGCTCGCCGCCGCCGCCGCCACCGACGGCTGGGGCCGCGCTCAGGCCTATCGCACCGAAGGGTCGCCCATCGCGTCCTTCGACCTCGTGAGTCTCGGGTCGGACGGCGCGGAGGGAGGCGAAGGACCCGCGGCCGACCTGCGGTTCTCCGCGCAAAAGCCCCTGAGCCGCCAGGAGAAGGCGGCATCGGGCCAGGGCATCCAGACGCAACTGGCCTCGGCCCTTGGCCTCAAATTCCAGCTCGAGGCCATCGACTACGCGCGTGCGTCATGGCGCAACAGCGACATGAGCATCGATCAGGTGCAGGAGCGGCTCGCGGCGTCCGGCGCGTCGGCCGACGCGCTCTTCAGCATGCTCGACGGCACGTCGCTGGCGAGCCGCTTCGTCTCGGTGCTGCTGGGGTTCATCAAGGCCAGCCCGCCGATGGCGATGAGCGTGAAGGTGATGCTGGTGGAGACGCTGGCGAACGCCGACGCGATGCTCGAGGGGCAGGCCGGCGCGGGCGGGCTCGACAAGATGATGAAGGTCATCATCGTCGATCGCAACGCCGAGGTCTTCAAGGACCTGTCGGGCGTGCTCGAACGCGAGCCCGGGGTCAAGTCGATCGCGATCTTCTACGGGGCCGGTCACCTCCCCGACATGGAACGACGCCTGACCGAGGAGATGCACTTTGCCTTCGATCACGATCGCTGGTTCCCGGCCATCTCGCTCGACCTGACGTCGCAGCCGGGTGCGGCGGCCCAGGCCAAGTCGATGCGGGCGACCATGCAGCGCATGGTCGAACAGCGTCGCAAGGCCGCCGAGCCCAA
>JBAXFU010000105.1:0-10335 GCA_037139735.1 Phycisphaerae bacterium
AGGGTCTCCATGCCCATGTTGTTGGGAACCGGGCCCGGCGGCTTTCCTCGCTGCACGGGCTCCGATCTTTCACGGGCGATCGTCCGGGTCCGGACCCACGGATGCAGCGCCGAGGCCCGGGCCCGGCACGTCATGCCGGGACGGATCGACCATGTCGCGTGCCTCCGGCGTCATCGCCGGAATCGGCATGCTCAGGAACTCGACCGCCTCCTTCTGACGGGAGCAGATGATCTCCATGCGGCCGTCGTGCTCTTGCAGGTGCGCGTAGCCGTACTCGCCTCCCTTGTAGCGACCCGGCGTCCTCATTTCATACGGCTCGTCAGCGATCACCCAGTGACGATCGAACACGATGCCGTCGCTCGACAACGAGAAGACCAGCGGGGATCGCTTCCACCGCGGCTCGGGCTGGGGCGTTCCGAGATAGAAGTAGCGTCCGTCGGACAATCGCCCGAACTGGAACTTGCTGTCGTTGTCGGGAAACTCCGTGATGCGAGGCGTCGTCCACGAGACGCCGTCATCCGTGCTCTCCGTCTGCCAAAGCCGCCCCTTGTAGCCGTCGCCGGTCGCTCGCAGCATCATGCGAATGGTCCCGTCGGCCAACTGCACGAACGAGCCTTCGCACAACGCGGCCTCCCACCCGAGTTCCCTCTGCGCCGTCCAAAACGTCGCCGGGTTGTCCTCGATCATGCCGCCCGCCCGGGGCGTCGGATGCAAGCCCTGCATCACCCACCCATCTCGCCCCGAGAGGTCGCTCGTGGTCGGGAAGGCCAGGTGTCCGCAGATCATGAGCTTCCCAGAGGCCAGCCGCCGAGGTTCGTCGTTGGGCGTCACCGCGACGTTCAGGAAGCGAGGCGCACTCCACGCGGCTCCGTCGCGGGTCGAGACGTATCCGAGTCGGGTTCCGGAACGATCCTGGCGATAGACGCCGAAGTAGGCGATCAGCTCGCCGTCGTGCTCGTGAAAGCCCGCGGCGGTGAGCACCATCGGCTCGCCGGTTTCATCCTGCGGCGCGGCGACCAGCGTCGACTCGGGCGACCACGCCTTGCCGTCCTCCGAGGTCGCCCATGCCACGCGTTGGCCCGACGAATCCTCGTCACGACGGGCGTTCGACCACATCGCGATCAGGCGACCGCCGAATCGCGTCAGGTACGGATGGTGGGAAAAGGACCACTCGGCCGCCGCCGCCGGCTGATACACGAATGATCGATCCGGTTGAAGGCGCCCGGGCGAGGGTTCACTCAGCCACGTCGAACGAGTCACCGGCGGCGCCACGGCGGCATGCGACACGGCCGCCGCGACCATCCATGCCCAGACGACGGTGCCCCCCTGTCGAATCATGGGCAATGGTATCCATCGGGAGACCAGGGAACTTGACACCGACCTCCGGTGCTGGTAGTCTGCCCGCTTCCATGACGACCCCGAATGCATCACGCCCATCGCGAGCCGCCTTGCTCGCCTTCGCCGGGGTTCTCTGGGGCCTCTCGTGCCTTGCCTGCGTCGGCGGTCTGGGTCGCTACAGCGACGACTGGGCCTTCGGCGCGATCGACCCGGCCACCGGCGCCTTCGACGCGTCCCGTTCGCCCTTCCATCAGGCGTACTTCTGGCGTCCCCTGCTCCAACTCTTCCTGCACTACGCCATCAGTCTGCTCTGGAACCATCTGTGGGTCCTCCACGTGCTCAACGCCGTCACGCACGCCGGCACCACGCTGCTGGTGCACCGGCTGCTCCGCGGCGTCGGCGCATCGCCCCGGGCCGCGGCCGCGGCCGCCCTCCTGTTCATGGTCTGGCCCAACCACCATGAGGTGATCTTCTGGCCCACCGCGATGACCACGGGCTTCGCGACGCTGCTGGGGGCCCTGCTGGGCCTCGTCGCCGTCGCTTGGACGCGGCGAGGCATGCCGCTGGATCGCTCGCTCCTTTGGTTCCCGGCCTTGGCGTTCCTCATTCCGTGCTGGTACGAGCAGCCCAGCGCCCTCGTCCCCGTCCTGCCGCTGGTGTGCCTCGCCGCCCGCACCGAAGGTTCCGCACGACGATGCCTCGCCCGCTCGCTCGTTCCGACCATGCTCGCGGGCGTCGCGACGATCGCCTATGTGCTGCTGCTTCGCGGCACCGCGCCCTCGTCGGCCCGCGGGGCGGCCTCAAGCTACATCCACCTCTCGGACATCCCGTCCCGTGCCGCGGAGTTCTCGAGCGCCGCGGTCTGGTTCCACACCGCGGCCTTGAGCGATGCGGTGATCGGGGGACTCTCCTTCAGCCGCTCGCAGATGGACGGCTTTCCGGGGCTCGTGGCGATCGGCCTGGCCCTGATCGCCGCGGTGGCGTGGGTGCTGCTGAGCTGGACGCGGGCGAACGAGACGGCCGAGCACGGCGCTCGCCGGATGGGATCGCGAACCCTCTTGGCCGTGTCGCTCCTGATGGCCTCCATGCTCCCGATGTTCGTCATCAAGGGGCAGATCTTCGAGGCCAGACATCACTACTTCATGATGCTGCCCGGCGCGATGCTCGCCGCGGTCGTGCTCGATGCGCTTTCATGGCGTGCGGGTCGAGCGAGGCTGATCGCCGTCGGCCTCGGCGCGGCGGCGGGCGTGACGCTGCTGGCCGGATCGCTGCTCGGATTCCAGTTCCTGATGCGAGAGCGCACCCGAGCGGATCTCGCCCAGATGCAGTCGATCGCGGCCGGAGCTCCGGCCGCGCCGCCGGGCGTCATCTTCATGGCGCTCGAGGACAACTACCGGCCCGCCCGCACCGGACGGCTCTTCTTCGACGCCCGTCTCATCGGCTGGATCACGGCGTCGTGGAGCGCGAATCCGGGGGTCCAGTTCGCGTTCCGCCGCGACGACGTGTTCGCCACGGTCCGAAACTTCTGGGTCGGCATGCCCATCTCCGACGTCGACGGCGAGGGATACCGCTACAACGTCGGACCGAACCAGAGCGGCCCGCCCGACCCGATCGCGAACGCCCGCCATCGATGGGATCAGACCATCCCGTACATCATCGGCGAGGACGGCACGATCCGGTTCGTCTCGTCCATGGTCGTGAAACGCTCGGGGGCGGCCGACCTGACGCTGTCGTTTCCGTCGCTCGCGACGGCTGCCTCCGGCTCTGACGCGCCACGCCCGCCGATCGCCGGATACACGCTCCAACTCCCCTGAGCCCCGCGGGCCTCAGCGTGCGGCCGGCCCGCTCGACCACCATTCCCACAGCAGGGGCAGGACCCCTGCGATCGTCAACGCCAGACTGACGGCCTTGATCCTCCGCACCGACCGATCGATGGGCATCGCCCCCACCGCCACCCCGACGAGGCCGCGAAGGCGCCGCTGACGTTCGCTGATGGACCCGTGCCGGAAGGAGAATCGCGACGGTGGCACCCCGTTGAGATCGGCCACGCGTCCCAGCGCCGATTCCATCGTCTCGGCCGCCTGCTCGGTGATGGTCGATGACGCCCGCACGGCGGACAGGTGGGCCGCCGCGAAGGCGTCCGCCTGCCACTCGAACCGGCGGCTGACCCACCCGAAAACCATCGCGGCAAAGGCCAACATCGCCAGCGAGAGCGACATCGCGCCCAGCCCGTCGGCATCCACTCGGCCCGGCGGCACGAGCACGGAGGCGCTCCAACCGGCCACGAGCACCGCGGCCACGACGCTGACGGCCAGCCACGGCAAGTGCCGCCGCTTGACGTGCGCCACCTCGTGCGCGAGCACGCCCTCGACCTGCAGCGCGTCAAGGCGTTCCAGAAGCGCGTCGGTGAGCAGCAGGTACCGCATCGGCCAGAAGGCCCCGAGCACCGCCCCGTTCACCATCGCGCCATGCGTGCGCCAGAGGTACGGCCCGCGGATGCGGACGCCGTGCCGGCGGCACATCTCCTGCATCTGCTCGGCCAACGGGCCCCCGCGGATCAGCACCGTGCTCCACACGGCCTTGAGGACCACCGGCGAGAACACCAGCACGCCCACCAGCCCCGTCCACCGCACGGTGGGCTCGACGGCCCGCCACCACGGTTGATCGAGACGTCCGGACACGAGGTTGACGACATCCTCCCACAGCGAGACCATCAGCATGGGGGCGGCGACGAGCAACACCTGGTGACGGATCAGTCCCAGCACGAACTGAACACGCGTCGGAAGCTCGTAGACGGGCGCGCCCGAGGCCAACTGCCGAAAGAGCATCGCCTCCCGCACCCGGGCCTCCAGCGGATACAACCCCCACCACAGGGCGGCAAGAAAGGCCACCGGCGGCGCCACCACCAGCAGTTCCTGCCCCAACGGGACGCTCCCGGCCATCGCATGGGCGCAGGCCACCCACCCCCCGGAGGTCATCGCGCCGACATACCACGCAAGCCCCAGCAGCCGAAGGCGTCCCGCGAGGGCCTCGGCCGCCACGAAGGGACCAAGCCGCCCCTCCCGATCCATGGCCACCCCCGCCCGCTTCGAGACCGCCTGAACCAGGATCGCGATGACGACCAGCGGGACGATCGCGAGGCCCGACGTCGCGCCGGGAGCCCAGTGCAGGATCCGCCACGAGCCCGGATCCTCGGCCAGGTGCATGGTGACGAAGATGGTGATCAGCAGGATCTGGACCATGCCCGGAAGGTGAGCGTACGCGAGCCCGCCGCGTCATGCGTCAACGCACCACCGAGACCCAGAGTTCCTGCAGCCGCTTGACCGACACGGGAACCGCCGTGCGGAGCTCCTGGGCGAAGAGCGAGACGCGGAACTCCTCGCACAGCCAGCGATACTCGGCGACCTTCGCGGGATCGAGCCCCAGTTCGTCCTGTCGCTTCAGGAGCTCGAGGGCGCCGCGCCACATCGGCGCCAGCTCGGCGGCATGGCGTCGATCGCGGAGCAGGCCCTCTCCCGGAAGCTTGCGAAGTCGCGTCTGGATCGCCTGCAGATACCTCGGATAGTGCACCAGTTGCCGGAAGGGCGTCGAGACGAAGACCGCCGACGAGCCCCCGGGCAGCAGGTGCGCAAGCTGGTCCCGCACGTCGGTCAGGGTCGGCGCCCACTCGACCGGCGCCTTGCCCGAGAGTTGCAGTTGCACCTGGTGGAAGATCGCGAGGATCTGGGCCACCAGATCGCAGCATTCCCGCACGGCGGTGCCGAGTCGATCGAGCCCCTGCCCCCGACGCTCGAAGTAGCCGCGGTGCGTGCGAATGGGCGGCTGATCGCCGATGAACGCGCGGTCGGCGACGAGTTCCTGCAGCGCAGCGCGAAGGACTTGCGACGAGCCCAAGGGCGAGAACCACGCCGCCATCCGCTCGATGCCATGGAGCTGCGTGCTGTAGCGTCGCAGGTCGTCGGCGCAGTCAAGCATGTACAGGCGACGCACGCCCGCGCGGTGCGAGCGTTCGGCCGCGCTGGGCGAGTCGAAGAGACGCAATCCGGCCGACGCGCCCTGATCGACGAGCGCGGGATGGGCGACCACCTTGACGCCGAGCCGCTCGATCTCGATGCGTTCGGGGATGTCCCCCACGTCCCACACCTTGATGCCGTCGCGCCGATAGCGGTCGCTCGACGACTGGAGCGCGGTCTGTCGCAACGCGGGCGTCAACCTCGCCCGCAGGGCGGCCAGGTCTCGCCCGGCGAAGACGATCTGCCCCTTGGCGTCAAAGACCTCGATGCGGAACCGCAGGTGTTCGGGCAGCGGCACGGCCCTGAGCACGTCGACGGGCACCTCGACGCACGCCGCCTTGTCGATGCACGCCGCGAGGAGTTCGAGGAGGTCCCCTTCGCCGAAGGGGAGCCCTTGGGCCAGGAATCGCTCGGCCAGGGGGCCCGCGCCGGGAAGCACGCGACGGAAGTCCTTGGGGAGCCCCCGAATGACCGTCTCGACCTTCTCGCGAAGGTGCCCGCGAACGAGCCACTCGAGCCGCCGGGCATCGAGCTGGCCGAGCGCCTCGACGGGCAGCCGCAGCGTGATGCCGTCCTGCTCGTCGCCCGTCTTGTGCACGTACACGAGCGGCGCACGAATCGAGCCCAGCGTCACATGATCGGGGAAGTCCGCTCGCGACGGGACGTTCGCCCCGACGCCCATCAGGTCCTCGACGGTCATGAACAGGAACTTCTCGTCGCCGCGGCACGCCACGCGACGCCACCGCTCGAAGGCGGCGACGGTGAAGACGTCCTTGGGCACGCGCCTTTCGAAGTACTCGAATCGCACCGCCGTCTCGGCGAGGATGTCCTGCCGCCGGGCGCGCCCCTCGAGTTCGCGAAGTTCGGCAAGGAGCGCGAGGTTGTGCGACAAGAAGGGGGCGTCGGTCTCCATGTCCCCCTCCACCAGCGCGTAGTGGATGAACATGCGGCGCGCCTCGACGGGATCGACCGTGCCGAAGTGCACGCGACGCCGGTTCGAGAGTTCAAGCCCGAAAAGGCTCGTCCGCTCATAGCACAAGACGCGGCCGGAGCGGCGATCCCAGTGCGGGTCGTAGTGCGTGCGCTTGAGCAGGTGGGTTCCCACCCGCTCGACCACCTCAGGCGAGACGCTCGCGACCGTGCGGGCGTACAGGCGCGTGGTGCGGGTCAGCTCCGCGCCCATCAGCCACTTGGGCGCGTTGCGGAAGAGCACCGAACCCGGGAAGATGGAAAAACGCACGCCCCGCGCCCCCATGTACTCGCCCGGCACGTCGCTCTTGGTGCCGATGTTCGAGAGCAGCCCCGCCAGCAGCGCGCGGTGCACCGCCTCGGGCGTCGCGTGACGTTCGTTGCGATGGTGCCCCATCGACGTCGCCAGTTCGGTCAACTGGTGGTGCATCTCCTCCCACTCGCGGAGCCGCACGAACGACAGGAACTTCTCGCGGCACCACTTCCGCAGCTTGCTCCCCGACAAGTGCCGCTTCTGGTTGCGAAACGCGTTCCAGAGCGTCAGCCACGACAGGAAGTCGGACGACGGGTCCTTGAAGGGCGCGTGGGCCTCGTCGGCCTGGTCCTGCTTGTCCATCGGCCGGTCGCGAGGGTCCTGGATCGACAGCGCGGAGGCGATGACGAGCACTTCCGTCAGGCACCCCTCCGCGCTCGCCGCCAGAATCATGCGGCCGATGCGAGGGTCGATGGGCAGTCGCGCAAGGTCTCGCCCCAGCGGCGTCAGCTCCCCCGCTTCCGTCACCGCACCCAGTTCCACCAGCGTGTCGTACCCGTCCTTCACGAGCCGCCCGTCCGGCGGATCGAGGAAGGGGAAGTCCTCCACCTTGCCCAGCCGCAGCGAGGCCATCTGCAGGATCACGCTCGCGAGGTTGGTGCGGACGATCTCGGGATCGGTGAAGGGCGCGCGGGCGGCGAAGTCCTCCTCGCCGTAGAGGCGGATGCACACGCCGGGCCCCACGCGGCCGCAGCGGCCCTTGCGCTGATCCGCCGAGGCCTGCGAGATCGCCTCGATCTCGAGCCGCTGCACCTTGGTGCGAGGCGAATAGCGGTTGATGCGAGCCAGCCCCAGGTCGATGACGTAGCGGATGCCCGGCACCGTCAGCGACGTCTCGGCCACGTTGGTCGCCAGCACGATGCGGCGATGCTCGTGCGGATCGGCGGGCTCGAAGACCCTCTGCTGCTCCTCGGCCGTGAGCTTCGCGAACAAGGGCAGCACCTGCGTGTGGGGCGTGCCGGGCACGCGGTGCTTGTGCAGCGTCTCGGCGGCCTCGCGGATCTCCCGCTCGCCCGGCAGGAAGACCAGGATGTCGCCGGGCCCGTAGCTCGCCAGCTCGTCGACGGCATGGAGGAGCGATCGCTCCAAGTCGTTGTCGCGCTCATCCTCGTCCTCGCCCATCGGAGGGCGGTAGATCACCTCGACGGGATAGGTGCGACCCGAGACGCTGATCACGGGGGCCCCGCCGAAGTGGCGGCTGAACCGGTCCGTGTCGATCGTCGCCGACGTGACGATCACCTTGAGGTCGGGCCGCCGGGGCAGCAGCGTCCGCAGATACCCCAGCAGGAAGTCGATGTTGAGACTCCGCTCGTGCGCCTCGTCGACGATGATCGTGTCGTAGGCCTCGAGCGAGCGGTCGCCCTGCGTCTCCGCGAGCAGGATGCCGTCGGTCATCAGCTTGATGACGTTCGAGGGACTGGTGTGGTCGCCGAAGCGAACCTTGAAGCCAACCAGGTCGCCCAGGCGGCTGTTCAGCTCCGAGGCGATTCGCTGCGCCACGCTGCGGGCCGCGATCCGCCGCGGCTGCGTGTGGCCGATGAGGCCGCGGACGCCCCGGCCCAGTTCAAGGCAGATCTTCGGGAGCTGCGTCGTCTTGCCCGAACCGGTCTCGCCGCAGACCACGACGACCTGGTGATCGCGAATGGCTCGAGCGATCTCCTCGCGTCGCTGGCAGACGGGAAGGTCCGGCGCGAAGTTGGGCACGGGCACGCGGGCCTTGCGGGCATTCACCCGCTGCTCGCATCGCTCGAGTTCCGCCACGAAGGCCTCGAGTTCTTTGCCCTCCTGGTCACCCCCGCGCAGCAGACGATGCAGACGGCCCGACAGCCGACGTCGGTCGGCGTTCAGGCAGTCATGCACGCGGCGGGAAAGATCCACGAAGGAGGCGAACACGGGGCCAAGTGTAACGTCGCGGGCGGATGCCCGGGACCGGCGGTGGCGGGATCGACCCGCGGCGTGGCGGTCGGGTCGGGCATGGCGCAGGTGGATACCAATCGCGCAATGAACGACTCGCCGACGTGATGCGACGCATGCGCGTGTGCGAGGAGAAGGGCAGCGGAATCGACAAGGTCGTGCATGCCGCGGAAGTGTTCCAACTTCCGGCCCCGCAGTTCCGCGAGGAGCACCGGCGAACCTCCGTCGTGCTCGCCGGACCCAAGCAGTTCGGAGACATGGACCGCGACGATCGAATTCGGACCTGCTGTCAGCACGCGGGCCTTCGCCGAGTCGCCAACGACTTCATGACCAATCAGACCCTCCGCGAACGCTTCAAACTGCCGGACTCCAAGAGCGCCACCGTCTCTCAAGTCATTGCCGCCTCCCTCGAGGCAGGTCTGATCAAGGCCGACTCGAGTGTGGGCACGTCGCTGCGCCTCCGCCGGTACCTGCCGTATTGGGCCTGAGCTTCATTTCAGCGCACCACCCACGCCACGATGCCGCGCGGCTCGAAATGCCTGCAATCTATGGGTTTGCGTGTTTAAGCGTGTTCCTTGGCCCGGCGGCGTGCGGACTGATATCGGACTCGAATGGCGCACTCCCTCCCGTGCCTGATCCGTCCTTTCGGTCGCAGCTGCGGTGCCGCACGAAGCCTCGGCGTGCACGAAGTTCAGTAACGCCAACGTGAAGCAGTTGGCCGGGTTCCTCACACTGCTCGGTCACGCCCGCGTTGGCAGCGGTGACGACGCCGAGCGCTACACGCTCGCCGAAGCGAACCTGCTCGAGGCCCACTCGATCTACCTTGCCGCCAAGGACCGCGGGCCGGCCCACAAGGAGACGCTCGAGTGCGTGAGGGTGCTTGGGGACCTGTACGAGGCGTGGGACAGGGCCCAGCCCGGCAAGGGCTTTGACGCCAAGGCGGCGACGTGGCGAGCGACGCTCGACGCGGCCGAGATGCCGGCGGTCGATTCGAAACCGAAATAGCCCGCGAGCCGAGGGTTTGCTCATGTCCGCTCTGGGGCTAACCAGCCGGCAGCTCGGCGTTGCGGGCAAGCCCCGGCGGGCGGACCCGATGCGGCGACGTGGCGTGACGACGCGGAGGCCATTGACGTGCCGCGTCGATCGTGTTCGGCGTGGCGATGTCACGGCGCGTCTGGCTTCGCCGCGCGGTTGGCGTCCGCCGGGGGCTTGCTCGAAGACTCGCTGCGCCCACGGCTCAACCAAGGGACGCCCTCCGGGCTGGCGAACGCCCGCGAACTCGCCGGCACCCCCGATCCGCGCGTTCCCCCGCCAGCCCGCTTCGGGCGTCCCTTGGTTGAGCCGGGGTGCGCAGCCCGGCTCTGCGGGCAAGCCCCCGGCGGTGCGCTGGATACGGCGACATGGCGTGACGACGCGGAGGCCATCGACGTGGCACGCAGATGGCGTTCGTCGTGGTCGTCTGCGCAATGATGTCACGTCGTGGTGAAAGCCATGGACGTGCCGCGTCGATCGTGTTCGGCGTGGCGATGTCACGGCGCGTCTGGCTTCGCCGCGCGGTTGGCGTCCGCCGGGGGCTTGCTCGAAGACTCGCTGCGCCCACGGCTCAACCAAGGGACGCTCTCCGGGCTGGCGAACGCCCGCGAACTCGTCGGCACCCCCGATCCGCGCGTTCCCCCGTCAGCCCGCTCGGCGGGCGTCCCGTGGCGTGCCGTTGTGCGTGGCCCGGCTTGGCGGGCAAGCCCACGGCATGGGGGCCGATTCGCGCGGCGGTGCGAGCCGGATCGATGT
>JBAXFU010000106.1:0-10277 GCA_037139735.1 Phycisphaerae bacterium
GCGGCGTGACGATGTCGGTTTCCTCGCCATGTGGAAGTTCGCCGCCACGCTCGGGATGATCATCGCCCTGATCACCGCCCTGATCGTCGCGGTGATCGCCATTGACCGTCCGCCGCCGCGAGCGGACCGGGTGGTGGTCAACAGCGGCGAGGTGAGCACGCTCGACCCGGCGCAGATGTCGTGGGTGCAGGACTTCCGGGCGGCGAGGCTGGTCTACGAGGGGCTGACTCGCAGCGACGTCTTCTCGAAGGACCACCAGCCCATCCCCGCGGCGGCCTCGTCGTGGAGGGTGAGCGAGGACGGACGCACGTACGAGTTCCGCCTGCGGCCCGAGGCCCGCTGGAGCAACGGCGACCCGGTGACGTCGCGGGACTTCAGGCATGCGTGGTTCCGCATGCTCCTGCCCGACCACGGAGCGGACTACGCCAAGTTGCTGATGCTCATCGACGGGGCCGAGGAGTTCTGGCGGCGGCGGCTGGCGGCGCTCAAGGCTTTCGGGGCCGGCGCGAGCGGCATCGATCGCGCGGCCGAGGCGACCGCGTCGTACGAGCAGGCCCGTCGCGACTTTCTCGCCTCGGTCGCCATCGAGACGCCCGACGACTTGACGCTCCGCGTGCGGCTCGTGAAGCCGGTCCCCTACTTCCTGAGTCTGACCTCCTTCCCGCCCTTCTTTCCGGTGCATGCGGCCACGGTGGAGCGGTTCACCACGGTCGACGCCCGCACGGGGCAGGCGGGGAGCTCGAGCGACTGGTGCAAGCCGCCGGCGATGGTGAGCAACGGCCCGTTTCGGCTGGTGCGTTGGCAGTTCAAGCGTGAGATGCGTTTCGAGCGTCACGCCGGGTACTGGAACAACGCGGACGTGACGATCGATTCGGTGTCGATGCCGACGATCGAGGACGGCAACACCGCCGTGCTGGCCTTCCGCACCGGCGCGGTCGACTGGGTGAGCGACGTCGTGCCTTCGTATCGGGCCGAGATGCTCGCGGCCAAGCGGGCCTTCCTGCGGGAATGCGGCGTCGATGGCACCTCTCCCCCGCCGCTCGACCCCGTCGCGAGGGATCGTGCGTTGCCGGACGATCCTCGCAACCGAATCCACGCCTTCCCGGCCTTTGGCACCTACTTCTACAACTTCAACTGCCGGCCGACGTTGACGGACGGGCGGCCCAACCCCTTCGCCGACGCCCGCGTGCGACGGGCGTTCACGATGGCCATCGATCGGCGAGGCTTGGTGGACTCGATCAGGCGTTGCGGCGAGCCCCAGGCCACGACGCTCGTGCCTCCGGGATCGATCGGCGGCTATCGCTCACCCGCGGGCGTGACCTTCGATCCAGCGGGCGCACGGGCCCTGCTGGCGGAGGCTGGACACCCCACCGGGCAATCGCTGGGCACCGTGGAACTGGTCTTCAACAAGGAGGGGGGCCACGACCTGATTGCGCAGTTCATCGCCAAGGGGTGGGAGGAGCACCTGGGCGTGTCGGTGAGTCTGGCGCAGAAGGAGGTCAAGGTCTTCCGCGAGCAGGTCAAGTCGGGCGACTTCATGATCTCGCGGGGGACGTGGTTCGGCGACTACGGCGATCCGACGACCTTCCTCGACATCAACCGGGCGGGCGACGGCAACAACGACCGCGGCTACGTCTCGGAGGAGTACGAATCGCTGATGAACGCGGCGGCGGGCGAGACGGACGCTGCGCGACGACTCGAGTTGCTCGCTCGCGCGGAGGAGATCATCGTCGCGAGGGACCTGCCGCTGGCGCCGATCTTCCACTTCGTGCAGGTGAGCCTGTTCGATCCCAAGCGGTTGCGCGGGATCACGCCTCACCCGCGTCAGGAGCAGTTGCTCTTCCTTGCGGACCGGCTGGATGACGACCGCGAGCCGGTGACGCCGCGGGTCATGCACTGAGAGGCATGAACCAGGGCGACGGGCTCACTTCTGTTCGGCCTTGATGGCTCCCTGGCCGCGTTCGGCGAGGGCGGCCTGGAGCCACGAGCGGAACTCGGGCATGCCGGAGGGCTCGGGGAAGAGGATGGCGAAGGGCTTGGCCTGGGTCTGCTTGGCGAGTTCGTCGAGGTGTTCGCGGTACGCGGCGACGAGGAAGTCGTAGCCGAAGCGGCGGAGATCCTCGGGAGCGCGAGCGTAGACGGTGCGAGCGTCGTCGAGGCCGACGCTTTGCATCCAGTTGGCGAAGATGATGCCCGCGAGGAGGCGGAAGTCGGGCTCGACCTGCGCCATGCGGACGTACTGCTTGCTGACGACCACCGACTTGAGCTGCTGCTCCATGAAGAACTTGTGGAAGCGCTTGGCGAACTCGAACTGGTTGACGAAAAGGTCGGTGTCGCCGGCGAGCAGGCCGCTGGCGAACGCGCTTTGCAAGGCACCGGCGATCTGGGCCTGGGCGACATTGGGCGAGGTGGCGCGGTCGTTGAGTTCGCGGTCTACGAACTCGTCGAGCGGGACGGAGAGTTCCTCCTTGCGGAGGGGGTTGCCGAGGTTGAGGCCTCCGTAGGTGCGGAGGGTGGCGTACCACTTTTCGGCGTCCTTGTAGTCGCCGCGGCGGTAGAAGAAGCAGATGGCGTCCTTGAGGAAGTTCTCGTAGCCGCCGGAGAGGGGCGTGATGCCTCGGTTGTCGAGTTGGTCGGCCCATGAGCGGCCGCGGACTTCCGAGTCGATGAGGTCGCCGTAGGCGGAGACGAAGTAGGCGGAGGGGACGGTCTGCAGGATGGCGTATGGGCGACCTTCGTCGGAGCGGGTGCCGGTGCGAAGGTCGAGCTGCATGGCGAAGAAGTCGAAGTACATCTCGCCGGTGCGGAAGAGGTCCTGGATGGCCTGCACCTGGACACGGTCGGTGTTGAGGGTGTCGAAGTCGCGGCGGTTGTCCTTGGTGATGCGGACGAAGCCCTCGTCGATGCCTCTCGCCGACCAGTAGAGGGCGTGGGAGGCGTGGTGTCGCCAGTCCATGGGCCCGTACTTGTCGGTGTAGCGGATCATCCGCTCGGGCTCCATGTGGTAGGTGTCGCGGAGCACCCCGCGGCGGATGTGGGCGACGAGGACGGCCCAGGCCTGCTCGAGGGCCGGGTCGTCGATCATGGCGGTGAGTTGTTCCATCCGCGAGGGCTGGCCCGGCGACTTTCGTGCGCGGGTCATGGCGTTGACGTAGATCTCGCGGAGGGCGGAGTTGCGGCTGGCGCGGTGGAGTTCGTAGCGATCGAGGAGGTCGATGTCGAGGCGGTAGTTGAGGGCCTTGACGCGATCGACGAGGGCGAGGACGCCGGGCTGGACGCGTTCGCATTCTTCGAGGGTGACGGGGGCGTCGGCGATGACGCGGAGCCAATCGGTCATGACCTTCTTGCGATGGTCGATGTCGCGATCGGCGGGCGTCATCGGGGGCGGCGGGCCGAGGACGACGGTCCATTCGAGGGCGAGGCGCCGCTTGTAGTAGGTGTTGGCGTCGTCGGTATAGCCGCCGATCTTGTGGAGGAAGATCCAGCCGAGTTCCTTGTGGAGGAGGATGTCGTTGGGGTTGGCGGGGATGCCCTGATCGCGGAGGATGCGGATGCCCTGGTTGACCCAGTTCCACCGTTCCTCGTCGGTGTGGGTCATGACGGAGATGTTGTACGCCATGTTCCAGGCGTGGAAGATCCAGACGCGGGGGAAGCGGGGTTGGAGGCGGGTGATGGCCTTGGCGAGTTCGACGGCCTCGAAGTACTTGCCGTCCTCCTTCATTTCGTTGGCGCGGATCCAGAGGAAGTTGACGAAGATGCCGCGGAACGCGCCCATGGCGATGCCGGCGGAGACTTCCCACCCCTGGCCTTCCTCGGCACGGTCGGTCTGGACGAGCTTCTCGCGGCCCTGGAGGGCGGCGAGGGTGGTCGTCAGGCCGATGGAGGAGGCGACGAAGAAGAAGAGCGCGGCGAACGCGCCGATTTGGACCTTGGTGTCGCGGGTCATGGGGTTGGGACTGCTCGGGGAGCGGGCTTGAGAGAGCAGCGGATGATACGGTGCGGGGGCCGTCCGGGTTCGGGACCGGGGGACCCCGACCAGATACCCTCAGGCCGTGAAGTCCCAGCCCTCCGAGCCCTTCTCCCCGATCGCCGACGTGCTCGACGACCTGCGTCAGGGGAAGATGATCATCCTGACCGACGACGAACATCGGGAGAACGAGGGGGACCTCGTGCTGCCGGCGCAGTTCGTCTCTCCGGCGGCGATCACGTTCATGCTGAGCCAGGCGAGGGGGTACCTGTGCGTGGCGATGACGGAGGAGGACTGCGATCGGCTGGAGTTGACGCCCCAGGCGGCCGTGAACACGAGCAAGCGAGGGACGGCCTTCACGGTCTCGGTGGACGGGCACCCCTCGCACGGATTCACGACGGGGGTGTCGGCGCACGAGCGGTCGCGGTGCATCTCGATGATGATCGACCGGCGGTACGGGGCGGGGGACTTCGTGCGGCCGGGCCACATCAATCCGCTGCGGGCCCGCAACGGGGGCGTGCTGGTGCGGACGGGGCAGACGGAGGGATCGGTCGACCTGTGCCGCCTGGCGGGGCTGACGCCCGCCGCGTTGATCATCGAGATCATGCGTGACGACGGGGAGATGGCCCGCGTGCCGGACCTGGCGACCTTCTCGAAGCGGCACGGGATCCGCATGTGCTCGGTGGCGCAGGTCATCGAGCATCGGCTGCGTCGCGAGAGCCTGGTGCACCGCGCGCAGCCGGTGCACGGGCGGGAGATCCGCACCGAGCACGGCACGTTCCGGGCGATGGTCTTCGAGAGCGTGGTGGACGCGTTGCCCCACCTGGTGCTCGCGAAGGGGGACGTCGGCGCCCTCGACCCGCAGGGCAACGTCATCGCCTCGCCCGAGCCCGCGCTGGTGCGGATGCATCGGCGGCACCTGCTGGGCGACGTCTTCGGCGACCTCGACGCCTCGTCGGACGGGAGCACGGGGGCGGTGCTGCGGGAGAGCATGCGGCTGATCGAGCGCGAGGGACGCGGCGCGATCGTCTACCTGCGCACGGCCGGCGGGGCGGCGGCGGGGCAGGAGGCGGCGACCGATCTCGAGGGGCGGCTGCAGACGCTGCGAACGGGCGGGCTCACGGCCGATGAACCCTCGCTGACGGCCGGCGACGGCGAATCGGCGATGCCGATGGCGCAGCGAGAGTTCGGCATCGGCGTGCAGGTGTTGCGGGCCCTTGGCCTCTCGAAGCTGCGGCTCATCACCAACCACGCGAGGGAACTGCCGGGACTCGACGCCTTCGGCCTCGAGATCGTCGAGCGCGTGCCGACCCGACGGGGCTGAGACCTCCGGAGCTGCATTCACCCCGAACAGGTGGTCGCGGGGCGCCGACCCCGGGGATGGGCCGTCCCCTGCCGGGGCTAATTGCCGCGTTCGTGCGGCATCGGATTGCATGACGACGGGACCCGCACTCGATAATCCACCTTGCACGGAGGTGCGCGGCTCGAGGCGGATCGACCGTCTCGACGCACCGACCCGCAACGGACACGGACGCCCTCTTGGAGACACGCACGATGCGCAGCCAGACGACGATCGGCCTGATGACCATCATTTCCTGCAGCGGCCTCGCCATGGCCCAGCAGGCCGAGCAGACGAATAGCACGCAGCCGGCGAACGGCACGTGCAACACCACGACCATTCACGGCCAGCAGCCGCAGCACGCGACCGCCGTGCAGCCGGCGCAGACCCCGACGACCAAGGTCGCCAAGGCCCCGACGTCGACCGGCACGCAGCCCACGACGAACGCCAACACGCAGGTCGCGAACCGCAAGCACGCGCAGGCCAAGACCAACGCCAACGATCCCTTCCCCGCCTACACCACGACGAACCTGCCCTCCAAGCAGCACTTCGACCTGATCTCGTCCTTCGTGGGCGAGTGGACGACCACGACCACGTCCTTCAACGGCGAGACCAACGAGCCCACCACCAGCCAGGGCCAGGCCCGCTTCTTCCCGGCGATGAACGGCCGCTTCATCTGCGGCGACCTCGAGGGCACGCTCTTCGGCAAGCCCTTCAAGGGCATGGGCCTCTGGGGTTTCAACACCAACCAGAACCGCTTCGAGAGCACTTGGGTCGACACCCAGAACACCGGCATCTCGACCTTCAACGGCGAGAAGACCAACGACACCACCTTCACCTGGACCGGCACCGTCACCAACCCCGCCACCGGCAACGCCGAGCAGGGCAAGGGCGTCACGACCTTCAACGGACAGAACACCTTCACCTACGCCTTCTTCGTGACGATCAACGGCAAGGAGACCAAGGCCTACGAGACCACGTACAACCGCGTCTCGGCCGGCGGTCCCTTCGCCATCCGTCCGGTCGACGCCCAGACCACGCGGAACGCGAACGCCAACGCCAACGCGTCCAACACCAACAACGCCGCCCACACCGACAACAACGCCGCGAACAACACGACCCGCACCACGGGCGTGAGCGAGCAGCCCTCGCAGAACGAGCAGTGATGCTCCCTGCGATGCCCGACCTTCCATGATGGCACGGGCCTTTGGGCCACGGTCATCAGCAGGCCAGCGACACGCGGCGCCAAGGACGGCGCCGCGTGTCGCGTTTTGGGGGCCGCTACGCTCATCGACGAAGGTGCCTTCAGACCCCGGCGACATCTCCGCGTTGGCGTCTTCGTGGCTCGCGGCCGCGGCGGACCCCGCCGTCGTCGCGGAGTTGCTCGCGATCCACGCGATGATCCGGGACCAGGTCGAGGCCCGCGGGCCGGCGTGCTGGGCCTCGGGGCGGTGCTGCCGCTTCGGGACGGCGGGACACCGGCTGTACGTGACGGGACTCGAGGCTGCGCACCTGGTGCTTCACCTCGGGCGATCGCCGACGCTCGCCGAGATCGAGGCGGCACGCCGCCGGGACGACTGCCCGTTCCTGATCGCCAACGCCTGCTCCGTGCACGCCTTCAAGCCCACGGGGTGCCGCATCTACTTCTGCGACGCCTCGGCGCAGGACTGGCAGCAGGACCTCTCCGAGCGGGTGATCGCGATGCTCCGCGCCCTGCATGAACGCCGCGGCATCGAGTACCGCTACGGGGAATGGCGGGCGATGCTCGAGGCCTTTGCGACTGCGTGAGCGCGTGGCGGTTCGCCCGGCTCGACCTTCAGGGCGTCTTGTCCGCCACCCGTCGCTTGATGGTCAGCCGCACGCTGCGGGTCACCGCCTCGGCCTTGACGCCCGGGGGCAGGTCGAGGAAGACGACCTCCTTGGAGGTGACGCCCCGCTCGAGTTCCTCGAACGACAGGGGCAGCGTCGCCACCAGCGTGACGGTGCGATCCTCGAGGGCGGCGATGCCCTCGAAGGGGCCCGTGCAGACGACGTCGGTGATGAAGCGGTCCTGCTCGGGGATCTCGATGTCCCACGTGCCCAGTTCCGCGGGCGCAAGCCGCACGTGCACCGGCACCGTCGGGATTTTGATCGTCCGCACCTGCGCCCGCATGGTGAGCGACACGTCGACCGTCCGGGGCTCGAGCGCCACCACGCCGGGCAGGGTGATCTCGGGGGGAAGCGAGAGCGTCACACCCGGCACCGTCTGGCGGCGTCCGCGAGTCAGCGAGCGGATCACGTCGGGGTCGAGCGCGGCGGTCAGCACGCTCGAGTCGGTCAGCAGCTTGGCCTGCGAGCGAGGCAGACTCACCTTGACCGTCGCGGGACGCACCTCGACCGCCCCCTCGACCTCCTCTCGCTCCACGGGGGCGATCACCTTCAGTTCGCGGGTGTCGATCTCGTCGATGGCGATCCGCACTTCCGGAGGATCGATCTTGCGGATCGTGATGCCCAGCTGACGGAGATCAGGGTGCGACCGAAGCACCTCCTGAAGGCGAACCAGACGTTCGCCGGCGTCTCGGGGCACGCCGTCCATGCCGGGCGTGACCCGCAGCGGACGGCGGAGGACGCGCTCGGCCTTGTCGATCGATGCCGCACTCCCTTCGATCTCCACCTGCGCCATCACGCGGCCCGAGAGCTTGTCGGTCGCGTCGGGGAGCGTCACCACGCGGTCGCTCCCGGTCTCGGTGACGAAGACGATTTCCGCCGGCCCTTGCGTGGTGCGCAGCGACTCGGCCTCGGCGAAGAGCCAGACGAGGCAGGTGATCACGATCACGATCAGGGTGTTGCGAAGGAAGGCGAGCACGGCGGGCGGCTGAGGACGGGTGGGGGGGCGTGGGAGAGGTTCACGCGACCCGCTGATGCGGGTCGTTGTCGTCGGAGAGGGCCGGGTGGCCGGAGAGACTGGCCTGGTTGGGGTCGTTGGGATCGGGGTGGTCGCCCGGGTCGGTCGAACGCTCTGACACGGGGGCCGCCGCGGCTTGGCGGCGGGCGCTGCGGATGGAGCTGGTGAGCCGCCGCTCGAGTTCGTCTCGGAGTTCGGCGGGGGTGAGTCGCTCGGAGAGGCGGCCGCGTTCGGCGAGGCGGATGCCGCCGGTCTCCTCGCTGACGACGACGACCACGGCGTCGCACTCCTTGGAGAGCCCCACCGCCGCCCGGTGGCGGGAGCCCAGCCCCTCCTCGGGCATCTCGGAGGGTTCGGCGAGGGGCAGCTGCACGCCAGCGGCATGGATGGCCTTGCCGCGGACGACGACGGCGAGGTCGTGCAGGGCGGAGCCGGGGAAGAAGATGGTCTGGAGGAGGCGGGCGGAGAGGACGGCGTTGAGGGGGGTGCCCCCCTCGACGATGCCGGCGAGGCCGATCTGGCGTTCGATGGCGATGATGGCGCCGAACTTGGCGCGGGAGAGGTAGCTGGCGGCGGCGGTGATTTCGCCGACGACGAACTTGATGTCCTTGGGGGTGCCGCGGAGGAAGGGGGTTTCGCCGAGGCGAACCAGGGCTCGGCGGAGCTCTGGCTGGAAGATGACGATGAGGGCGACGGCGAAGAGGGCGAGGAAGCGGTCGTAGAGGAGGTTGAGCCGCTGGAAGGAGCCGGCGGTGCCCAGGAGGCGGCTGGCGATGGTGACGAAGATGAGCAGGAGCAAGAGCCCCTTGAGCGCTCCGGCGGCACGGGTTCCTTGGACGAACCGCAGGACGACGGACACGACGATGGCGATGACAAGCAGTTCCAGCCCCGCCTCGAGGGGCGAGTAGGTTGACAGCCTCTGGAGGAGGCCTTGGAATCGCTCGTACAGGGACATCACGTGGGGGTTGGCTCCGTTGGGCGTGGACTCGCTGCAAGTCTATCGACGATCGGGGGCATCGCTGCGGATGGAAAGGGGCGGAAACTGGTCGTGGGCGGGTCGCGAGAAGCCGCGGCGGGGTCCGAGGCGGGGCCAATCAGCGGCCCGGCGGGGGCCGTGCGGCGGCTTGACCCTTCGGCGAGGGCTTCCGTATAGTTGAGACCTGACCCGGCAGCGGGTTGGAGGTCGGGTAGATAGCTCAATTGGTAGAGCACCGCATTGAAAATGCGGGGGTTGCCGGTTCAAGTCCGGCTCTGCCCATTCGGACGGATTCCACGGATTCGCACGGAACACCACCCCCGCTCACAGGAGTTGCGGGGTGGTTGTGTTTTTGGGTTTGGTGCACGGGGACTGCGTGGCACGGGGTGGGTTGTCGGATTTGCTGCCGCCTCGTGCCGCCCCACAGCCTTGACCCGTCCACGCCGAAGCGGTTCGACAACCCCTCGAAAGCGGACGCATCGGTCTTTCTCCTGACGCCGGGAAGCTCGCGGCGGAGATTACTCCGGTGGCCGGTTTTGTCCGGCTGCTCCGTTGACATCACGGAGATCGGCGGCACCGGGCGACGGTTCGCTCTGCCGCGGACAGAGGGAAGGGAGCGACCCATGAGACGAGAGATGATGGCGGTTGGGGTGATCGGACTGGCCGCGGCGGCTCGAGCTACACCAGCACAGTGAAATCCGGCGATGTGAAGGCATTCTTCGAGCATTCGAAGAATGGGTATTGGGGAACCGCTGCTCGCGCCCGCGCTGCGTGCAGTTGCTTCGAGATCAGCGCTCGCATGAACACCGGCTGCACCCATGAAGACTCCGAGATGGTGCGTTATCGGATTGCTGGCAACCTGCTGCCACGCCCAGTTGGCGGTGGAGCAGGCGCAGCATGAAGTGTTGATTGTTGACCTGTCCAGGACCGGCCGGAAAGGAGCGTTCTGGTATGTCGCCACCAATCCTTCTCGCTGCGTCTGGCTTCCGCTTTCGATGCAGTCTGAATCGACGACCTCGTTCTCGCTTGATTCCGCTCAGGTCGCCTCGCCGCTAGCAGGGCGTTGAAAAACCCTCCACTTCAGCCGACCAGGCGCATCCCGACGCCGTCG
>JBAXFU010000107.1:0-10046 GCA_037139735.1 Phycisphaerae bacterium
CGAGACGATCAACTTCCAGGCCACGGTCACCAGCGGCGCGAACATCGGCGCCAACCCGGCCAGCCTGTACATCCGCATCGTCGACTCCGACGGCGTGGTCGTCGCCGCGCCCGATCGGCCCAGCCGCTCGGGCCGCTTCGTGGCCACCAACCTCAACTTCAAGCCCGACTCGCCCGGCATCTATTACCTCGTCGTGATGGACCCCAACGGGTCCACCGAGACGGCCGCCGGCGCGCTCCCCTACGCCATCGCCATCTCGGGCCTCGCCACCACCTCGTTGGGCGCGTACCGCACCGGCGCGGGCCAGGGCCTCACCGACGTCGGCAGCGGCGAGGGCAGCTCCATCACCGTCCTCTCCGGCAACATCGGCTCGGTCCGCCTGGGCACCGCCTTCCTCGCCAACAACGGCGCGGACGCCGATCCCACCGCCATCACCAACACCGTGCAGGGCGCCGACGACGCCATGTCCTGGCAGGGCGGCTCCATCTCGACCCCGGGCTCGCTCTTCAACATCACCACAGGCTCCGACATCGGTCAACCCGGCGGCAACACCCGCGGCAACACCACCATCACCGTCGCCGTCGGCGGCGATCTGGGCAGCCTCGTCACCGGCTTGTCGCCCCTGCTCGCGGGCCCCGACAGCGCGCGGTCCGGCGACGTCAACTTCCTCAACCTCGACGTCGGCGGACGCATCGGCATCCTCGACATCCGCGGCGGCGTCGGCATGGATCAGGACGCCGACGACCCGCGCGCCCAGGTGGGCATCAACTCGCTCAACATCCGAACCGGCTTGAGCGGCGGCGGCGGCAACATCGGCGTCATCAAGGTCGCCTTCCACGTCGCCGGCGACTCGATGAACGTCACCACGCCGGCCGCCAGCACCATCGGTGCGCTCCTGGTCAGCCAGAATCCCGCGTCGTACACCGACGGCGACGCTCGCTCGGGCATCTACTTCGGTTCCCGCGGGATCCGCCTCAACACAGGCGCCGGTTCCGACATCCGTTTCGCCGACGTGCAGCGGGTCGACCTGCTCAACAGCATCAACGTCACCTACCCGATCATCGGCGGGCGGCTCCTCGAGATGATCGACGACGGCGGCGCATCGATCCAGATCTCCATCAACGGACCCGCCGGCCAGGTGCTCGGCGAAGTGATCGCGCTGCCCGTCGACGGCTCGCAGGGCGTCGTCATCGCCGCCATCAACGCCGACCTCTCCGGCGGCCGCACCCTCCGCATCAACGGCGTCGATCCGCTCGGCTCGGGCGTCGTCGGCATCGGTCGCATCAACGCCGTCGGCGACGGCGCGTCCGTCATCAGCATCGGCGGCAACGTCGAGATCGACGTCTGGCGGATCGACGAGCAGAACCTCATCGGCGCGGGCGTCCCCGGCTCGACCGGCGGCTTCGCCTCGATCGTCAACAACACCCCCAACGGCGACATCGTCGCCATCGACGTCACCGCGGTGAACATCGTGAGCGTCGACGGCGACCTGGGCCGCACGCAACTCCCGGCCTTCGGCCCGCGTCTCATCGGGCCGCGGCTGGGCATCGCCAACCGCCTGGGCACCGACGTCGGCAGCCCCCTGGGCACCACCCCGGGGCTGTACGACACCTCGCTGGCCGCCAACAAGATCTTCCGCGCCATCCGCGACTCCGACAACCGCGACGGCCAGGCCGCCCTTGACGACATCGGCTACCCCGTCGACCCCGACCTCAACGGCTTGGTCGTTCGCACCGGCAACGTCCAGCAGGTTCGCGCCAAGGGTGCCATCGGCGACGTCATCCTTCAGGGCGCCACCGGCACCCTGCAGGTCGTCACCGCCAACTACGACCTGCTGAGCGTCCCCGGCCGCTTCGAGGGCATCGTCGGCACCATCTACGCCGACAACATCGTTCGCGCCGAGGTCGGTGACGGCATCGCCAAGCCCAACCCCTCGCCCCTGGCCACCAGCGGCATCTTCGCCGCCAACAACATCGGCACCGTCACGTCCCTCAAGCTCGACGGCTCGGTCGTCGTCGAGGGCCCCATTTCCGCGGCCAACCGTCAGCCCGACGTGTCGGCCCTCGTCATGGACGGCATCAACTCCGTCCTCTTCACCAACGCGCAGCTCCGCAACGTCTACATCGGGTCGCAGGACCTCGACGGGTTCTGGCAGAGCTTCCTCTACGGCGACGACAACCGCAGCCGCGGCGGCATCGGCGACGTCCGCATCGCCTCGGGCAACTTCTTCTCGTCGACCATCGCGGGCGGCGAGGTCCGCGCGGTCGACATCACCGGCGGCTTCTTCGACGCCTCGACCATCTTCGCCACCGACGAGATCGGCACCATCACCGTCGCCGGCTTCCGCAACTCGACGCTCGCCGGCGGCCTCGACGAGCTGAGCCTCAACCAGATCACCGGCGCCCGCGATGCGCAGCGCATCACCGCCACCGGCGACATGAACGATCTCGCGATCGACATCACCGGTCGCGTCCGCCTGGGCATCAACGCCGCCAACATCAACCGCTCCACCATCGACGTCGACAACGACCTCGCGCTGCTCACCGCCACCGGCGGCATCCGCACCAGCGCCGTCACCGTCGGCCAGCTCCCCGCCGTCTCCGCCCGCGACTTCTACGCCTCCACCTTCCTGGTGTCGGGCGCCATCACCACCTTCACCGCCACCAACACCATCGTCAACACCCGCATCGAGGTCACCGGCCCCGCCGGCTCCATCGGCGCCGTCACCAGCGCCAACGGCATCAGCGGCGCCATCGTCGCCAGCGGTCCCATCGCCTCCGTCACCGCCACCGCCGGCGACATCGACGCCCAGGTCGTCACCACGACCGCTCGCGGCAACGTCGGCACCATCTCCGCGGGCCGCGACCTCGCCGTCCGCACCGACATCAGCGGCAACATCGCCGGCCTGGTCGCCGGTCGCAACATCGGCACCCAGGGCCGTCCCTCCTCCATCCTCGTTCGCGGCGATCTCACCAACCTCTCGATTCCCGCCGGCTCGCTCTACAGCGAGATCCGCGTCGGCGGCGGCATCACCGGCGCGGTGACCGTCGGCGGCACCGTCGTCAAGCCCGGCGACAACCGCGTCTCCAACGGTTCCATCATCGCCTTCGGCGCCATCAAGGCCGTCGCCATCGCCGGCGACTACGACGGCGACATCATCAGCCGCTCCGGCGGCATCGCCAGCGTCGCCATCACCAACGGCTCCTTCCTCCCCGGCCGCACCATCGCCGCGTACGACGGCAGCATCGCCAGCCTCGTCATCACCAACGGCAACCTCTACGGCAACGTCCACGCCGACGTCGACATCTCGCTCCTCAGCGTGGTCGGCGGCCTCGACGGCGTCTACGGCGACGTGGGCGTCAACCCCGCCCTCTCTTCGGCCGTCCGCTACGACGATCGCCGCAACCAGCTCCCCCCCGGCGTCCGCGCCACGGCCGCGGCTCAGGGCCCGTCGATCTTCGCCGGTCGCAACATCGTCAAGTTCGATGTCACCGGCGGCGACGTCTTCGAGGCCTCCGTCCGGGCCGGTCGCGCCATCTCGGCCATCACCGTCACCGGCAGCGTCGGCAACGACGCCCTCACCGCCGGCTTCGGTTCGTACTTCGCCGCGGGCGACGCCATCACGTCGATCATCGTCGGCGGCGGCGTCTCCAAGACCCGCTTCGTCGCCGGCCTGGTCGATCTGGGCGCCGACAAGGCCCTGGGCGGCACGCTCCTCAACGCCGACACCATCAAGTCCGGCACGATCGGCCTTGTCTCCGTCGCGGGCCGCGTCAGCGACTCGACCTTCTCCGCAGGCATGAACGCCGGCGCCGACGGCATCTACAACACCGCCGACGACACCACCGCCATCGGCATCTCCGTCGTCAACACCCTCACCTTCGGCTCGGTCGGCTCGGGCGTCAGCGTCTTCGGCGACACCCTCTCCGCCACCGTCGCCGCCGACGCGCGCTTCACCAAGGGCGGCACCAACGCCCCCAACTCCAACTCGCTCATCCAGTCCGCCGCCACCGTGCCCCCGGGCGGCGTCACCTTCAACGCCGGCACCCGCACCTTCGCCGTCGCCGGCGGCACCGTGACCATCACGCTCGTGGGCCCCGGTTCGGCCAACTACAACGCCTCCTCGACCACCCTCCGCCTCATCAACACCACGGCCCTCTCCTCGGTCACGATCGTCGCCAGCTCCGGCTCGCTCGCGAACTTCGACATCGTCACCAACGACGATGCCGCCCTGGGCGCGCTCTCCGTCTCCGCGACGCTCACGGGCGACAGCGACATCGCCATCGACGGCGGCGTGACGACCCTCACGCTCGGTCGCCTCGAGGGCACCGGACACGTCTACGTCGGCGGTGATGTCACGACGTTCACCATCGCCGCCCTCGTCGGCGGCTTCCTCGAGCTCCGCACGGTCACCACCCTCACCATCAACGGCCAGTTCGGCGCCACCAACCCGCTGACCGTCGGCGAGGCCTCGATCTCGGCCCTGTCGCTGGGCGCCGTGGGCATCACGGGCGCCGCACGCGGGCTCGTCAGCGTCGATCGCGAGGCGGCCAGCCTCGCCGCCGGGTCGATCGAGCGCTCGCTCATGCGGTTCGGCTCGTCGGTGGGTTCCATCACGGCCGCCTCGGTCCGCACCTCGGTGATCAGCGCGGGCGACGCCATCGGCGCGGTGGCCGTCAGCGGCGACTTCTTCGACTCGGCGTTGGTCTCGGGGCTCGACCTGGGCACCGACGCCTTCTACGGCGGCACGGGTCGCGCGGCCGACGTCCTCTCCACGGGCACCGTCGGCGCCGTCACCATCGGCGGCAACTTCCAGGAGTCCGACATCACCGCGGGCTACAACCGCGGCGGCGACGCCTTCTTCGGCACCACCGACGACACCGTCGCCGCGGGCCGCGGCAGCATCGCCTCGGTCACCGTCGGCGGCAGCGGCGTAGGTTCCGCACGCTCCACCGAGTCGTATCGCATCGCCAGCAGCGGCACCCTGGGTCCCGTCCGCATCGGCGGCGCTGCCTTCTCGGGCTCCCGTGGCAACTTCGCCGTCGAGGCGCCCCTGCTCGCCCCGGACGCGGGTCGTGTCCTCGACATCCGCACCGCCGTCGACAGCCGCGTCTTCACCGCCAACCTCGTCTTCAACCAGCCCATCGACTTCGCCACGCTCAGCCCCGCCCTCTCGGTCAGCGAGGTTCGCGGCAACGGCGACGTCGAGATCCGCCTCATCGAGGGCGTCGACTACACCCTCCGCTACGTCGCCGGATCGACCACCGCGCAGGTCGTCTTCTCGCGGTCGATCACGGATCGCAACCTCCCCGCGGTGCCGGACAAGCCGGGTCCGGGCGTCTACCGCTTCGTGATCGACGACAGCGTCTTCCGCACCAAGCTCGTCGGCCAGGGGCTCGACGGCAACGGCGACGGCTTCAGCCGCTCGGGCGACAAGTTCAGCCAGGACGCCATCATCGGCGACGTGGGCGACAAGATCACCCCCTTCGTCGCCTCCGTCAACAACGTCGTCAACGGCGTCGCGAGCACCTACCGCGTCGACCTCTACGGCGCGACCAATCTCAACTTCGTCCTTGACGCCAACGACGCCGCCGACAACCTCCCCGACACCAACCGTCCCTACATCCTCCGCGGCTTCATCGGCGACCACCCCGACAACGACACCAGCCTCTTCCGCTTCGCGGGCGACGTCGACGTCTACGCCATCACGCTCCAGGCCGGCCAGATCCTGCGTCTGGGCAAGATGGAGGGCACCGCCAGCCTCGCCACGCTCGCGTTCTACGACTCCAGCGTGACGGCCCAGGCGGCCGTCGGCGGCATCTCCGCCTCGACCAACACCCTCCCGCCCCCCGCCGCCCTCGAAACCGACACCACCTTCGCTCGCGCCTACCTGATCCAGCAGACCGGCACCTACTACATCGTCGTCGGCAACGCCGGCACGCTCACCGACGCCAGCGTCAACAACCCCGATCAGGGCCCCCTCAAGGTCGGCGATTACAACTTCTCCATCGAGGTCTTCGACGACGGCGACAGCGGCTTCACCAGCGCCACCGACAGCGGCAACGGCACCAACGTCGTCAACGCCCCCCCCGCGCAGGACTTCGCCGGTCTCGACGGCATCCTCGGCACCGCCGACGACCTGACCCAGATCGTCTCCGGCGGCTACACCTTCACCCGCGACGCCGCCGCCAACACCGTCAACGGCACCAACGCCGCGGGCGTGGTCTCGACCCGTGAGGCCTCGGGACGTCTGGTCTCGACGATCTCCGCGGCGATCGGCCCCAAGGGCCGCGCGGGCGTGCCTTCCGCCCTCATCGCCTCCGACGTCGACGTCTTCCATCTCAACAACCGCCTGCCAGTCGCTCCCGGCACCAAGCTCAAGATGACGGTGAAGCTCAGCCAGTTCGGCGCCGACCTGGGCAGCGCGTCCCCGCTCACCTTCTCCGACAACCGCGGCTCGGTGCAGTTCGGCGTCTTCGACACCTCCCTGTCGACCGCCGTCGGCGACGCCTCGCTCGTCTTCAGCGCGTCGGACTTCCTCCCCTACGGCGGCTCGCCCAACACCCTCATCGCCGACGACGGCACCACCCGCTACGGCTACGACGCCAACGGCGACTTCTTCGCCGAGTTCATCGTCCCCTCGCGACTCGGCGGGTCCGCGGGCGAGGCCGGCACCTTCGCCGCGTACCTCCAGGGCGTCTACAACACCGACTATCAGCTCGAGGTCGTCACCGACGGCACCGGCACCATCACCGCCAAGAAGCAAAACGTCTTCATCGAGACCCGCGGCGGTTCGGTCAACTGGCTGCAGGTCGGCGGCATCACCAGCGAGTTCGGCGGTCTCGACATCGCGACCGTGGGCTTCACCGGCGTGGCCACCAACGGCCAGTCGGTCAACGACTACTTCCTGAGCCGCCTCGTGTCGAGCCTCAACTCGATCTATCAGGGCGCGGGCTACGACGTCACCTTCTCGACCAACCCGGCCGACTTCGAGTTCCAACCCTTCTCGACGGTCTTCCTCTCGGGCACGGCCGATCCTGTCTTCGCCCTCTACAACTCCTTCGCGGGCGCGTTCAACTTCGACCTCATCAGCCAGGCCTTCAGCAGCACCCAGCCCTACGGCTTCAGCCAGCACGTCGACCCCTTCAACGTCGACGTCGAGGACGACGCCGTGGTCTTCATCCCGACCTTCGCCATCCAGGGCATCACGCCCGGCCAGACTGGCCTCGACCAGCTCACCCAGTCGGTCACGGGCGCCATCTCTCGCCGCGTGGGCGAACTGATGGGCCTGCGAGTGACGGAAGACATCGTCGACGGCTCGACCACCTTCGATCCGATGGCCTCCAACTCCCCCGAGTCTCTCCCCGGCACCGGCCGCGCGTATTCGCTCAGCAACACCCGCCGCCGCCTCTCGACCGGCTTCGACACCATCACCAACACCAACTTCTACCTCGGCAACCAGAACGCCGTCTCGCTCCTCGACAAGGTGCTGGCCCGCCGCTAAGCCGCGGCATCAGTTGAATCCCCCTCGACAGGCCCGCCCCTCGGCGGGCCTGTTTCATGCTGGACCCCCGCGACCACTCGCCCAGCCATTCCCGAACATGGCCGGGGGTTGCGACGCTTCGCCGCCACCCCCGGTCACGCACACGGCCCAGACCCCGGCGGGGTCCTCGAGGGAACGTGCATGCGTGTTCGTCATCGGCGCCATGTTGCGGGCGACGGTCGCCGCCGCGGCGGATCGCCCGTGTCGACGATGTCAGTGTCCCGTGTTCACCGGTGATCCATCCGGGGCGTCGTCGAGCGGAATGAAATCGAAACCTTTCAGGCCCGCCTTGTTCCAGGCGTCCACGAAGTCTGACGAGACGATGTACACCCACGTCTCGAACCCTCGCGACAGCCGGAACAACGCATGCCCCTTGCACTTCTCGGCGATGACGCGAAGCCGCCCGACGGCCACCACGCCTCCCGACCTTTCCCCTCGCCGCACCTCGGACCGTTGTTCGTCGAGGGCATCGAGCAGCACGAGGCCGTGCATGATCCACCAACGTTCGTTGCGGTAGCGAACTGGCAGCCACTCGACAGTCCGAGCGTCAATCGCTTGCTCCAAGGCGCTCTTGGCACGGTCGCTGAGAAAGAGGACCGTCGACAAGAACACCATCACGTCAGTCGGGCGGCGGCGAGGAGAATCCGGATCGTCAATGATCTCCAACTCGCCAAACGGCCAGCCTCCCGAAAAGCCCCATACGTGCAGCATGCAGGGCCGCGTCACGGGGGCATCCCAAAAGATCGCCGTTTGCAGACGATCTGCATTGGCATCGGCAGCAAAGTATCTCAATTGGTCGTCGCCTTGCATGGAGGCCATTGGGGGAGATTCCCGGTATCTTTGAAAGCTCTCTGTTGCGCGAGCAACAACGCGCAGGGCACGCAACGCAAACAACCCGCACCCCAGCGGACTCCCCGAGCAAACGTGCATGCGGTTCGTCATCGCCGCGATGTTGCGCGCGACGGTCGCGTGGTTGCCCGTCGGAGATGCCTTCGGCGTTGGACGCGTTGTTCGCGCTGCACCGTGCGGAGCGGCGAAGCACTGCAGCACCTGGCTAGTTTCGCAAAAGCCTCCGGCGTTGAACCTTCACCACACGCTCCAGCACAAGGGTCGCCCTTCGGTGATATCTACAGCGCAGACGATGTGCCCGCGTTCGATTGTCCATGCCGCCCAGCGGAACAACCGCTCCGCGTCGGGAATCCCGACCCGTTCCTCGAGTCGGGCCAGGACGATCATGTTCGCCGACACTCGCACCACCTTGGGCGGCAGGAGCAATCCGGCCTCCTGCAGCCGCGGCACGAATCGTTCCAGCGTCTGCATGCAGGCCCCAAGTTCCCTCCGACTGATCACCTGCTCCGCCTCCGCCCGCTCCCCGGAGATCACCTGCACCCGTTCGTGCAAATCCCCCGCCAACTCGTTGATTGAATCGAGGAAGCGGCGCTGGTGCATGTCGGTCGTGGCCTCGTTGGGCCCGGTGCACTGATACCAATGGTCCCAGTCGTCGGGGTCGAGGCCCGCCTCGTCGAACTCCAGGAGGAACTCAAGGCCCATCCGCGTAAAGAAGATGGCCTCCCTCGCCCGAAGCCACTGGTCGATGTCCTCCACGCAGGCGCCTCCTTGTGCTCACCACACCGCCCATTCGCCCTCGGGGTACAGCCCGTCAACCCACCCGCACACCATGTGGCCGGCCCCGATCACCTTGTCGAGCTGATCGTAGTTTCGGTCGTCCGGCGGCATCTGTTCCGTCCGCTCGATCCACGCCCCCACGATGATCAGCGACGTGGTCCAGAGCACCTTCTCAAGATCCTTCTCGTCGAAGCCGAGTGCCCTGAGGCGATCGAAGCGATTCGACAACATCGGATTGCACAACGCGTGCTGCGCGAGGATTTGCTCGTTGGACACTATTGCGTCATCGGGAGCTCCCCTCCTGCGCCACTTTCGTGATTCATTGCCGACCTCGACTACAGCATAATCAAAGTACTCGCTCCGGAGACAGTCTCTGGCTTGTTCGATGTCTTGACATCGACAGAAACCGACCGCCTCAACCAAGCCGACACGACCAAAGAGGCCGAGGTCGCGCTGTGCCATCAATTTGTGCAAGTCGTTCATTTAGTCACCCTTGCGCCACCACATTGCGGTGGCTTCTTTGGTGGCGGAAGGGGGCCGGGGATTCGCGGAACTTCAGATGACAGCCCCAATCCGTTTGGATACTCAGCATTGCGGACCGCAGCTAGCTCTTTCACTGCCAAGTCGGTGAGCAACCTCGCTTCGCTTTGATCGTATCTGCCAGTGGCTTTCAAAGCAGCCTCTAGTGCTTGCGAATACTGCTGAACCGTGGGTGTCGTTTGCTGGGCTCGATACTGGTCCCAAAATCGCTCCAGCACATCATGAAATCTGCGGTGCTCGGACCCCGCTTCCGTGATCGACCCCTTCAAGGGCGTAGCGAGCGATTCATCCCTGCCGAGGACCTCGCCGAACACGGCCCGTGGATTCATGTGGTTGG
>JBAXFU010000108.1:0-9655 GCA_037139735.1 Phycisphaerae bacterium
GCATGTTGCTTAATTCGAGGCAACGCGAAGAACCTTACCTGGGTTTGACATGTACGTATTAACCCCATGAAAGTGGGGCCACAGTCGCAAGACCGGAACGTGCACAGGTGCTGCATGGCTGTCGTCAGCTCGTGCTGTGAAGTGTCAGGTTAAGTCCTTTAACGAGCGCAACCCCTATCGTTAGTTGCTCGGCGCAAGCCAGTACTCTAGCGAGACTGCCGGTGTCAAACCGGAGGAAGGTGGGGATGACGTCAAGTCCTCATGGCCCTTACATCCAGGGTTGCAAACGTGCTACAATGGTGCATACAGAGCGACGCAAGAGCGCAAGCTGGAGCAAATCGCAAAAAGTGCACCCCAGTTCGGATTGTCGGCTGCAATTCGCCGGCATGAAGTCGGAATCGCTAGTAATCGGAGATCAGCTACGCTCCGGTGAATGAGTTCCTGAGCCTTGTACACACCGCCCGTCACGTCATGGGAGCCGAGAGTGCCCGAAGTCGCTGCATTTCAGCAGTGCCCACGGCAAGATCGGTGACTGGGACGAAGTCGTAACAAGGTAGCCGTAGGAGAACCTGCGGCTGGATCACCTCCTTTCTAAGGGATATCCTTAGACGTTTCGTCGGAGCAATCCGCCGAGACGTTCAAGTCAACGCACTCTCGCCCGCCTCACGGAATTGTTGAGCAATCAACGTCCTGGCGGATAGCCGGTCGGCAACGATCGGTCAAGCGGTTCCCAACTGTTTGCCTTCTACCGCGGCATGTCCGCGACCTCAAGACCCGCTTCACGCGGGTCTTGTCGTTTTTCGGCCACCCGGGTCGCGAGGCGAATGTCCTGGACGCCGAACCATGCTCCGGCGTCGGGCCACCCTTCTCCTTGACACGCAAGCGCCCGCTAGCGATGGGTTGCATTGGTCCGGTGTCGGCGCTCGAGGCGACGGCGAGCGTCATCCGCTTCCGTGGCGGCCGGCCTGCGTCGCCCGCTTTTTGCTGGAGGGCTTGAAATGAACCGCCAACGAAAAAGCCAGCGGTGCCAACGCGATTGTTCCGGTCTCCGACGCTCACGAATCTGGGTTGTTCCCGGCCGTGGCAGAGGGGGCGGCTGGAGCCTGCCTTGGCAGCTCGGTCTCGGCTGAGATGCTCGCGGACGCAGCCTGCGTCCACCCTCTTGCTTCGAAACTCGCATTGCGGCGAGTCCACGCCGTCGAGCGTCGCCGACGTCGGCGATCACTGGTGAGCCGCGTCACTCCAGCGTCGCGATGAAGTCGTGCGCCGGCGGGGTGCAGGTGGCCGGGTCGACCACCTTGTCGTGGCGGAAGGCCCGAATCGCGTAGCCGTGCCCCCGGATGATCGCGTGCACCTTGTCCGGGCTCGAGCCGAACTTCGCCGCGTGCGCCTCGACGGACTCGTAGATGATCACGCGGGGCCGCAGACGCGACAGGACATCCTGGGCGCCCTGGAAGACGAACTCCTCGAGGCCCTCGACGTCGACCTTCATGCCGCCCAGTTGCGTGATGCCCTGTTCGCGGCAGTAGTCGTCGAGCGTGACCAGGTCGATGGTCGGACCGCCCCCCTGCCCGCCTTGCGAGACGTACGACTCGCCGAGATTGCGGCTGGGCCCCTCGACGAAGGTGGCGCTCCCCGGCTTGTTGCTCACGCCTTTCTTGTTGACGCGGACGTTGCCGAGGTTGTTCATCCGGACGTTGTCCGAGAGGAGCCGGTGCTGCTTCTCGCCCGGCTCGAAGGCGTGCACGCTGCCCGCGGCTCCCACGGCGCGAGAGGCCACGAGCGAGTAGAAGCCCATGTGCGCGCCCACGTCGATGAAGACGTCGCCGGGCTTGAGGTGCGACATGGCCGTCTCGACCATCGTGAGCTCGAACGAACCCTCCGCCGCGAGCTGCTGGCCGATGTAGTCCGCCAGATCGACCCGCATCCGCTGCCCGTTGTACAGCGACGCCACGCCCTCTCGCACCGAGGCGGGGGATCGCGACGCGATCTCGGAGACCAGACGGCGCACGATGCGGCCGTGCGGAAATGCCTTGAGGATCGAGATGAGGACGGACGAGGCGGGCATGCAAGGCTCCAGGCGGAACATGGACCGGGGCGAGTGGTTCACTTATCGCCACCCCCGGCGACGTTCTTGGGCGAAGGCCTCAGGATAGCGCGGGGCCGCCTCGCCGCCCGCCCGTGCGGATCGCCGATGCGGGCGGCTTCCCGCGGCGCCTCGACAGCGCGCGTCCCCGCATCGGGGGGGGGAGGCCGGTCGCGTCAGACCTGCACGCGTTCGAATCGGACTCGCCCGTCGATCAGCCGCGCGAAGTATCCGTCCACCGCCTCGAGGCCCGTGACGCGATGCACGAAGGCCGCGGCACGCACGAGGTCGGCCCGCTGAACCAGCTCGAGTCGCGGCTCCCGCAGCCCCAGTCTCGTGTCGTAAAAGGCGCATCCCTGATGCGCCAGCAGCACGATGCGACGAAGTCCGTGCACCTCGACGAGGAACTTCAGTTCGTCGACGACGCCCTGCTCCTCGAGATGCGCCTGCGGATGGCCCGCCAGGCAGGCCGGCCCGCCCGGCAACGTCACCCGGTCGTATCGCGGCAGGGAGAGGCCGTGCTGGAGGAAGTCGTCGAAGTGCTCGCCCAGTCGGCCGTCGGAGCAATAGATCGCCGCGGCATGGATGCGGTTGACCTCGTACGCGAGGCGGCTCTCGTAAGTGGTCTGGTGGTCCATCGAGGGCCACTGTACGCCCGGGGGAGTCCCGGGCATGCCTCAGCCTTCCGGGATCAGGAAGCTCAGATGCAGGGCGCAGTGCTTGAGGTGGAAGGCCGTCCACTGCTCGTGCGTCATGGGCCCGAAGGCCGGGTGCGGGTGGGTCATCGGCGTGCCCTCGATCCACCGCTGCAACTGGGCGCGAAGCATGCCCGCCCCCTCGTCGAAGGCGGTGGCCTGCCAGAGAAACTGCTCGGTGCGGCGATCAAGCCGAATGCCGGGCTTGAACGCCCGGACTCGCAGGACGATGGGTCGCAGGATGAGCCGCCCCATGATCTTTCGCCACAGGGGCACGGGGCTGTGCTCGAAGCCGTCCATCGAACGCTGGATCGGAATCGCCAGATGCCTGAAGTTGGTGCCCGCGTCCCAGTTGCCCGTGGTTCGCAATCGGCCCGCCCGGTGCGCCACCTCGAGGGCGTCGAGGTCGGCCAGCACCTCGGCGGGCGAGGCGAAGCGCAGCGGGCGTCGGGCGGCGGCGGTGGTGTCGACGGGCATGGTGGTCGCGGGGGGGGGTGTCGCTCAGTCCAGCCAGTCCTTGGCCTTGAGTCGCTGGGGGACGTACTCCTCGGTGACGTAGGAGATGTCCTTGGTGATGAGCGATTCGACTTCCATCTTGAAGCCGTTGCTCAAGAGTCCCTCGATCTCTCGCTGCCAGCCCTTGTGGTGCTCGAACCACGGGTACGCGGCGATCTCGTTGGCCCGCTTGGTGTCGTTGTCGTTGAGCGTGATCTTGACGTCGTCGGAGAGTTCGCAGGCCTTGTAGTCCTTCGAGCGGATGCCGATGAACTTGGCCTCGGGCACGGCGAGGCGTTCGCTCTCGAAGGCCAGGGAGATCGATCCCTGCTTGATGACGCTGTAGATGTAGTGTCCCCAGGGGTCGCAGTCGAGCAGGCAGTAGATGGGAAGGCCGTGCTCCTCGTTGAGGCGCTTGAGGAGGCGCCGCACCCCGCGGGGGGGCTGGCCGCCGCCCTCGGTGAGGATGCAGTTGTGCTTCTCCCAGAATCGGTCCTCGTTGAAGCGGCTCCAGACGGTGTTCTTCTCGACGTGCAGGACGAACTTGGCGTCGACCTTCTTGAACTGGATGGTGTCGGGTTCGACGATGCTGGGGATGGCGTAGCCGCCGCTGCCCATGCGGCGGCAGTCGATCTCGTCGGCGGTGCCCGCGCCGTTGTCGACGATGGTGATGTTGCCCACCATGGTGCCGGCCTTCTTGGCGAAGATGTGGAGTTCCTCGCGGAGCGAGCCGAGCGCGACCTCGAGGTCCTCGAGGATGCCGTCGGATTCGGTCTGGTCGGCGAAGGTCTTCTCCTTGGTGCCGGCCACGGTGTGCAGGCCCTTGTAGAACATACCGCGAAGACTGAGCGTCTTGTCGGCGTCGATGAGCTCCCGCACCGAGTTGGAGTGCAGGAGGGTCTGCATGAACTGGCGGGCCTGATTGAGGTTGAAGAGCTCCCGCTGGGCGAAGGCCTCGCCCATCCGCAGGATCTTGGCCTTGCGGTCCCAGATCGTGTTGCTCTTGGCGCGGGTGGGAATGTCGATGACGGGGTCCTTGCCCGCGTAGGACTTCTTCACGACGCCATGGGCGAGGTCCAGGATCTTCTTCCCGGTGCGGTCGTCGCGTTCCTTGATGCGGCGCCGTGCGCCGTCCGTCGAGCCGGTCTTCTTGGCCATGGTGTTGCTGCGCCTCTCCGCCTGCACCCTCCGCCCGTTGCGTCGCGATGCGTCCGTGACGCCGCACGGGGCCGATGCCCAGCGGCGGCAAGTGTATCGCTTCGAACGCGGGGAAGGACCAGCACTATCATCGCCCCTTGCCGGGCGTCCCGGCGCGCCGTTCCGGAGTCGCGGGGCCGGATCCCCTCGCCCTGCACCACGACCATGCTCACGCTCGCCGACAGCGTCTTTGCCGCCAACCTCCTCAGCCCGCCGATCCTGTTCTTTTTCCTCGGCATGCTGGCGGCCGTGCTCAAGAGCGGGCTGGAGATCCCCGCGGCGTTCACCAAGGCCCTCTCCCTCTACCTGCTCTGGGCCATCGGGTTCAAGGGGGGCATGCAACTGCAGCAGACGGGGCTGGGGCCGCACGTGCTGGTGCCCGTGATGGTCTCGGTCGCCATTTCCGCCATCATCCCGTGCTACGTCTTCCCGCTGGTGCGTTGGAAGCTCGGCACGCCGACGGCCGCCGCGGTGGCCGCCACGTACGGATCCGTCTCCGTCGTCACGTTCCTGGCGGCGACGACCCTCCTCGAGGAGTCGGGCGTCAAGCACGGCGGCTACATGGTCGCCGCCACCGCCTTGATGGAATCGCCCGCCGTGATGGTGAGCGTACTCATGGCCCGCTTCTTCTCGACCGCCGCCGAGGGCGACGCGCCCCGCCCGTCGACCAGCCGCCTCGCGCACGACGTGCTGCTCAACAGCGCGGTGGTGCTGCTGGTGGGCAGCCTGCTCATCGGCTACTTCAGCGTCGACAAGTCGAACGTCAAGGTCCTGCCGCTGAGCAACGACCTTTTCTACGGGCTGCTGTGCTTCTTCCTGCTCGACCTGGGCCTGGTGGCGGGCAAGAACGTGCAGGAGCCCTTCAAGGCCGGGCCCGTCGTCGTGGCGGGGGCCGTGGTCATTCCGCTCATCAACGCGGGCGTGGGCGCGATGGGCGCCCGCCTCGCCGGCATGCCCTTCGCCGACGGATTCCTCCTCGTCACGCTCGCCGCCTCGGGCTCGTACATCGCGGTGCCCGCGGCGATGAAACTGGCCCTCCCCGAGGCCCGCCAGGAGGTCTTCGTGCCCATGTCCCTCGCGATCACCTTTCCCTTCAACGTCACCGTCGGGCTCCCGCTCTACTGGCGTTTGGCGGAAATGGCATGCGGCACGGCGTGAGCCCGGACGCCGCCCGCTCGCGGCGTGCTCCTATCCTTTCCCCAGTGACGGCGCGAATCGACTTGGTCTCCCTGGTTGAACGCCACCCGGGCGTGCTCGAGCTTGCGCGCGCCGCGACCACGGCCCGCCGCATCGTGGCCTCCGGGGTGGGCGGGACCGCGGTCACGCTGGTCGCCGCCGCGGTGACGCGCGCCACGCAGCGGCCCGTCGTGCTGGTCGCGGCCCACATCGACGACGCCGACGAAGCCGTCGACGAACTTGCCTCGGCCGGCGTGGCCTGTCTCCACCTGCCCGCGCTCGAGTCGCTCTCGGGCGAGCGAGGCGTCGGCGCCGAGATCCTCGCCGAGCGACTCGCCGCCGTGCGCGCCGCCCCCTCGCTTCGCGGCCCCGTCGTCGTCGTCGCGCCGGTGGCGGCCCTCATGCAACTGGTGCCCCGGCCGGCGAGACTGGAGCGGCTGACCAGGACGCTGCGGAGCGGCACGGAGGTGCGGCTGGCCGAGTTGCTCGAGTGGCTCAACGCCGCGGGATACCGCCGCGTCGAGACGGTGGAGGAGATGGGCGACTTCGCCCTCCGCGGCGGGATCCTCGACGTCTTCCCGCCCGGCAGCACGGCGCGTTCCACCCGCGAGGTCTCGCAGGGCGTGCCGGTGCGGCTCGACTTCTTCGGCGACACCCTCGATCGCATCACGGAGGTCGACCTCGAGTCGATGGGGTCCGACCGCGCGGTCGGGGCGGTGGAGCTCTTCGCGGCCGACGGCGGTTCGCCCGGCGACGATCGCGAGGCCGTCAACTTCCTCGAACTCCTCCCCGCCGAGTCGACCGTCGTGCTCGCCGAGACGCTCGAGATCGTCGAGCAGGCTCGCGGCTACTTCGAACGCGTGCTCGACGCCCGGGGCGTGGTCGGTCCGCCCGCCGTCCTCAAGCTCGTCGAGACGCGGTTCGCCCGCGTCATCGAGATGAACCAGTTCTCCGCCGGCGCCACGGGGAGCGACGTCCGCATCGAACTCGGCGGCGAGACCCTGCCGACCTTCTCGAAGGACGCGGGCGAGGCGGTGAAGGAACTTCGGGCGCTGACAGAGCCGCCGGAGTCGTGCGCGGTGGCGGTGTGCTGCCGCAACCAGGGGGAACTGGACCGGCTGGGCGAACTGCTCGCCGACTCGCCGCCGGCGCGCGACGACCCCGAGGCCCCGATCGCCTCGACCCTCGCGTACCTGCACCGCGGGTTCGTGTGGGTGCGAGGCGACGGCGGCTCGCGTCGGCGAACGGCCTTCGTGCCGTACCACGAGTTGCTGAACCGGTTCACGGTGCGGCGGCGGCTGGGGCGGATCGCCTCGAGCCGCGCGATGGACACGTTCCTCGACTTCCAGTCGGGCGACTATGTCGTGCACGTGGACCACGGCATCGCGAGATTCGCGGGCCTGACGGTGATGAAGCCGCGGGAGGTGCCGGCCTTCCAGAAGGCCTTCGAGCAGAAGCGCGAGGTGGAGCCCGAGGAGTACCTGACGCTGGAGTTCGCGGGGCACAGCAAGCTGCACGTGCCGGCGACGCAGATCGACAAGGTGCAGAAGTACGTGGGCGGGTTCGCGGGCAAGCCGCCGCTGTCGACGCTGGGCGGCGTGAAGTGGCGGAACCAGAAGGAGCGGGTGGCCGAGAGCGTCCGCGACCTCGCCGGGGAGCTGCTGCGGGTGCGGGCGGCGCGAGAGCACATGCCCGGGATCGCCTTTCCCGCCGACACCGCGTGGCAGAAGGAGTTCGAGGCCGAGTTCCCCTACGAGGAGACGCAGGACCAGCTGGCCGCGTTGAGCGAGATCAAGAAGGACATGACGCGGGCCAGGCCGATGGACCGGCTGATCTGCGGCGACGTGGGTTTCGGCAAGACCGAACTGGCCATTCGCGCCGCCTTCAAGGCGTGCGAGGCCGGACGCCAGGTGGCGGTGCTGGTGCCCACCACGGTGCTCGCCGAGCAGCACGAGCGGACCTTCCGCAACCGCTTCGCGGGCTACCCCTTCCGCGTCGAGAGCGTCTCGCGGTTCAAGTCCGACCGCGAGGCCCGCGAGGTGCTCGAGGACCTCGCCAAGGGCAAGGTCGACGTGATCGTGGGGACGCACCGCATCCTCTCGAAGGACGTGATCTTCAAGGAACTCGGGCTGGTGGTGATCGACGAGGAGCAGCGGTTCGGCGTCGAGCACAAGGAGGTGCTGCTGCGGCTGCGCATGACGGTGGACGTGCTGACCCTGTCGGCCACGCCCATCCCCCGCACGCTGCACATGGCGATGCTGGGCATCCGCGACATCTCGAGTCTCACCACCGCGCCCCTCGACCGGCGCGCCATCGTCACCGAGGTCTTCCCGTACAACGAGCGGCGGATCCGCCAGGCCATCGCCCGCGAGCTGGCCCGCGAGGGGCAGGTCTACTTCGTGCACAACCGAGTGCACGACATCATGGAGGTCGCGCAGGCGGTTCGGCAACTCTGCCCGGAAGGGAGCCGCGTCATCCACGGCCACGGCCAGATGGCCCCGCACGAGCTCGAGGAGGTCATGCTGACCTTCATGCGGCGCCAGGCCGACGTGCTGGTGGCCACCACCATCATCGAGGCGGGCATCGACATTCCCAGCGCCAACACGATGATCATCAACGATGCGGATCGCTTCGGCCTGGCCGACCTGCACCAGCTCCGCGGCCGCGTGGGCCGAAGCAAGCACCGCGCGTACTGCTACCTCATGGTCGATCCGGACAAGTCGGTCAAGGAGGTGGCGCAGAAGCGTCTGCACGCCATCGAGCAGTTCTCGATGCTCGGCGCCGGCTTCAAGATCGCCATGCGCGACCTCGAGATCCGCGGGGCCGGCAACATCCTGGGCCCCGAGCAGTCGGGACACATCGCGGCCGTGGGCTACGAGATGTACTGCCACCTGCTCGAGCAGTCGGTCGACGAACTCAAGAGCGAGCGCAAGCCCGATCCGCCCAGCGCCACCGCGCTCGAGATCGGCGTGTCGGGCATCATCCCCAGGGCCTACATCCCCAGCGAGCAACGCCGGCTCGAGGCCTACCGCCGACTCGCCGCCGCGGCCGATCACCCGGCGCTCGAGCAGCTCCGCAAGGACCTCGTCGACGCGTACGGCCAGCCGCCCAAGCCCGCGCAGCGACTCTTCGATCTCGCGCAGATCCGCATCGAACTCGCGAAACTGGGCGTTCGAACCTGCACCATCCGCGAGAAGGACGTCGTCTTCCTCGCGAAGGATCCCAAGCCCCTGGCCGAGCGGCTCGGCCGCGGCGGACGCGGAGCCCTCGAGGCCGCGCCCGTTCGTCTCCTGCCACCCAAGGACGAGAGCGGCCTGTCCGAGGTCTACCTGCGGCCGCACGAGGCATGCTTCGAGCCCGACACGCTGGTGGCGGTGCTCCGCCATCGGCTCGGCGTGCCCGGGGCGGCCGATCAGGCGCCGGCGGCGGTCAAACGCCCGCCCGCGCCCGCGAAGCGCAGCGTGCGGTTTGATCTGTGATGGGGCACACTTTGTGTGCGCGTTGTTCGCCAGCCCGGCAGGGCGTCCCCTCGTTGAGCCGGGGTGCGCAGCCCGGCTTTGCGGGCAAGCCCCCGGCGGAGCCGATACGCGCGGCGTGACGCCGCGCCCAACGCGGCACGTCATCGCCATTCGCGGCCATGTCGCCGCGTCCGCCTCCGCCGTGGGCTCGACCCGCAAAGCCGGGTCGCGCCCACGGCTACACCAAGGGACGCCCGAAGCGGGCTGACCATGAGCGAATCGGCACGACCTTCGTTCACGCGTTGTTCGCCAGCCCGGCAGGGCGTCCCCTCGTTGAGCCGGGGTGCGCAGCCCGGCTTTGCGGGCAAGCCCCCGGCGGAGCCGATACGCGCGGCGTGACGCCGCGCCCAACGCGGCACGTCATTGCCATTCGCGTCGCCGTGTCCAACGCCCAGGGCGCGTTGTTGGCCCCGTTCGGCATTGATCCATGCGTGTCATCGCCATTCGCGGCCATGTCGCCGCGTCCGCCTCCGCCGTGGGCTCGACCC
>JBAXFU010000109.1:0-9605 GCA_037139735.1 Phycisphaerae bacterium
ATCGGTATCGGGATCGGTGTCGATCGGCCATCGATCGGCCATCGATCAGCGATCGGTCAGCCATCGGTGAGTCCGGGTGGCGGGTGGCGGAAACAGCATGGGCGGCATCGGCCGCGGGGAGTGATTGCCTGTGTACTTCGGTGATTTTCATCCTGCGATCGTGGAACTGCTGCGTCTGTCGCAGCGACGCGGCTGGCTCTCGTACGAGGAGTTCAACTCGACGCTGCCGGACGAGATGGTGGACCCGTACCGCATCGACGAGGTGCTCTTCGCGGTCGACTCGCTGGGCATCGAACTGCTCGACGAGGTGAACTACGACGCGCGGATGCTGGAGGCGGCGAAGGAGCGTGGCGAGGCGTACACCCCGCGTCGCGGGACGAGCTTCCTGCCGGCGGCTTTCCGGGCGATGTCGTCGCCCTCGACCGAGGCGGGCGACACGACCTCGTCGCGATCGACGGGCTCCTCGCAGGGCGGGGCGCCCGATCCCGAGCAAGAGGCGATCGACCGCGAGGTGGCGGAGGTGGTGGCGGAGGAGACGCAGGGCAAGCGTCTTGACGATCCGATCCGCATGTACCTCTCGCAGATGGGGAACATTCCCTTGCTGAGCCGCGAGCAGGAGCAGCGGCTGGCGAAGAAGGTGGAGCTGACGCGGATGATCTTCCGTCGGCGGTGCATGGAGAGCGACTACGTGGCGTCGCAGGCGGCGGAGTTGCTGCGGTCGGTGCTGCGGAACGAGACGCCCTTTGACCGCAACATGCGGAACTCGACGGCGGACGAGGAGATCAAGGACAAGGTGATGCGGCGCCTGCCGCTGAACGTGCCGACGATCGACCGGCTGCTCTCGCTGAACCGGGCGGACTGGGAGCAGCTGGAGATGTCGCGTCGCCGGGGCGACGAGACGACGGCGTCGGCGTTGCGGGACCGGATCAACGCGAGGCGGCGACGGATCGCGACGCTGATCGAGGAAGTGAGCCTGCGGACGGGGCGGATCATCCCGCTGATGCGAAAGCTGCGGGCGATCTCGAAGAAGATGTCGGAACTCGAGGCGGACCTGTTCCTCGCCGAGCACCCGGGCACGCCGGAATCGAAGTCGCCCAATCCTCGCGTCACCAGGGCGCGACGGAAGCTGATGGCCGACGGACAGCTGCGATCGCCCGACGCGGAGGACCGCGAGGTGATGCGAGAGGAGCTCGAGGGGCTGCGGTCGCTGGTGCTCGAGGAGCCGACGGAACTGGCACGGCGAGTCCAGGACCTCTCGACGATCTTCTGGGAGTACGAGCAGGCCAAGCGGGACATCTCGGGGAGCAACCTGCGGCTCGTGGTGTCGATCGCGAAGAAGTACCGCAACCGCGGGCTCCCCTTCCTGGACGTGATCCAGGAGGGGAACACGGGCCTGATGCGGGCGGTGGACAAGTTCGAGTTCCGTCGCGGGTACAAGTTCTCGACCTACGCCACGTGGTGGATCCGCCAGGCGATCACGCGGTCGCTGACGGACCATTCGCGGACGATCCGCATTCCGGTCCACATGATGGACTCGATGATGAAGATCCGCAACGCCCAGCGGATGCTCCTGCAACGGGACGGGCACGAGCCCAGCGTGGAGGACATCTCGGAGGCGACGGGAATGAACGTGACCGAGGTCCGCAAGGTGGTGAAGGTCGCCCGCAACCCCATCAGTCTCGACAAGCCCGTGGGCGAGGAGGACGAGAGCTATTACGGCGACTTCCTCGAGGATCAGAACGCCCCGGCGCCCGCCGAGGGCGCGGTGCTGGAGATGCTGCGCCAGCGCATCGAGGTGGTGCTCAAGACGCTGACGTATCGCGAACGCGAGATCATCAAGCTCCGCTACGGCATCGGCGACGGGTACACGTACACGCTCGAGGAGGTCGGGCGCATCTTCAAGGTGACGAGGGAGCGCGTCCGTCAGGTCGAGGCCAAGGCCATCCGCAAGCTCCAGCATCCGGTGCGGGCCCGGAAGCTGCAGGGATTCGTCGACAACGCGCGACTCAAGGATCCTCGCGAACTCGCCGAGCCGCGAAGAGGGCGTCCGCCCAAGCACGGCGCGGCGATGCGGGACCGGTTCAGCTCGGGGCTCGATGCCCTCTCGCCCGCCGGCGAACACGCAGGGCCCGACGAGGACGCCGAGTTGGCCGCCCTCCAGGCCCAGGCGGAACTCGAGGAGGCCGCCGAACTGGCCCGCGAGGCAGCCGAGGACGCGCCGGAGATCACCATCACCGACCAGGCCGCTCGAATGCTCGACGAGAACGAACGGTCCGAGCGGGCCTGACGCCCGAGGCCGATGCCCGGGCCGCCTGATCGTCGGGCCCTTTGTCGGGCCCTTTGTCGGGCCCTCTGTTGGGCCATCAATCAGCCCGGCGGCACGCCATGAACTGCAGCAGGTCGTGATATCATCGCGCGGCCATGGCGTCCATGCCCCCCACCGATCCCGACACGATCGTGCTCGCGGGCCGATCACTCCCCGCGCGGGTGGTGGAACGGCTTCGTGAGCTCGAGGCCCAGGAGCGAGCCCTCGCCGCCCGGCTCGAGCAGCCGCACGCCGGCGACGATCACAAGACGATGCGAGACCTGGCGGTCAAGCGGGCCTCGCTCGCGCCCGCGGCGGAGGGGTTCCGCCGCCTGACCGGGCTCGAGCGCGAGGCGGCGTCGCTGCGCGAGGCGATCGCCACGCGGGCGGATCCGGAACTGGCCGATCTGGCCCGCGAGGAGCTTCCCGCGGTCGAGGCCGCCGCGGCGGCGGTGCTCGACGGCGTGCTCGCCGCGCTCGTGCGGTCGGACGATCGCGAGGCCGGCTCGGTGATGATGGAGCTGCGCGCGGGCACCGGCGGCGAGGAGGCGGGGCTCTGGTGCCGCGACCTGCTGGAGATGTACGCCCGCTACGCGACTCGCCGGGGCTGGAAGTGCGAGGTGCTCGACGTGACGCACGACGGCGACGGCGTGCGTCACGGGGTGCTCAACGTGCGGGGCGAGGGCGTGTGGCGGGAGCTTTCGTTCGAGGCCGGTGTGCACAGCGTGAAACGCGTGCCGGCCACCGAGGCGCAGGGTCGCATCCACACGAGCACGGCGTCGGTGGCGGTGCTGCCCGAACCCGAGGAGGTGACGGTGAAGGTGGACTGGGCCGCCGACGTCGAGGAGAACGTCACGACGAGCCAGGGCCCGGGCGGCCAGAACGTCAACAAGGTGGCGACGGCGGTTCAACTGCACCACAAGCCCAGCGGGATCATCATCCGCATGCAGGAGAGCAAGAGCCAGCAGCAGAACCGCGCCATGGCGAGGCGACTGCTGCTCGTCAAGCTGCACGACATCGAGGAGCGACGGGCGGCCTCCGAACGTGCCGCGGCGCGGCGCGTGCAGATCGGCGGGGCCGACCGGAGCGAGAAGATCCGCACCTACCGGTGGAAGGAAGGGATCGTCGCCGACGAGCGGCTGCCGGGGGAATACGCCCTCCGCGACATCATGGCCGGCGACCTCGCCGCGTTGATGCGCGACCTCGAGGAGCAGGAGACCAGGCGACGACTGATGGCGTTGTGACGGGAGCGAGGGCGCGGGCTTTCCACGGGTTTCCCTCACCCGCGGTGCGGGTTCGGTCACCCGTGGCGACAGTCGTCCGCCCTTTGGGCGGCGCGCGGGTGGGTGAGCGGGGAGGCTGCTCGCGGTCTTGGTGATGACGATCCGTCGATCACCCGCCCGCGCCCCATGCTCGGCGCAGTTCGGCGAACCGTGACGAATCCTGCATCGCGTCGAGCAGGCCCACGCAGGTCATGCGGAGCGCGTTGGAGACGCGGTCGGGGCGGATCTTGGTCAGCAACGAGGCGAACTCGTCGATCGCAGGTTCGTCGCAGGCCGCGAACAGGCGTCCGGCGGCGAGCCGCAGCGACGATTCGTCGCGATCTCGCTGCGTGGCCTGGCGGCTCGAACGCAGGGCGTTGGCGGTGCGTTCGAGAAGCCGGATGCCGCCCGGGCCGTCGCCCGCCTGCGCGAGCATCAGGCCCGCGTGTCCGGAGGCCTCGATGGCGTCGGGATGATCGGCCGGGAGGGCCTTCTCGAGCGCCTGCAGGGCCTCGGCGGCGGCGGCCGCGGCCTTGGTCCTCGCCGCCCCGTCGGTGGCGGCGGCGAACTCGGCCCGTGCGGCGGCCAGCCGCGACTGCAGCACGAAGTGGTGCGACGCGCTGAGCTTGGCTTGCCTCGTGCGGAGGGCGGCGGTGATGAGTTCGAGCACGTCGGAGGTGCGGCCGCTGTCGAGCAGGAAGAGCGCGAGGTTGTTCTTCGCGGTGGCGGTGGTCAGGTCGTCGTCGCCGTTGAGGGAGCGGATCATCGCCAGCGCCTCGCGGAAGTGGCCCTCGGCCTGATCGAAGCGGTTGGCGAGGGCCTCGGCCTTGGCGAGGTTGTTGAGCGACGCCGCGACGTCCTGGTGCCGGTTGCCGAGCAGCTTCCGGCGCATGTCGAGCGCCTGGCGGTAGAGGCCGGTGGCCTCCTCGATGCGATCCTGCTTCACACGGCACGCGCCCAGGTGCGTCAGGCTCATGGCCACGTCGAGATGTTCGAGGCCGAGCAGCCGCCGGCGGATGGCGAGCGAGCGTTCGTAAATGGGCGCGGCGTCGTCGTACTGGCCGTTCCACCAGAGCGCGGCGGCGTACTGGTGCAGCGAGTCGGCGAGCGACGTGTCCTCGGCCGCGCTCAGCTGCGTGCGAAGGTCGATGACCCGCTTCTGGTGCTCCACCGACTTGGCGTAGCGACCCAGCCCCTGGTAGCCGAAGGCGATGATCTCGCGGAAGTCGGCCTCGGTGGCCAGCAGCTGCGGGGGTCTCTCCACCACCTGCCGGGCAGCGTTGTCGAGCAGCTGCTCGACGTCGACGAGCCCCTGTCGCTGCTGGTTGGGACGCATGCTGCCGAAGAAGGTCTTGATGAGCGAGAAGTTGTCCCTGGCGGCCCGCAGGTTGTCCTGCGCCTCCTTGAGCGCCTGTTCCTTGCGGGCCGACTCCTGCACGATGCGCGTCACGAGCGCCACCGACGTCGAGGTGAGCACCGTGACCGACGCGGCGATGACGGTCGAGACGGCGCGGTTGCGCCGCACCCAGCGGCTCAGGCGGCCCGCAACGCCGATCTGACGGGCGAGGATCGGCTCGCACCGCAGGTGGCGACCGATGTCGGCGGCGAACTCGGCCGCGGAGGCGTAGCGCCTGGCGCGATCCTTCTCGAGGGCCTTGAGGATGATCGTGTCGAGGTCGCCCCTGAGTTCGCGGCGTCTCGTGCTGGGAACCGCCGGCGGATCGTCGCGGATGATCATCACCGCCTCGAAGAGCGACGTGCCGTCGAGGGCGTGCGGAAGCGTGCCGGTGAGGAGCTCGAAGAGGATGACGCCCAGCGCGTAGACGTCGGCGCGAACGTCGATGTCGATCGAGTCGCTGCCGCACTGCTCGGGCGCCATGTACTGCAGGGTGCCGACGATCTGGCCCGCCATGGTGCTCGCGGCGGCGGCCTCGCCTCCATCGCGCCCCTCCTCGTTGGCGCGGGCGACGCCAAAGTCGATGATCTTCGGGTGGCCGGAGGAATCGATCAGGATGTTGGCGGGCTTGAGGTCGCGGTGGATGATCCCTCGCTGGTGGCCGTGCTGCACGGCGTCGCAGATCTGCATGAAGAGTTCGAGCCTCGCGGCGATGCTCATGCCGGTGGCGTCGGCGTAGTCGGTGAGCGTCTTGGCGTCGGGGATGAACTCCATCGCGAACCAGGGCATCACGCCCCCGGACGCGGTCTCCACGTGCGTGCCCGCCTCGTACACCTGCGCGATGCACGGATGGCGGAGGCGGGCGAGCAGTTGGCTCTCGTACTCGAAGCGGCGACTGGCCTGCGGGCTGGCGATGGCGCCCCGCATCACCTTGAGCGCCACCGTGCGGCGCGGGTTGCCCTGCACGGCCTCGTAGACCGCGCCCATGCCGCCGGATCCGATGAGACGCGTGATGCGATACTGGCCGATGCGGTCGGGCAGCCCGGCGGGCGGTCCGCCGCCCGCGGCCCCCGCCAGGGTCTTGTCGTACGCGGAGGCCTCGACGCCTCCCGCGAGGACGACCTGCTGCGAGGGATCGAAGGCCTCCTGGCCCCCTGCGGTCGATGGCGGCAAGGTCACGCCGGTCGACGAGACGACCGTGGCGGCCGACGTGACGGAATGGTCCTTGGCGGGCTTGGTCACGGGAAGACGCCGGATCGGCCTGCACTCCGGGCGACGAGACCCTCGCCCGACCGATCGGCGTCAAAAGGATACGGAGCCCGCGTCCGACCGGTCGGCCTCATCTCGACGGTTCGCCGGCCACGCGGTCGCGGATGGCCTTGGCGAGCGACGCGCCCGCCGCCGCCTCGAGCTTGCCGGGATTCCAGACGATGCCCAGCCCTTCCGATTCGTCCCGGCGAGGAATGACGTGGAAGTGGACGTGGAAGACGGCCTGATGGGCCAAGGGCCCGTTGTTCTGGAGAACGTTGCAGGCCGCCGCACCCGTGGCCTGCATCACGGCGCGGGTGATTCTCGGAAGCACCCGCCCCACCGCGGCGGCGGACTCGTCGCTGAGCCGGTCGAGGGTCGCGGCGGGCTCCTTGGGGATCACGAGGGTGTGACCGGGGCTCAAGGGGAAGACATCGAGGAAGGCCAGCACGTGGTCGTCCTCGTGCACCTTGTGGCAGGGGATCTCGCCCCGGATGATTTTCGCGAAAATCGTGTCGGCCATGAGGCAGGGTAGAGCATCAGGGCCGCGGGGAAGGGTGTCGTAGAATCTCCCCGTGACGAGCGAGAGCCCCGCACCCCGACGCTCCATCAAGGTCCTGCCGACGCTGGTGGCCAACCAGATCGCGGCGGGCGAAGTCGTCGAACGCCCCGCCAGCGTCGTCAAGGAACTCACGGAGAACGCCCTCGACGCCGGCGCGGGCCGCATCACCCTCGACCTCGAGCAGGGCGGGATCGAGCTCATTCGCATCACCGACGACGGCTGCGGCATCCCCGAGGCGGAACTTCACCTGGCCCTTTCGCCCCACGCCACCAGCAAGATCGCCGACAACTCCGATCTCGATCGCATCGCGACGCTGGGGTTCCGGGGCGAGGCGCTCGCCTCCATCGCGAGCGTCTCGCGACTTTCGCTCCGCAGCCGCACGGCCGAGATGGACGGCGCGGCGGTGGTCGAGGTGGAAGGCGCCACGCTGGGCCGACCCAAGCCCGCCTCGGGCGCGGTGGGCACGTGCGTCACGGTCCGCAACCTCTTCTTCAACACGCCGGCGCGTCGCAAGTTCCTGCGGACGGTGGGGACCGAGCAGGAGCGGGCCCTCGAGGCCTTCCGGCAGATCGCCCTGGCGCACCCGGGCACGGGCTTTGTGGCCACCGCCGACGGCCGGACGCTGCTGGACGTGCCCGCCGACCAGAACCCTCGCGAGCGAGCGTTGGCGATCTTGGGCAAGGATCTCTCGTCGCAACTCCTCGACGTGCACGCCGACGAGTTCGACGACAGTCGCGGCGTGGCGCTCTGGGGCCTGGCAGGGCTGCCGTCGATCGCCCGGGGCAGTTCCAAGCACCTGCACGTCTTCGTCAACGGCCGGCCCATCCGCGACCGGACGATTCAGCACGCGGCGGTCGAGGCGTACCGCGGGCTGATCGAGCCATCGCGCTATCCGACGGTGCTGCTGATGCTCGAGCTCTCGGCGGCGGGGGTCGACGTGAACGTCCACCCGCAGAAGTCGGAGGTGCGTTTCCGCGACAGTTCGCTGATCCACTCGGTGGTGCTGCGGGCCATCCGCGAGGCGTTGCGCGGCGCGGATCTCACGCCCGCGTACTCGATGATCGCCGCCTCCGCCGCCCGCCAGGGCATGATGGCCGCCGGCCCGGCCACCGACATGCCCGCCGACCTTCCCGGCGCGGGGATTGCGTCGTCGGCGTCGAACCCGACGGTCGACGACGGCTCGCTGGAGCTCTTCGTGGAGCGGCTGCGGACCCCGCCCGCGGCGACGAACGGTCCGACCGCCCGCCTCGACTACGACGTGATGAAGCGGACGATGGAGGCCGCGCCGCTCGAGGAGCCCAAGCCCGCGCCGCGGATCCTGCAGGTGCACAACTCGTACCTGGTGACGCAGGACGAGCAGGGCGTGGTGATCATCGATCAGCACGCGTTGCACGAGCGGGTGATGTTCGAGTACCTCCTGGGCCGCGTGATGGGCCAGGGGCTGGCCAGGCAGCGGCTGCTCGCGCCCGCGACGGTGCAGGCGACGGCGGCGCAGCTGGAGCTGCTGCCCGCGCTCCAGCCGCTGCTCGAGCGGATCGGCGTCGAGGCCGAGCCGAGCGGCCCGGCGACGGTGGCGGTGCACGCCTTCCCGAGCTTTCTGTTCGACCGGGGGGTGGATCCGGTGACGTTCATGCTCGAGCTCTTCGACAAGGCGGAGCGCACGCCGCTCCTGGCCGACATCCGCCGCGGGGGCGAGCAGGCGATGCGGGACGTGCTCGACATGATGAGCTGCAAGGCCGCGGTGAAGGCGGGCGACCGCCTGAGCGACGTCGAGCTCGAGGAACTGATGAAGCTGCGCTCGCAAGTCGAGCGTTCGAGCAACTGCCCGCACGGACGGCCGACGAGCATCCGCCTGACCATCCGCGAACTCGAGAAGCTCTTCGGTCGCTCGTGACGGCGGGCGACCCGCGTCTCACTCGTGCGAGGGCACGGAGGCGGTCGCGGATTCGGCGGCCGCGGCGGCCTTCTGGTTCATCGCGGAGATGAGCTCCTGCTGCCACGGATGCTCGCCGAGGAACTCGACCTTGCCGCTGGCGATGTCGTAGACCGCGCCCACGACCTTCACGTCCCCCTTCTCCACCATCGCTCGAACGGTCGAACTGGTGCGGAAGAGGTCGAAGACCGTCTGCCAGACGTTCTCGCGAACGGCAAGCGCGGCGAGTTCCTTCTCGTCCGCGCCGGGGTTGAGGCGGCGGGCCCGATCCACGGCCGGCTCGATGCCCGACACGAGCTGCGCGATCTTGCCGTGCAGCGGCGTCTTGGAGGCCGCCGCGGCGACCGCGCCGCACTTGCTGTGGCCCATCACGACCAGCAGCGGCGTCTTGAGATGCTCGACGCCGTACTCGACGGTGCCCGTCTCGCTGTCGCCGGCACGATTGCCCGCGACGCGAACGACGAACAGGTCGCCCACGCCGCGGTCGAAGACGCGTTCCACGGGGATGCGCGAATCGGAGCAGGTGATGATCGTCGCGAAGGGCGACTGGCCCTGATCGGCGAGCGCTCGCATGCGATCGGCATCGACGTTGGGCGAGGTGACGCGTCCGGCCGACCACCGGGCATTGCCCTCCTTCAGCATCGATTGCGCGACCTCGGCGGTGACGGCGGGGCTGATCTCCTTGGCGGGCGCCTTTGCCGCGGACGTCGGCGCCTCGTCGTGACCGGCGGCCCCGCCCTCGTTCTCGTCTTGCTCGGTCGCGGCGGGCTTGCGCGTCGTCTTGCCCTCGGCCCTGGTGTCGGCCTTGCCGTCGGCCTTGGGGTCACCCTTGGTCACGGACTTGGCGGGGCCCTTTGGGGCGGGCAGAGTGGAAGGGCGTCGTGGAGGGAAAGGGGTTA
>JBAXFU010000110.1:0-9233 GCA_037139735.1 Phycisphaerae bacterium
GATCAGGTCCATGATCAGGGCCATGATCAGGGCCAAGGTCGGGCCATCAGGCGGGCCCACACGCGGGCCGATCGCCGGGCATCGCGGGGATCCAGCCGGGGCACAGGGCCGCGCCGAGCATCATGAGCATCATGGGGTGCACGCTGACGGTGACGGCGTCGAAGGGCCAGAGGAGGATGGTGGCCAGCAGCAGCCACGGCGGCGCGGCGGCGTAGGCGTGCATCAGGGCCGGCCCTTGGGCCTCCGCGTCGGCCCGCCTGAAGCCCGCGATCAAGGCGACCGCGGCGGCGCCCACGAGCAGCAAAACCCCCGGCACGCCCGCGGCCAACGCCACGGCCATGAGCGTGTTGTGGCAGTGTCCGTGCCCCTCGCGTTCGAACTGCTCGATGGCTCCGCGTTCATCGCCGGTGGCGGTCGCCTTGGCCGCGAGGACCCGGGCGGGGAACTGGCCGGAACCGATGCCGGTGAGCGGGTGTTGCTTCAACGCCGCCCAGCTCCACGCGAGCATGCGGGCGCGGAGTCCGATGTTGGTCTGCGATTCGCCTCGTTCGGCGAGGCGAACCACCTCGTTGCGGGCGTCCAGAAGACGCCGCCGACCGACCTCGGTGGCGAGGAGGGCGGCGACGGCGGCGACCATCGCGACGGCGATGGCGAGCATCGCGCGGCGACGCGTCGACGGGGATCGCAGGCGCGTGCGCACGCCGACCGTCGCGGCGATGATGAGGAGGATCGCCCCGGCGATCCACGCGCCCCGCGTGCCCGAGAGCAGGATGCCCCCCATGGACAGCGCGGCGCCTCCGAGCGCGAGCAGCGCCACGCGTGGGCTGCGAGCGTGGAGGATCGCGGCGACATGGATGGCGAGCGCGCCCAGGAGCAGTTCGCCGGCGAGCACGGGCGACCACCAGCCGCCGATGCGGCCGTCGGGCGTGCGGTGCTCGAGCGAGGCCGCGGCGATGACGCCCGGGGCGAGCGACTCGACGACTTGGAGCAAGGCGCCGAGGGCGAAGCCCGCGGCGGCGGCGAGCATGAGCCAGCCGCGGTGGCGGGCGACGGGGTGCAACGCGGGAATGAGGGCGGCGTAGCGGAACGCGCCCCACTGCTCGACGCCCTTGGCCACGTCGGCGACGCCCGTGAGCGAGACGGCGTGCCAGAGGACAAGGAGCAGGAAGAGGAGGAAGTGCCACTGGCGACAGAGCAGAAGCTGGGATCGCCAGAGGAACGGGAGCCGGATGCACCAACAGATGGCCAACGCGAGCGCGGCGGACTCGGCGATCGTGACGGGCCACGCGGCGGCGAAGCAGAAGAGGCACGCCAACGCGAGGTGGATCGAATCGCCGAAGCGGTCGACGGGATATCGGAACCAAAAGGCGGCTCGGGCGGCCCCGGGGCTCGGCGGGGGAAGCCACCAGGCGAGCGAAGACCACGGGTGCGGTGGATGGTCGGGTGACTCGGCCACGAACCGGGCAGGATAGCGGGCGGGCAGCGCGGGCGGCGGCATGGAGTTACCGGCACCTTGCTCCATGAGGAAAGCGCGAAGGCGTGCGGGGCCTGCATTGACAGGCGAAGCGGCCACACTACTCTTGTGGCGAGGAGCGATCGAGTCGGCCGGCCACGGAGCGGCCCAGCGAGCAGCGAAGAGACGAACGACCGGGGCGTCGGGAGGCGTCCCGGCGGCGGTGCGTCCGTCCATGCCTCCACGCCCGCCACGGGCGGCGAGAGGGTCCGTCGGAAGGTGTCAATCCAGGGAGATTCTCGAATGAAGTCTTGCGTGAAGGCGTGCGGCGTGCTGGCGGCGGTGCTGATGGCGGCGAGCGGATCGGCATCGGCGCAGGTCATCATCTCGGAGGTGGTGTCGGGCTCGATGCTGAGCGCGAACCCGAAGTTCGTCGAACTGACGAACGTGTCGGCGACGCGGACGATCACGCTGGGCGCCAACGACGCGCTGCGGCTGTACAGCAACACGGCGACGACCTCGACGCTGGTCTACGACTTCGGCGCCAACGCGGGCGCCAACAACGTGACGCTGCTGCCCGGCCAGTCGTGGACGATCGCGTTGAGCGGCACGACGGCGGGCACCTCGTGGAACCTTGCCTACGGCGTGGCCAACCAGCCGAGCCTCTTCCAGGCGAACACGCCCAACGGCAACGGCAACGACGTGTATGAACTGCTGATCGCGGGCGTGCGATCGGACATCTACGGGATCGTGCCGGGCAACGCCGGCGCGACGACGGGCTCCAGCGACTTCACGATGCCGTGGGCGTACAGCCGCGGCTACGCGAAGCGTCGCCCGAACATCTGCGCCCCCAACGCGACGTTCACGATCGGCGAGTGGGTCATCGGCGGCAACAACTCGCTGGGCACGGCGAACACCGACGGCAACGCCCAGATCATGGCCGACAACACGAGCCCCAACTCGCACTCCAACATCTGCGCCGCGGGCAACGACTGCAACGGCAACGGCCGTCCTGACGCGACCGACATCGCGCTGGGCTTCTCCCGCGACTGCAACGCCAACGGCCTTCCCGACGAGTGCGACATCTCCTCGGGCGGCAGCCGCGACTGCAACACCAACGGCATCCCCGACGAGTGCGAGATCGCGCAGCAGCCCAGCCGCGACTGCAACCGCAACGGCATTCTCGACAGCTGCGAGCTGGCGAACAACGACTGCAACCGCAACGGCATCCTCGACGCCTGCGACATCGCCAGCGGCACGAGCCAGGACGTGAACGCCAACGGCATCCCCGACAGCTGCGAGCCCTTCCTCTTCGACTGCAACGGCAACCAGATCGAGGACGCCACCGACATCCGCAACGGCACCAGCCGGGACTGCAACGGCAACGTGATCCCCGACGAGTGCGAACTCTTCAACGGTCGCCTGACGGACGCGAACGGCAACGGAACGCCCGACGCCTGCGAGGCGGCGTACGTGGCCGAGGCCGACGTGAACGCGACGGTGAACCCCTCGCCCTTCGGCGTCCGCAACGGTCCCAACGGGCTGGCCTTCCTGAACGTCGAGGGCTCGGACCTGCTCACGTTCGCCTCGTACGGCGGCCTGCGGTTCAACATGGCCCCGATGAAGGCCAAGTTCGACACGGCCTACGGCGCGGGCAACTGGCACGTCGAGAAGGCCTACCTCTTCCTGATGCAGGCCAACGCGGCCTTCACCGCCGGCGGCGACGTGCAGATCGTGTGGACGGGCAACGACGCCCAGAACTTCAGCGACGTGGCCACCCCCGAGGTCACCCTCTACGAGAACTACCTCACCGACTACCCCGATGCCGCCACCGTCGCGACCTACACCTTCGTCCGCGGCGCGGACCTGCCCCCGGGCAACCCCGGCGGCAACGGCACGATCGAGTCGCACCAGATCGGCGACGTCGCGTCGCCCAACGAGGTCGTCAACGAACTCAACGGCGCGAGCGGCAACCTGACCCTGCTGATGCGCGACGCCACCACCAGCGTGGCCGCCACCTACGCGGGCACCACCAACACCTCGTGGCGCGGCCCGACCATCGTCGTCTTCGCGGCTCCGGGCGCCTCCAACCCCTGCCCCGCGTGCGCGGCCGACTACAACCAGGACGGCGGCGTCGACGGCGGCGACATCGCGGCCTTCTTCCCCGACTGGGAGTCCTCGGCGGGCTGCGCCGACGTCAACCAGGACGGCGGCATCGACGGCGGCGACATCGAGGCCTTCTTCCAGGTGTGGCAGTCGGGCGGCTGCTGAGCCAATCCTGACATCCTGAAGCGACCATGAAGCAAGGCCGCGGCGGAGATCCCGCCGCGGCCTTGTCGTTTGGATCAATCGCAAGCGTCGCCTGCGAGCGGGCAGGGAGGGCGCGGGGGACAAAGAGCCCTCGCGCGAATCGACGCGTGGCGAGCGAGGCGCGGCTCAGGTGGACGGTCGCGTCACTTCTTCTTGTAGTAATCGAGGTTGATCTGGATGTACTTGTTCCACTCGGCGGGGACGTCTTCCTGCTGGAAGATGGCCTTCACGGGGCACTCGTCGACGCAGAGGGCGCAGTCGATGCACGTGTCGGGGTCGATGTAGAGCTGGTCGGTGGAGGCGTAGTCGGGCTCGTTCTTGGTCGGGTGGATGCAATCGACGGGGCACACCTGGACGCAGGCGGTGTCCTTGGTCCCGACGCACGGCTCAGTGATCACGTGTGGCATGGTCGGCCAAGTTTACGCCGCCCGCGGCCCGTACGCTTGCGTCATGGCCGTCCGCATGGAACTGTCCCGGGTCTTGATCCGCGAGCTGAGCGACATGCAGATCATCGAGCTCCGCGAGGTCGCCCCCAAGGGAGCCGACGAGGCCGCCGCACGGACCTTCCCCATCGTCATCGGCCTGGCCGAGGCGCAGGCCATCGAGCGGCGGCTCAAGGGCGTGGTCATCAGCCGCCCGCAGACCCACGACCTGCTCGCCAACCTCATCGCCGAGCTTGGCGGCGTCCTGCGGTCGATCACGGTCACGGACCTGAAGGATCACACCTTCTTCGCGACCCTTGACATCGCCCTCAAGGGGGGCGAAATGGTGCACGTCGACAGCCGCCCCAGCGACGCCATCGCCGTCGGCATCGCCGGCAACGTGCCCATCTTCGTCGCCGAGCACGTGCTCGAGACGGCCTCCAAGGACACGCCATGAACGAGCCCGGCGACACCGCTCCGCACGCCGCCGACGCCTCCTCGCACGTCGCCCCCGCGAGATTCCTCACCGAAGGGATCCCGGGCACGGGCGGCGTCATCAAGCAGCGTCCCGAGGACTTCCTCGTCGACGAGATGCCCCTCTACCAGCCCTGCGGCGAGGGCGAGCATCTCTACATGCTGGTCCAGAAGCGGGAACTCTCCACCTTCGACGCCGTCGACATCATCGCCCGTCACTTCGGCGTGCGTCGCGACGCCGTGGGGTTCGCGGGGCTCAAGGACAAGCACGCCATCACCCGTCAGGTCTTCTCCGTCCACGTGCCGGGCAGGGCGCCAGAGGACTTCCCGATGTTGCGGCACGATCGCCTGGGCGTGATGTGGGTCGACCGCCACGCCAACAAGCTCCGTCGCGGGCACCTCAAGGGCAACCGCTTCTCGATCCGCATCCGCGAGGTGTCGCCGGGCGCGGTGGTTCACGCCTCCAGGACGCTCCGCGAGCTCAAGGCCAAGGGCGTCCCCAATCGCGTCGGCGAGCAGCGATTCGGGCTGCTTGGCAACAACCACCTCGTCGGCAGGGCCATCCTGCGGGGCGACTTCCAGCAGGCGTGCGACCTGCTGCTGGGGCCGGAAGCCGCCCACCCCGACATCAATCCCGAGGCCCGCGGCCTCTACGCGGCGGGCCGCTTCGCCGAGGCGATCGACGCCCTGCCCCGCAACGCCCGCGCGGAGCGGACGGTGCTGGCTCGGCTCTCGCACGGGGCCCTGCCCCGCAACGCCATCCTCGCCGTCGACGAAACCTCGTTGGCCTTCTTCATCTCCGCCACGCAATCGGCGATCTTCAACGCCACGCTCGACCGACGCCTCGAGGCGGGGACCTTCGCCACGCTGGCGGCGGGCGACGTGGCGATGAAGCTCGACAACCGGGCGACCTTCCTCGTCGACGAGGCCACCGCCGCCGATCCCTCGACCGCCGCCCGACTGGCGGCCTTCGAGGTGGCGCCGACGGGCCCGTTCTGGGGCCCTGAGATGCGACGGGCCGAGGGCGACGCCGACGCTCTGGAGCTCGAGACGCTGGCGTCGTTCGCCTTGACGCCCGAGACCTTCGCGAACGCGCCCGGGCGGCTCTCGAAGCTGGTGGAGGGGGAACGCAGGTCGCTCCGCGTGCCGCTGATCGACCCCGAGATCGAGGCGGGCGTCGACGAGCACGGCGCGTACATCCGCTGCGCGTTCGAACTTCCCCGCGGATGCTTCGCGACGGTCGTCATGCGAGAGGTGATGAAGCCTCGCGAGGAGCTCGAGGAGCACGGGTCGTGACCCGGGCGCATGGTCGCCCTCGCCTCGTGGCCTTCGACTGGGGAGGCGTCATCCTGCGCCACTGCCGGAGTTGGGGCGAAGGATGCCGGGCGGCGGGCCTGGCGGTGCACGACGAGGTGTTGACGCCCGAGCACATCGCCCGCCGCCGAGCGTTGACGCAGGCCTTCCAGCGAGGCGAACTGGAGGAGTCGGCCTTCCTGCAGGGGCTGCACGAAGCCAACGACGGCCGCTACACGGTGGACGAGTTGACCCGCATCCACGACGCGTGGCTCCTCGACGAGTACGAGGGCGTGCGGCCCGTGATCGAGCGGCTGAACGCGACGCCGGGCGTCGAGACGGCCCTCCTGAGCAACACCAACGCGGCGCACTGGCGGCGGCACCTACCGCGTCCGGGCGGCGGCGACCCCGACTATCCCACGGCGGGCCTGCTCCGCCACCGTCACGCCAGCCACCTGCTGGGGCTGGCCAAGCCGGACGAGGCGATCTACGTCGCCTTCGAGCGGGCCACGGGGTTCTCGGGCCCCGAGATCCTGTACTTCGACGACCTGGCCGAGAATCTCGAAGCCCCTTCGAGACTGGGCTGGAGGTGCGTGCACGTGGACCACGCCGGGGACACGGCCGTGCAGATCGTGGCGTCGCTGCGATCCTCGGGCGTCTTCGCCTGACCGCGGCGTCGGGCAGGCGCCAGGCCGGCGTGGGGCCGGCGCAGGGCCGGCGTTCCCTATAGTGCCCCCCACTTTCGGAGTGCCTGAAGCATGTCGAACGCCGCGCCCAAGTCGATGGATGCCATCATGTCCCTGTGCAAGCGACGGGGCTTTGTCTACCAGACCTCGGAGATCTACGGGGGCATCAACGGCTTCTGGGATTACGGCCCGCTGGGCGCGCAGCTCAAGAAGAACCTCCGCGACGCCTGGTGGCAGGACGTGGTGATGGGTCCGTGCTGGGGCCGCAAGGGCCCCAACGGGCGTCCCGTGAGCGTGGTGCCGGTCGACACGACGATCATCCAGCATCCCAAGACGTGGGAGGCCTCGGGGCACGTGGCGGGCTTCAACGACCCGATGGTCGACTGTCGCGAGACCAAGGGACGCTACCGCTACGACCACGTGCAGGTCTTCGTGCCCGCGTCGGGCGAGCGGGGCGACAAGCCCGTCTTCGCGTACGTGGGCGACACGCCCAGCGAGGCCAAGCAGCGCAAGAAGGCGGAGAAGACCTTCGGCGAGGTGACGAGCGTGGCGTTGTCGTCGCTGCCGCAGCCGTGGGATCGCGTGATCGGCCCCGACGCCGAGAAGCCCGGCACGCTGACCGAGCCGCGTCAGTTCAACCTGATGTTCAAGACGTACGTGGGCGCGACGGCGGGCGAGGACGACAAGGCCTACTTGCGGCCCGAGACCGCGCAGGGCATCTTCGCGCAGGCGAAGAACGTGTGGGACACCACGCGGGTGAGGGTGCCCTTCGGCATCGCGCAGACGGGCAAGAGCTTCCGCAACGAGGTGACGCCCCGCAACTTCACCTTCCGCAGCCGCGAGTTCGAGCAGATGGAGATCGAGTTCTTCTGCCACGAGTCCGAGGCCCTGGCGTGGTACGCCTATTGGCGCGACTGGCGGATGGAGTGGTGGAAGAGCATCGGCCTGGCGGGCGACAACCTGATCCTCCGCGAGCACGACGCGGACGAACTGGCCCACTACTCCAAGGCCACCAGCGACGTCGAGTACCGCTTCCCCTTCACCGCGCCCGGCTACGGCGAACTCGAGGGCATCGCGTACCGAGGCAACTTCGACCTCTCGCAGCACCAGAAGTTCAGCGGCGTCAAGATGGAGTACAACGACACCGAGCGGGGCGAGGTGCTGCCCAACGGCTCCCGCCGCGGCGAGCGGTACGTGCCCCACGTCATCGAGCCCTCGGCGGGCCTCGATCGCGGCGTGCTCGCGGTGTTGTGCGAGGCGTACGCGAAGGACGAATCTCGCCCGAGCCCCGAGTTCATGAAGATCCACCCGCGGCTGGCCCCCATCAAGGCGGCGATCTATCCGCTGGTCGCCAAGGAAGGCATGCCCGAGGTGGCCGAGAAGCTCTTCGAGGAGGTCTCGCGACGCTTCGGACGCCTGGGCTTCATCGAGTTCGACGAGAAGCAGTCGATCGGCAAGCGCTACGCCCGCATGGACGAGGCCGGCTGCCCCTTCTGCTTCACGATCGACGGCGAGACGCTGACGAACCAGACCGTGACGGTGCGCAGCCGCGACACGGGTTCGCAGGAACGCCTGGGCATCGACAAGGTCGGCGGCTTCCTCGCCGAGCGGCTGGGCTGATCGCGCCATGACGCGTCGCGTGCGAATCACGGACGTCGCCCCCCGCGACGGCCTTCAGAACGAGCCGGGCGTCATCGACGTGGCGTCGAAGGTGCGGCTCGTCGAGTTGCTGGCCCGGACGGGCATCGACGAGATCGAGGTCACGAGCTTCGTGAGCCCGAGGTGGGTGCCGCAGCTTGGCGACTGCGCGCAGGTCTGCGACGCGCTGGCGACGATCGCGAACGACCGCTGGCCGATGCTCTCCGCGCTGGTGCCCAACGAGAAGGGGCTGGCGGGGGCCCTGGACGCCAACCGACGCGCGGGCCGCTCGCTCCTGCGGAAGGTGTCGGTCTTCACCGCCGCCTCCGAGACCTTCTCGCAGCGCAACACCAACGCGAGCGTCGCCGAGACGATCCGACGCTTCGAGCCGGTGGTGAAGGGGGCGCGCGAGGCGGGACTGCTCGTGCGGGGCTACGTCTCGTGCATCGTGGCGTGCCCCTTCGAGGGGCCGGTGGCTCCCGGCCGCGTGCGAGAGGTGGCGGACCTGCTCGCGGCGGCGGGCGTCGACGAACTCGACCTTGGCGACACGATCGGTGCGGGCACGCCCGAGACGATTCGCGCCGTGCTTGAGGACGTGGGCCGCTCGCACCCGCTCGACGACGCCTCGCGGCCGGTCACGCTCCACCTGCACGACACCTTCGGCCGCGCCGCCGCGTGCGTGCGAACCGCCCTCGACCTGGGCGTGCGATCCTTCGACGGGGCGGCGGGCGGACTGGGAGGCTGCCCCTACGCGGCGGTCGAGGGGCAACGCGCGCCGGGCAACATCAGCACCGAACTGCTCGTGCGGACCCTCCGCGAGGCCGGTTTCGAGGCGGGCGTCGACGAGATGGCCCTGGCCGAAGCCGGACGCTTCGCGGCATCGCTCCGCAGCGAATGACGCGGCTTGGTCACGACTCGTCCGTGATCTGGCCCTTCGTGATCTGGCCCTTCGTGATC
>JBAXFU010000111.1:0-9070 GCA_037139735.1 Phycisphaerae bacterium
CTGAGAGGTGTCCTTTCCTTGCGACGAATGCATCCAATCCGAGGATGCCGAGAGGTTCATGCCGCCGGTGGCGGCGCGGGGTCTACCGGTCAGCGGGACGACGGTTCCCGCTCGGGTTTGGACGCTTGCACCTGCCGGCAGGTTCCTTGGGCCGGCACGTTCCTGTTTGGGAGTCCGCAAGTTCCGCTTGCACGCGGCCTTCCGGCGAGCCCCCGCCCATCCGCCTCGGCGCTCGAAGCGGCGTTCCAAACCGTCGTCGAGACTATAGCGTCGGTGCGGCGGACGGCCGAGTCGACCACACGTCCTCCTCTCGGCGAGTGGCCCACTACGATGGTCCGCACATGACCACCGCCATCTCCTTCGCCACCACGGAGTTCGAGAAGAAGGACCGCTGCCAGGACCTCCCGCACCGCCCTCGCGTGCTGCTGGGGAAGATGGGCCTTGATGGGCACGACCGTGGGGTCAAGGTGATCGCCCGCGCCCTTCGCGACTCCGGCGTCCACGTGATCTACTCCGGCCTCTGGCAGACCCCCCGAAGCCTGGCCATCTCGGCCCGCGACGAGGATTGCGACGTGGTGTGCGCCTCCATGATGAGCAACTCGCACCTCGTGCTTGGACCCAAGCTGGTCAACGAGTTGCGCTCCTTGGGACGGCCCGACCTCCCCGTGTACATGGGGGGCATCCTGCCTCAGGAAGACCTCCCGAAGCTCGCGGAGGCGGGCGTGGCTCGCTGCTTCACGACCGGCGTGGGCCTGCTTGACATCGTCAACGCCGTGCACGGCGCGGTGCGGGCCAGGGGCCCCGCCGTGGCCGGATCGGGCGCGGCCGCACAACTCGCTCGCGACATCTCGCTCGTGCATGCCGGCGGCAAGGCTCGTGACGGGGCGCCCCGCCGCAGGCCCCGCCGCGTCATCGGCGTCACCGGTTCTCCCGGCGCGGGCAAGTCGACCCTCGTGGCCCAACTCGTCACCGAGTTCACCCGCCGCTCCGCCGCGGGCGAGGCGGGATACTCCGGTCGCTGCGCGGTGGTCGCGTTCGACCCCATGAGCCCCATCACCGGCGGCGCGCTCCTGGGCGATCGCCTCCGCGTCGACTTCAACACGCTCGATGAACGCGCGTACTACCGCAGTTTGGCCATCAGCGGCGAGGACTACGGCACGCTGCCGACCATCATCGACCTCATCGGCGGGTGCCGCGACGGGGCCGAGGCGTTCGACACGGTCTTCGTCGAGACCGTGGGCGCGGGCCAGAACGAGACCCGCATCCGTCAGTTCGTCGATCGCACCTTCGTCGTGCTGACGCCCGGCATGGGCGACGCCGTCCAGATGGACAAGGCCGGCATTCTCGAGATCGCCGACGTCTTCGTCTGCAACAAGGCCGACCACCCGGGCGAGGATGAACTGGTCCGCGACCTCCGTGACGTCGCCGGACGCCGCCCCATCATCGAGACCGTCGCCACTCGCGGCCAGGGCATCGCCGAGTTGCTCGCCGCCGTCGTGACCTGAGCGACGGATCCTCCCGCCGCATGCCCGCACCACGGTCCATTCCCGCCCTCGCCGCCGCGTCGCTGATGGTCGCCGTGCTCGTGGGCGGATGCGGCGCCTCCGCATCCGCCGGACGCGATGCCGCGTCCGGCAGCATTCGCGCCACCGACATCTTCTCGCCGACCACCGCCACGCGGCTGATGGCCGACGACGCCGGACGCACGCAGCGGCGGGAGTCGTCGCTGCTGGAAGGCGGGCCCGCATGGCGGGTCGTCGTCGGTCAGGTGGCCTCGCGTGGCCGAGCGCCCGAGTCGCAGCCTGCTCGCACGCTCGACTTCGAACCCGGCGAGGACGGGGCCGTGGGGCTTCGAACCCTCATCGATCACCGCCGCGGGACGCTGGTGCGGTTCTCGCCGCCGCTGGGAATCATGCCCGGCGAACTGGTGGCCGGCCGTCCGCACGAGTCGACCACGACGGTCGAGGCCTTCAACCTCGACGCGCCCGATCGCAGCGTCGGGACCGGTTCGGGCGTGGCGCAGGCGAGGCTCCTCGAATCGGAGCCCGGGTTCTGCCGCGTCGAGTGCTTCATGACCTTCCGCGTGTCGGCGGTGCGTGTCGAGCAGCGGCGGACCTACGACGTGGCGATGCAGCCCGCCGGCCCTCGCGTCGTGCGAGAGGCCGAGGCCCTCCGCGTTCGCGTCGGTCCGCTGCCGATCGTCTCCGAGTCGTACGTGTGGACGAAGCAGACGCCCTGACGCGGTCGATCAGTGACCGCCGCCCTCGGCCTTCTTCTCCGCGCCTTTCTTGCTCGCCGCCTTCTTGTCGGCGGGCTTCTTCTTCGCCGGCGTCTTCGACTTCGACTTGGCGTCCGCCTTCGCGCCGCCGTGCGAATCGGCTTCCTTCTTCTCGCCCTTCTCGTGCCCGGCTTCGCTCTTCGCCGTTCCGTGCGAGCCCTCCGCGGCGTGGGTCGGTTCGGGCAGCGATCCGTCCTTCAGGCTGAACGCCGCGGCCCGCGTCTCATAGAAGGTCGTCGGAAGCACGAAGATCGCGTAGTACGCGGCGCCCGCGCCCAACGCGGCCGAATACAGCGCGAAACCCGCGACGACCATCCGCACGCCACGCGATGCCGATGCCATCGGCCGTCCCACCGGCGCGAGGATTCGCAGCGTCACCGCTTCCGCGGCATTGGCGCCAGCGTGAATCTTGGTGACCGGCCACATCAGCGTGCCGCCGACGCGTCGAGCGAGCGAGGGCTTGGCCTCCCCGTGGGATGCGGCCGCGTCGTCGGCCGCCACCCGGCGCATCGGCGCCGGACCCGGCGGCGAGATGCCGGGATCCGCCTCGACACGCTTCATCTCGGCCGGAACGCTCGCCGTCGCGTTCGGCGGAACCGACGTGCCTGAGGCGGCGCTCTCGGTCGTGGTCGACGCGGCATCCGTCCTGGCTTTCGGTGGCGCGTCGGTTCGCTTCGCTTCCGTTGCCTCTTCGGTCATGTGCTCGGGTTCGCTCTTCGGCGAGGTCGAGTCGCCTCCATCGAGCGTGTCGAGCGCGGCGTTGAGGTCCTCCGTCGTGGCCGACGTGTCGGAGGTTTCATCGGAGGGTGGCGTCGTCGTTGCGTCCGTTGCCGACGCTTCGGGCGATTCCGCGGGCGGCGTCTCCGGCGTGCCCGCCTCGTCGGGGTGATCGAGCAAGGCGTCCAGTTGGCCGGCGAGAGCCTCGTTGCCCGCCGCCGGCGGCGCCGACGCGGCTTCCCCGCCTGGCGTGGACGGGGTCGAGGTCTTGGCCGGGTCGACGTTCTCCAGCAGCGAGTCGAGTTGCGACGCCAGGTCCGGCGCGGCGGCGGCCTGTCGGCCCGCTTCGACCTGCTCGGCCAGACCCTCCGCGGCGATGGCCCTCGCCTCTTCGAGGCTGTCTTCGGCGGCTTGGGCCGTGCGATCCACCGATCGCAGGAGCGACTCGAGGTTGGTGTCCACCGCCGACTCCTCCCCGGCGGGAGCGGGTGGCGCGTTGGAGCGGCGTTGTGCTTCGGTGCTCGACATGGATGCGTTCCTCGCCCGCTGGAGCAGGGCCCCGGGTTTCACTACCATCGGGTCTGCCCCATCCTCGATTCAAGGGGGCCGCCTGCCGGGCAAGGTTCCCGGGCGACCGCTTCCCGGTCGTAGCGATTGAACGGGCCCGAGCGAATGGTGACTCACGCTTTCTACGTCCCAGAATCGCGGTGCGAAGTCGGTGCGAACGTGCGCATCGCGGGCGACCAGGCGCACCATGCGGCTCGCGTGCTCCGGGTGGCCGAGGGCATGCATGCGGTCGTCCGAGACGGCCGCGGCACGGTCGCCTCATGCGTGGTGACGTCGGTGTCGAAGGACCGAAGTTCCGGCGAGTGGATGGTCGAGGCCCGGGTCGAGGCGATGACGCGACGACCGTCGATGTCGCCGGCCGTTCACGTCGTGGCGGCGTGTCCGAAGGGCGATCGCTTGGCGGAGATGGTGGAGGGGCTGAGCCAGGCCGGGGCCTCGTCCTTCACGCCGCTGGTGGCCGAACGCTCGGTGGTCGATCCGGGGGGCGCGAAACTCGAGCGTCTGCGCCGCATCGCCAGCGAGAGCCTCAAGCAATGCCGCCGCGACTGGGTGATGGACGTCAACGAGCCGGTCGGACTCGAGGCCGCGCTCCAGCGTGCGGCGGCCGCCGGATGGCGGGTGCTCGTGGCGGATGCGACGGGAAAGCGAGCCGCACCGATCGACTGCGACACGGCGCTCTTGGTCGGTCCCGAGGGCGGGTGGTCGGAGCGGGAGCGATCCGAGTTCGCGGCTCGGGGACTTCCCTTGGTGGGTTTCGGGCCGCACGTCATGCGGATCGAGACCGCCGCGGTGGTGGGGGCCGCCATGATCCATCCGATCGATCAGGCCCCTCCGGTCTGACCAGCCGCCGGGTCCCGCTCGAGGCTCTACCCTCCGCCATGGGAACAGCAGCCCTCGGACGTCTCGTCATCGTGACCGGTCTTGTCTTGGCGGCCGCGGCGCCCGCGACGGCGGGCGAGCCGCCTCGAGCCGAGTCGGTCGCGGCCGTCGATTCCGCCTCCTGCGAGCACGCGATGGCCAAGGCCGTGGCGTATCTGAAGTCGACGCAGGATGCGTCGACCGGCGGATGGTGCATCTCCGACAAGGCGCCCGTCTTCCCGGCCATCACCGGGCTCGCGCTCTCGGGCATGATCGGCAGCGGCGCGGTCGATTCGAGCGATCCGTCCGTGCGGGCGGCGGTGAAGTTCATCCTCGCGAAGCAGCAGCCCGATGGCGGCATCTACGAGGGCATCCTTCCGAGCTACAACACGGCCATCTGCCTTTCCGCGCTCGCGAAGGTGGCCGATCTGCCGGGCGTCGAGGATGCCAGACGCAAGGCCGTGGCTTTCCTTCGCGGAATCCAGAACGGCGAGGAGGCCACGGGCGCGGTGATCGGCGGCGACGCCGCCAAGCCCGTCGGCAAGGACCACCCCTTCTACGGCGGCATCGGGTACGGCAAGCACGGTCGTCCCGATCTCTCCAACACCGCGTTCTTCGTCGAGGCGTTGCACGCCTCGGGCGTCGGCGGCGATGACCCGGCGATGAAGCGTGCCATGGTCTTCCTGCAGCGGGTTCAGATGCTTGATCGCGCGGGCGAGGCGGCGGTCAACGACATGCCGTACGCCAAGGGAAGCCGCCAAGGCGGCTTCATCTACGCCACCAGCGAGAACAAGGAGAAGGTCGGCAGCGGCCAGAGCTTCGCGGGCGAGATGAGCGAGACGCTCAGCGACGGCACGGTGGCCAGTCGCCTGCGGTCGTACGGCTCGATGAGCTACGCGGGCTTCAAGAGCTACCTCTACGCGGGCTTGTCGAAGGACGATCCTCGCGTCGCGGCCGCGTTGGAGTGGATCGGTCGTCACTACACGCTCGACGAGAATCCCGGTGTCGGCACCGACGGCCTGTACTACTACTACCTCGTCTTCGCCCGCGCCATGGCGGCGAACGGATCGCCGACCGTCGAGACCGTCGATTCGCTCGGCGGCAAGGCGGTTCGCCAGTGGCGCAAGGACCTCTGCGACAAACTGCTCACCCTCCAACAGCCCGACGGTTCGTTCCGCCCCGTGGACGACCGCTGGATGGAGAACAACCCGGTGCTCATCACGGCCTACGCCCTCAACGCCCTGTCCAACGCCAAGTGACCCGTTCCGCGCCCCCGGTCGCGCCCCCGGAGAATCAGCGATGCCAGCCTTCCCCGCCGCCTATGTCGAACTGTGTGGCCTTCTTCGCGAGGCCGCGCACCTCGCCTCCGCCGCCGCCCTTCTGGGCTGGGACCAGGAGACGTACATGCCCGCCTCCGGCGGCGCGGGCCGTGCCGAGCAGTCCTCGATCCTCGCGGGCATCGTGCATGAACGCCGCACGAGCCCTCGCGTGGGCGAACTGATCGTCGCGTGCGAGGCCGACGACGCCTTGATGAAGCCCGGGAGCGAGACGGCGGCCGACGTCCGGGAGATGCGTCACGACTACGACAAGGCCACCAAGCTGCCCTCGGAACTCGTCGCCGAGATCGCGAAGGTCTCGAGCCAGTCGCAGGAGGTGTGGAAGAAGGCCCGCGAGAAGGACGACTACGCGATGTTCGCGCCGTGGCTCGAACGCATGTTCGCGCTCTCGCGTCGCAAGGCCGAGTGCTACGGTGCCAAGGGCGAGCTGTACGACGCCCTGCTCGACGAATACGAGCCCGGAGCCACGTCCGCGATGATCGAGGCGACGTTCACGCCGCTGCGGGGGCGACTGAGCGAGCTGCTGCGTCGCGTGGCCGAGGACGGCAAGGCGCCCAGCGAGAAGCCGCTCAAGGTGAAGATCGACGCGGCGAAGCAGCACGACTTCGGCCGGTTCATCCTCGAGAAGTGCGGGTTCGACCTCGCGGCGGGCCGCCTCGACGTGACCACGCACCCCTTCTGCTCGGGCATCGGCCCCGGCGACACTCGCCTCACGACCCGGTATCGCGACGAGCGATTCACCGACGCGCTCTACGGCACGATGCACGAGATGGGCCACGGGTTGTACGAGCAGGGGCTGCCCAAGGCCGATCGCTTCGGCCAGCCCCTCGCGGGCGACATCTCGCTGGGCATTCACGAGAGCCAGAGCCGCATGTGGGAGAACTTCGTCGGCCGCAGCAAGGCCTTCTGGAAGTGGGCGATGCCCCACGCCCGCAAACGACTCGGCAAGGAACTCGGGAAGTTCGGCGCGAAGGAGATGTTCATGGCGGTGAACACCGCCAAGCCCAGTCTCATTCGCGTGGAGGCCGACGAGGCCACGTACAACCTCCACGTCATGGTCCGGTTCGAGATCGAACGCGCCCTGCTCAACGGCTCGATGAAGGTCAAGGACGTTCCCGCCGAGTGGAACAGGCGGTACAAGGAGTATCTGGGCGTCAAGGTGCCCGACGACCGCCGCGGCTGCCTTCAGGACGTGCACTGGTCCTTCGGGTTGGTGGGCTACTTCCCGACCTACACCCTCGGCAACCTGTATGCCGCCCAGTTCTGGGAGAAGATCAACGTGGACATCCCCGACCTGCAGAAGCAGATCGCCAAGGGGAAGTTCGACGAACTCAAGAAGTGGCTGAACACCAAGATCCACAGGCACGGGCGGCGGTACCGGGCGTCGGACCTGTGCCGCATGGTCACCGGAGCCGACCTCTCGGCCGACCCCCTGATGAGGCACCTCGAGTCGAGGGCCAAGGCCGTCTACGGCCTGTGAGCGGCCTGTGAGCGGCCTGTGAGTTGGGGGGATGGGGGCGGGAGGGCGGGGAAATGGCCTTTTTGCGACCGCTTGCAATCGACGCCTCGTGGCCGCTTCACCGCCGGCGACCCACCCCTGCCTGCCCGTCACCGATCAGTTGGTGGGGGGGATCGGCGTGGCCCGACCGAAGGCCGAAGTCGCCCGGGGAGCCTGGGCCTGCGGCGTCGGGGCCGGGCGGGTGGCCTCGGCCGAGGAGTGCATCGGCGTCGGCGGAGCTGTCCGCTGGTTGCGGATCTGGTCGATCGACCGATCCAGCTTGCCCAGGATGTTCTTGACTTGATTGAAGGACTTTTCAGAGGGACCCATAACGCATGTGCCTCCTTGCACGGTCGCCGTGGCGATGATGGTGCATCGGAGTTCGCCGGCGGAATCTGACGCCAACGCGACGATCGGGGTCGCGCTGAGCGAGCGTCGTGACGGACGTGCGGATTGTCGCGACCGCGAGGCGTCGCATCGAGGCATCGCGTGTCGTGATCGGACGGTCGCGAGGGATGGTTTGGGCCCGGACGGAAAGGTCCCAAGAGGTTCTCGAGGTCCGATGGCGGGAGACTGCCGGTGGGTGTAACCTACGCCCAGACTATGGCACAGGTCACCCTCTCTCGTGTTCGCAAGGTCTACCCGAGTGGTTTCGAGGCCGTCAAGGATCTCTCCCTCGACATCCGCGACGGCGAGTTCGTCGTGCTCGTGGGCCCCTCGGGCTGCGGCAAGTCGACGACCCTCCGCATGGTCGCGGGGCTCGAGGACGTCTCCGGCGGCACGATCAGCATCGGCGGCAGGGTCGTCAACGATGTTCACCCCAAGGACCGCGACATCGCCATGGTCTTCCAGAACTACGCCCTGTACCCGCACATGTCGGTGTACAAGAACATGGCCTTCGCCTTGAAGCTCAGGGGCATGCCCAAGGACCAGATCGAGCAGAAGGTCCATGCAGCCGCGAAGATCCTGGGCATCGAGGAACTCCTCGACCGCAAGCCCAAGGCCCTGTCCGGCGGGCAGCGTCAGCGCGTGGCGGTGGGGCGGGCGATCGTCCGCGAGCCCAAGGCCTTCCTCTTCGACGAGCCGCTGAGCAACCTCGACGCCAAGCTCCGCGTGACCACCCGCGCCGAACTCAAGGCGCTCCACCTTCGCCTCAAGACGACGACCATCTACGTCACGCACGATCAGGAAGAGGCGATGACGCTGGGCGACCGCATCGTGGTGATGAACAAGGGCGACATCCAGCAGGACGGCACGCCCCTGGAGGTCTACCGCAAGCCCCGCAACCGGTTCGTGGCGGGCTTTGTCGGCACGCCGCCGATGAACTTCCTCGAGGGCGACCTGGTCTCCCAGGGGGGCACGCTCCGCTTCGTCGAGGGATCGAAGGACCCCTCGGGCCACCCGTATTCGGTCGCCATTGGGCCCGGCGGGCATGCCGATGCGCTGATGCCCCATGCGGGCAAGCGGGTGGTGATGGGAATCAGGCCGCAGGCGCTGCGTCCTTCGAAGGGCGGCGAGACCGGCGGTGACGCGTGGTCCTTCCCGGTGCGAGTGGTCGAGCCGCTCGGGGACGCGATGGACGTCTACTGCTCGACGCCGGCCCATCCGCACGTGGTGGCAAGGATCGCCGCCGATGCAGCGGTGCGATCCGGCGACGTGGCCTCGTTGGTGGTCGATCCTCGCCGGGCCCACTTCTTCGAAACGGGCGAGTCGGGCAAGGTGATCGTGCACGCCGACGTGCACTGAACCGGCGCCGGGCGGCTCAGGCCGCGGCCCCAGCCGGCTTACCCCGCGGCCCCAGCCGGCTTACCCCGC
>JBAXFU010000112.1:0-9033 GCA_037139735.1 Phycisphaerae bacterium
AGCCGGGCCGCGCCCACGGCTCAACGAGGGGACGCCCGAAGCGGGCTGGCATGCGCGGATCGACGTCCTGAACGCGGAACCTCGCTTCAATGATCATCACGGCCGAGCGCCCTCGGCCCATGGCTCCGCTCAATCACCGCCGAGCAGCCACGACTTCAGGGTCGGCTCGACGAGCGGCCACACCCACGTGGCGATCACCTCGAAGGCGATGAGCAGGATGATGATCCACTCGAGCACCTCCATCCGCCGCGTGGTCTGGCGGTCGTTGAGCTTTTCGTAGAGCCCTTCGAGCAGGCCGAGCTTTCGGAGAATGCTCGCGTCCCAGTCGGGCAGGTGGAATCGCTCGGCGCAGGTGCGATAGACGCGGGCCAGATGCTGATCGCCCAGCAGCTTGAGCGTGTTGTTCACCGTCTCGAAGAGCATCGCCGAGTCGACCTGCATGCCCGCCACCTCGCGGAGCGAGCCGGCGTGCCCGCGGATGAAGGCGTACACCTTGCGACCCGTCGCCGCATAGGCCCGCTCGAGGGCGCGATCGAGCTGGCCGTCGAGGAATCGCATCTCGAGCAGCTCGACGTTGGCGAACTCGAGGACCGCCAGCACGTCCTCCATGTCGGGCCCGAGGAGCAACGCGGCGTTCCAGTCGATCACCGCCGCGTCGCCGGGGGTGTAGCTCACCACCGAGGAGGTCGCCTCCCCCACTTCCTGCGACGAGAGGGCCGTCCGCTCGGCGCGAAGCACGCCCGCGACCGACTGCCTCGCGGCGACCACGAACTCGCTCGCGCTGGGCGCCTGGCAGTCGAACTCCGCCGCGTGGAAGACGACATAGTCCTCGACCAGGGGCAGGAGGCCCGACTTGTGGATGGCCGGGCGCAGGTCCTCGAGGAGCATGCGTGCATGCTCGCGCGAGTCGGCCGCGAGGGCGGCATGGTCGTAGAGATCCGCGCTCAGGCCGGTGAGGACGTCGAGCCCGCCCGCCAGCGGAATCGTGTAGGCCACCGAGACGGCGCCGAAGTCGTAGAGGGTGAGACTGACCGCCACGTCGGTGAGGTGGGCCCCTATGGCGACGGGCTTGCCACGGCGCACCAGCCGGATGGGGGCCGGGCGATACTCGAACGACTTGGGTGCCTTGCGGGCGTGGCGGAGATACTCGCGTTGAGGCGCCCCGTCGGCCGTGGCTGCCAGCATCGCCTCGACGCGGTCGAGCTCGATGCCAAAGCCGATGTCGTACGCGAACATGACGGTGCACGAGCCGCGGGAGATGTGCAGGCCGCTCATGACCAGAGCGTATGGGGCGATGCAGCGGCGGCAGCGCCCGCTGCGTCCATTGCTTGCACGGCCCGAAAAAACACACCGGCCGCCCCTGCGGAGGCGGCCGGCGCTACGTGCTTGCCGTAGTGGGCTGCGTCGATGCCATGGGCACCGGGCGCCACTCCGTCGAGTCGCGTCCTTACGAACGCAGCCCCGAAATACAGTCGATCTTCACTGGATCACCTCCTTGCTCACGATGCCTCCCCGGCGACGGGGCCTGTACGCCCCGACCCGAGCTCCGTTCCCGCGGACCGTCATCCGCGGCACACCGCCCGAGAGCGAACGCTCGCCCCCGGTCGTCGCGTCGCCCTGTCGGAGACGGGCTTCTGGCCCGCCGCACCCGACCGTGCCCGACGCGAAAGGAACCGCCTCACAGTATCCATCATGGTGTACCGATCCGCAAGGCCCACGGTTCAAACCGATGCGCGAAAAATCGCGATCGGACCTGACCATGCGGTTACCGGGACTCTTCGTACTCCCGGAAGGCCCCCTTGGCGGTCTGTTCCTCCATGTACTTCTGGAAGTCGGCGATCTTGTAGCTCACGAAGCAAAAGACGTGGTGCAGCGTCAGCCACTCGAGGTCGGTGGGATCTTCGCCCAGGTCCTTGCGGAGTCGGTTGAGTTCAGCGAGCATGGGTTCGGCCTTCATGCGAGGATGATAGCGAACGCGACACGCCCGACGGCCACGCTCACGTCAGCCGCCGCGGCGCCGCGCACGCAAGGGCGAAGATCGCCGCCAGCACGATGACGATGCTCGGCCCGGCGGGCCAATCCGTCTCGACGCTGAGCACCAAGCCGCCGATGAGCCCCGTCACCGCCACCAGTGTCGACGCCAGCAGCACCGTGGTCATCCGCGAGGCCACCCGCAGGGCCGTGGCCCCCGGCAGCGCGAGCAGGGCCGTGGCGAGAATGACGCCCATGAGCTTCATCGCCGTCACAATCGCCACCGCGAGCACCGACATCGCCAAGAGTCGCACCGGCACGGCGGGCATGCCGAAGGCGCGAGCCGACTCTTCGTCGAAGGCCCAGAAGAGCAGCCGCCGGCGGTGCCACCACAACGCCCCGAGCACCAGCGCCGCCACGATCCACGCCAACGCGACGTCGGCCTTGCCGGCCCCCACGATGGCCCCGAAGAGGATCGACTCCCAGCTTTGCACGAGCCCCACGCGCCCGCGTTCATTCGCCACCTCGCGGGCCACCTGCACGAGGATGGCCCCGCCCGCCATCGAGCCGGCCAGAAAGACGCCGATGGCGGTGTCGACCGGGAGCGTGCGACGATGGCTGAGCAGGCCGATGCCCCACGATGCAGCCAGGCAGAAGAGGACGATCACCGCGAACTGCGCGGGCGCGGCCCACGGCTCCGACTCGGGCAGGAGCCCCACCGCCAGCAGCATCGCCGCGATGCCCACGCCTCCGAAGGCGCTGTGGCTGATGCCCTGGCCCGCGAAGCCCAGCCGCTTCACCACGGCGAGCACGCTGAGCACGCCGCCCATGATCGTCACGGGCAGCCCGGCGAGCAGGGCGTCGAGGTAGATGGCGCGAAGCTCGGGCGTCTGGAGGATCTCGAGGGTCTTCATGCCCCGCCCCCTTCGCGGGGCGGGTGGCGGCAGCCGGGGCCGTGGTCATGCCCGTGTTGAGGCCCGTGTTCACGCCCGTGCGATGGTCCGTCGGGGCACGTCTCGCCGGGACCATGCGCGTGCACGTGCATGCCCGCCAACTCGCCCATGAGCCCCGCCACGTCGTGGCTGAAGAGTTCGGCCAGCACGGCGGGCGTAAGCCCCTGCGGGCTGCCGTGGCTGTGCAGCCGCCGCGCGAGGCACGCCACCTGGTCGCTCCCGGCCACGATGGCGCGAAGGTCGTGCGTCACCGTCAGCATCGTCACGCCCGTCGTGCGGTGGATCTCCCCCAGGAGCGAGGCGAACTGACGCTGACCCGCCGCATCGATCCCCACCATCGGCTCGTCCAGCACCAGCATCCGCGGCTTGCTCACGAGCGCCCGCCCGATCAGCACCCGCTGCAGTTGCCCGCCGCTGAGCGAACCCACCGGCTTGGCCGCGAACTCCCTCGCCCCCACCAGGTCGATCGTCCGCTCCACCTGTGATGCGAGTTCCGCGGGCACGCGTCGCCACGCGGGAAGGCGCCACGTCGCACCCAGCGCGAGCGCCTCGCGGGCCGTCAGCGGCATCGCCAACTCCATCTCGGGCCGCTGCGGCACATAGCCGATCAGGCCTTCACGTCGCGCCTTGGACGGACTCACGCCGCAGACGGTGATCTCGCCCCGCTGGAGTGGCAGAAGCCCCAGCACGAGCCGCAGCAGCGTGCTCTTGCCCCCGCCGTTGGGACCCAGGATGCCCAGCCGCTCTCCCTCGCGGACGCTCAGCGACACATCCTCGAGCGCGGGCGGGCCCTGGCTGCCCGCGAAGGAGTGCCACACGCCACGGATATCGACGGCGAGGGTCATGTCGGACTCGGGGACTCGGCCGCAGGTTCGGCGGGCGTGACGGGCGTGGCAGGCTGTGCTCGCACGCCCAGTGCGTCACGCAGCGTCGCGAGGTTGCGTTCCATCAACTCGAACCAGTCGCCCGAACCGAGCGGATCGAGCGTGAGCACCCGCAGGTTGGCGGCCTTGGCCACGCGTCGGGCCACCCGCTGCGAGATTTGCGGCTCGACCGCCACCGCCGTCACCCCCAGCTCGCGCGAGGCCTTCACGGCCGACTCGATCGCGGCGGGCGTCGCTTCGCCGGCCTGCAAGCCCGTGATGGCGACGAAGGTGAGCCCGTAGCGCCGCGTCAAGTGCCCCCATGCGTCATGGGCCACCACCATCGAGCGTCGCTCGGCCTGCGCCACCATCGTGCGGTACGACTCGTCGACCTTGGCCACCTTGGCGTTGAACGCGTCGAGGGCCGCCCTGTCACCCGCAAGGCCGCCCTCCGCGGCCTTGGCGTGCACCGCCGCGGCGAGTTTGGTTACCTGCTCGCAGTCGAGCCACAGATGCGGGTCGACCGAATGCGAGTGCTCGCACGCTTCGCCGTGCCCCTCATGCTCGTGATGATCGTGCCCGGCCTCGGCCATGCCCGCCACGTCGGCGAAGCGGACCTCCACCCGACCGGCCCGCGGATGCTCCCGCAGGTACTTCTCGACCTGCGGCTCAACGCCCAGCCCCACCGTCACCACCACGTCGGCAGTCGCCAGCATCGCCAGTTTCCGGGGCGGAATCTCGTACCCGTGCTCGCTGGCACCGGGAGGAATCAGCGATTCGACCGTGGCGTCCTTGGGCAATGCCGCCGCCACGATGCCCTTCAGGGGAGGCACCGACACGACGGCCCTGACGGCACGGGGCGGCTCCGCCAACGCCGCAGGACCGCCCCAGAGGCACGCCGCCGCCATCGCCGCCACCTTGATGAAACTCCTGCGTCCCGTGGCCACGGCTGACTCCCTGCGACCCGACCTACCGGCTCTTATTGAGAATGAATACTCAATAAGCATAGGCCATCGGCTGGGCACCGAGGCCGCTCGCAGCACTCGCCCCAACGAGATCCCGGTGCATGCCCCGGTTGGGGGCATGGCACCTGCCCGGCCTCACCACTCCCCCTCCAGCATGCGGTCGATGGCGTGGGCCACCCCGTGTTGGTCGTGATGGAGGGTGGAGCGTGCCGCGGCGTCGCGAACCAGCGGCACCGCGTTTCCCATCGCCACGCCCAGGCCGGCCCCGCGGATCATGGCGAGGTCATTGACTTCGTCGCCGATGGCCGCCGTGTGCGCGGGATCGATGCCCCACCGGGCGGCCAAGTGGCTCACGGCCGACCACTTGTTCCCCGCCTGGTCGAAGAGTTCGAGGATGTGGAAGTTCTCGCCCGGGCCCAGTCGCTGGCGATGCGTGGGCAGCACCACGGCGGGGAAGTTGTGGTACGTGCCACGCGAACCGACCACGGGCTCGAGCTCGGCGACGAGGCGGTGCATGGAGGTCGAGATGCCGAAGACGCCGATGCGAACGGTGTGCTCGGGGTGCTCGTCCTCGTGCAGGTGCTGCACGTGGCGAACGCCGACCTTCATGGCGTCGAACCACCAGTGCATCACGGGATCGAGCGGATGGCGATGCTCGCTCTCGACGACGAGGTAGTCGAGCGACGCCGCGGCGGGGTCCTTGAGCACGAGCGCAGGGTGCCCGTGGCGGTGCATGAGGTTCACGACGTCGTGCACGAGCGCGGGATCCATCGAGAAGCGATGGAGCGTGCGGCCCGTCACAGGGTCGGCGATGATGCTGCCCCCGGCGACGGCCACGGGCTCGGTCTGGCCAAGGGCGTCGAGGAAGCGGCGGCACTCGCGAAGGCCGCGGCCGGTGCACACCACCACCTTGATGCCCGCCTCGCGGGCGCGATGCACGGCGTCGATGTTCTCGCGGGAGATCTCGCCGCCGGAGCCCACGAGGGTGCCGTCGAGATCAAGCGCGAGGAGCTTCCAGCGGGGCGAGGGGGGCGAGGCCATCAGATCTCCACCTTGTCGCGAAGGATGCGGATCTGCTGCACGTCGTACCGACGCCCCTTGTTCATGCCCGGACACGATCGCGACGCTCTGGCCCACGCCGAGGGCGTCTCGAGGTTGCTTTTCCAAAAGGGCCACGTGCGGCATTGCATCGGGCGGTCTTCGTACACGCCGCAGACCGCGCGGCCGGGAATCTTCTCGCGGTCGAGGAAGACGCAATCGAGTCCGAACTCGCTGCGGACCTCGCGCAAACTCCGTCCGGCGGCGGTGTCGTGGGTGTAGCGGCCGATGAACTCCTCGACGCCCACGCCCAGTCGCCGCGCCAGGGCGGCGGCCTCGTCGGGCGTGAAGAGGACGTAGCCGCCCGCGCCGGTGCAGCAGTCGCCGCACTGGGTGCAGCCGAAGCTCAGGCCCGGCGCTCCCGGGCCGGCGTCGGGACGAGCGAACCACTCCTCGCCATCGGAGGGCTGGGGCTCGTGAGACTTCGCGGCGGCATCGTGCATGGGAAGGCGAGTGTATTCGTACACTTGCGGGCGTGAACCAGGACGACGAGGTCTGCCTTTGCTTCCACGTGACGCTCCGCAAGATCCGCGGCTATCTGTCGCGCGAGAACCCGCCAGTGGCCTCGCTCATCAGCGAATGCCTGTCGGCGGGCACGGGATGCCAATGGTGCGTGCCCTTCCTCAAGCATCTGCACGCGTTGCACCAGCAGGGCAAGTTGCCGGATCTCCGGATCAGCCCCGAGGAGTACATGGCCTCGAGGGCCACGTATCGAGCGACGGGCGAACGCCCCCCCGCCGACGATGCGGGCGGCTCAGTGTCCTGAGAGCTGCCACTGCTTGACGGCGTCGATGGGCCACAGCAGCATGACGACGTTGAGGGTCAGATTGTCGCGGATGGCGACCGCGAGGGCCGCCTCGAGCACGAGGAAGAGGGCGAGCGTCCACCAGAGGCCGATGCGCCGTGCGATCAACGCGCCGAGCAGGCACGCGACAACGTCGCCCAGGGCGTTGACGACCGTGTCGCCCAGATAGTCATACGAGATCGTCGCCATGCGGTATCGGTTGATGACCAGCGGCGAGTTCTCGAAGATCTCCCACGCGGCCTCGAGGGCGACCACCAGACGCAATCGCCACCCGTGGTCGGGCAGTCGCGGGATGCACGCGAGCGCGAACCAGAGAATGAAGCCGTGCGAGACGTGGGTGAAGGCGTAGGGGTCGAAGAGATGCTGCGAGCAGTGTCGACTCCAGATGTCGCCCGCCCAGACCTTCCACGACCCACAGGCGCAGGTCCACAGCCGTCCTTCGGTCCGCAGGATGACCGCCGTGACGGCGAGGATGCCGAGGGTGAACATCCACGGCCGCGGCGTGAGGAGGAAAGCAAACCGGCGGGGAGACTTCTCCCCGCCGGTGGCGTTCGTGGTGGTCGGCGTGTCGGGCATGGGCCCAGACCTCGAGCGAGCGACCTCAGGCGTCGAGCGTGCGGAGCGAGAGGCCGAACTCGGTGAGGCGGTCCTTGACCTCCTTGAGGGAGGTGGCGCCGAAGTTCTTGATGCCCATGAGCTCGGCCTCGGTGTGGCTGGCGAGGTCGCCCAGCGTGGTGCAGCTCATGAGCTGCACGGCCTTGCGGGCCCGGACCGAGAGGTTGAGCTCCGAGATGGGCTTGGCGAGCACGGCCATCTTGTCGGTGCCCTTGTACTGCTCCATCAGGGCGCGGCGGGCCTGACGGTGGGCGTCCTCGAGTCCCTGACCCAGACGTAGGCCCTTGGCCGTGAGCATCTTCTTGATCTCGGTCAGCGAGCTGTCGCCGAAGTTCTTGTAGCTCAGCAGCTCGGCCTCGGTGATCTTGAGCAAGTCGCCCAGCGTGCGGATGTTCATCTTCTTGAGGCACGTGCGGGCCCGCACCGAAAGCTCGAAGTCCGTCACCGGCGTGTCGAGCATCGCCTTGCGCTTGAAGATGTCGCGGTCCTGCTCCTCCACCACCACCATCTCGCGGCTCGCCTGGATGTCTCGCATGTACAGCCGGGCGCGGAGGTGGTTGGGACGCGTGTCGAGCACCTGCTTGAGGCACCGCTCGGCCGCGGCGAAATCGCAGCGATCCTCGTAGAGCACCGCAAGGTTCAGCAGCGCGTTCACGTTCGCCGGCGGCGTGTCGCAGCACTGCTCGTAGAGCGCGAGGGCCTCGTCCTCCTCGCCCATCAGGTCGAGCTGGTACGCCAGCTTGAAGAGAGCATCGACGTTGGCGGGATCGGCGTTGACGGCCTTGCGATACTCGGCCACTGCGCCGGTGCGGTCGCCGGCGACGTCGAACTTGACGGCGGCGGCGACGTGCTTGGCGGAGGCGGCGGTGTCGCGACGGGAGGAATCGGTCACACCGATCACCGTGTCGAGGGGGTCGTGAGCCATGAAAGCGTGTCTCCGAGCGAAGGATTCCGTGCGACGATGCCGCACCATCGGGCCGGCAGCCCGCGGTCTGGTCCGGTGTCGCACCGGGTCGAGAGTGTAGGCGCAAGCCCCCGATTCGATCCGCCCGCCACGGGGTCCGTTCGGGTCTCGTTCCGGTCAGCCCGCGGCCATGATCCCGGCACCGTCAGATCGACGCCAGCGTCGCCGCAGCAGGACCAACACGGTCGCAAGCACGATCACCAGCACGACCACCATCGCCACCGGCACCACGACCGCCAGCACGGACAGCGCCACGCTGACCGCCGACTGGATGGCGGAGATCAACGGATTGACCAGGCCCGCGGTGGTGAGGGTGCCGACCCCGCGGGTCGAGATGTTGGTGGCCGCGGAAAGGCCCGCAACGCCGCCACCGGCGATGGCTCCCAGCCCCCACGACAGGGCCGGGGTGAACTCGCCGAACTGGGAGGCGGCCGCCAGCGTGCCCGCGGCCAGGGCGGCCGGCGCGGCGATGACGTCGAGCGCATGATCGATCGAAGGGAGCCAATAGGCGATCACCTCCACCAGGCAGGCCACGCCGAGCGTCCAGAGAGCGGGCGTGGAAGCCAGCCATTGCGTGGATGCGGAGAGCGTGACCAGACCTGCACGGGAGGCCAAGCCCAGGACCAGCAGGGGAATGAAGACCCGCATGCCGCAGGCGGCAGCCAGACCGATGCCGATGCACGCGCCGACGAGGGTCTCCATGCCCATGTTGTTGGGAACCGGGCCCGGCGGCTTTCCTCGCTGCCGCAAGCGTGCACGGGAAGACCTCCTTCTCGTAGTAGTGGAAGAAGCCGCGCCG
>JBAXFU010000113.1:0-8879 GCA_037139735.1 Phycisphaerae bacterium
GGGTGCGTACCGTCGGCAGTTCGGGGGGGGGGGGGGGCGGGGGGGCAGGGGGGGGGGGGGGGGCAAGGCTTGCTGGACCGGCCCCGGCCCGACCGATCCGCTCGTGCACGGCATCGCGGGCGACCAGGCCGTGCACGTCCGGCCGCCGGGGAAAGTACTCGAGGTGGATCAGGTCGTCGCCGCGGCCGGGGCGGCCATGCGCCGAGGCCTTCCGCGTCTCTGTTGTCTGGCCGATCGATTCGACGCCACGCTTCACCACATGGAGGCCCATGCCGCGGCCTTCGGAGGCGTCTCGGTTCGACTGGTGCCGATTCCGGCCCGTTGGAGTCAAGCGGAGGGAGCGGGTCGCGATTCGTGGCCCGGCTTCCCCGAACTCGCGGTCGATGCCCGGTTCGACGGCAAGGGCGGCGTTCGGGTGGAACTCCTGCGTTGCCGCTGGACCATCGAAGGCGACTCGGAGGCGAAGGATCCGCGGGCGATGGTCGAGTGGTGGGGGGTCGCCACCGAGACGGACGGGGCAGGTCCGTTCATCCCGGCGTGGCAGGATCAGCGCACCTGGCGACGGCGATGCGTGGAGAGCGTGGCGAACATCCCGTTCGGGGGGCGGGCACGGGGGCCGTCGACGGTCCGTGTCCGCGTCATGGACATCCTGGGGAGGCCCTGGTCCGTCGATGTTCCGATCCGCCCGAGCGACTCGGGACCCGCCGACGGCGGCCTCACTCGTCTCGACGGATGAACTCGTCGATTCGCGGCGTGAACTCCAGCCCGGCGCGAGGGCCGTCGGTCGTCTGACGGATCCACCTGACCACCGCCGGCGCACGCCGCATGTGGTCGCCGATCGTGAACTCGATCTCCACCCGCTTGCCCTTGTCGGCCGTGAACGCGGCGTTGGGCACGATGCACGCGCCCGAGGGGCCCATCTCGATGATCCGCCCGAGGGACGATTCGATGGGTTGCTCGAGGTGATGCCGAGCGCGTTCGGGCGAGCGGCAGTCGAGTTGGAATCTCGCGACCATCTCCATGAGTTGGCGACTGCGGAACGCGAGTTCGGCGGTGTTCTGCACCGTCAGCTCGCTGCTCTGCTCGAGTTCCTCGGCCGCCGCGCTGACCTGCCGGACCCCGTCGCGGATCGACTCGCTCAGGCGGGCCTGATCCGACGCGCTGGTGGAGATGTGCGAGATCAACTGCCCCGTGGCGCTCGATTGCTCGACGATCCTTCGGAGGTTGTCGGTCGTGCCCTTGGCGGCCACGATGCCCTGCTTGACCTCCTCGGAGCCCTCGCTGATGCTGCGGACGCTCTCGGCGGTCATCGCCTGGATCTCGCGGATCGACTCGCTGACCTGCTTGGTGGCGGCGGTGGTCCGCTCGGCGAGCTTGCGAACCTCGTCGGCGACCACCGCGAACCCGCGGCCGTGCTCGCCGGCCCTCGCCGCCTCGATGGCCGCGTTGAGCGCGAGCAGGTTGGTCTGGTCGGCGATGTCGTTGATCACGAGGATGATCTTTCCGATCTCGTTGCTCCGCTCGCCCAGTTCGCTCACGCGGGACGCGCCTGCGGAGACCGTGTGGTCGATGCGGCTCATCACGTCGATCGTCGCGCGGACCGCGCGGTCGCCTTCGGTCGCCACCTGGCCCGCGAGCCGCGAGGCCTCGGTCGCCTGCGAAGAGGTCGTCGCGATGGTCGAGGAGGCGACGCTCAGTTGATCGACGCTCTCGATCATCCGCCGCAGGTTCTCGGTCTGGTGCTGCGTCGCGCGACGGCTCTCGTCGAAGCTCGCCGAAATGTGGTCCGCGCTCGACTGCAGCCCCGAGGCCATGCGGTCGATCTCGAGCACCATCGAGGCCACGCACTGGATGAAGCTGTTGAAGTTCTCGGCGAGTCGTCCGATCTCCGAGCGATCGCCGCCCACCTGCATCCGGGTGCGGAGATTGCCCGAACCCCTCGCCACGTCGTGCATCGCAAGGCTCAGGCGTTCGATCGGGAGCACCACGCTCCGCATCAGCAGCCAGCCCAGCGGCACGACCACGCACAGCATGCCGCCGGCGATCATCAATGCGCTCAGACGCCAGCGGCCCACCTCCGCGGAGGCGATCAGGTTCACCTGCTGGGCGGCCGAGTCGGTCACCATCATCGCCTGCCGCATCGCCGCGGCGTGCTCAAGGAAGGCCGGATCGACCTTCGACCGCATCACGCCCGCGGCCGCGGCAAGGTCGCCCCGGAGGGCCGTCGGCATCACCTCGGTCGTCACGGTCGCGATCACTCGCTCGGCGCCGGGCGTCGCCCGCCCGAAGATCGCCGCGTGCACATCTTTCTCCAGCCCCTTGTCCTGCCAATGCCCGCAGCGGCCCCGGAACTCCGAGGCCAGCCGCTGCAGGTCCTTGGCCAACTCCTCGCGCCGCTTCGGGTCCGACTCCGTGCAGAGCCGCTGCGCCGTGGCGTAGTACTCCACGACGAACAGGGAGGGCGACTTGAGGTCGGCGATCAGGTCCGACTTCTCGGCCACCTTGCCCGCCATCGTTCCGCCGATGCGCACCGAATCGATGGCGCGAAGCAGTTGCCAGTCGACGATCCCCGCGCCGATCAGCGGCAGGATGATCAACAACATCAGTCGCTGACGGATGCTCAGTCGTGAAATCACGGGACACCTCGGATCGAGGACGACGCGATCGCCCCGGCGGTCTTGCGCAAGACTCGACCGTGAACGCGCGTCGCCCCCGGGCATTCATCGTCGCGGCAGAACCCTCATATGAGTCGCGAGCGACGCTTCCCGACGTCGCGCCCGTCCGAGCGGGGGAAGGCATGGCCCCTCGCGCCACCCGCGGCGACCCTCACGCTCCTGGCCCGCGGCCCCGAAACGGGTGTTCGCGAGATCGACGGGTCTGACATGCTCGTCGGTCCACATGATGCATCACGCCATCGATGAAGCGAAAGCCTGCCGGCCCTGTCCCCCGCCCGGCGACGTGTCGTCCGGGCGGCGGTGCGGACCATGCCGCCTCCCGGCCAGCCGACCAGCCGACATGTCGGTCGTCGGCGAGTCGGCCCTCGGCGTGCATCCGATCGACCGTGGCCGGGCGAACCCATGGTTCTCGATCACCCTCTACGGGGAGTTCCTGCCCGATCATGTCCGAATCCTCTCCTGTTGTCGCCCCGATGGTCGGGCAATCCTCGCCGGTCCCGCCCGCTTGGATGGCGTGGTGGCTGCGTGCCGCGGGCGTGTACAACCTTGCGTGGGGCGCGGTGATGATCATCGCGCCCGTCTGGTCGCTGTCGCTGCTTGGGGTTCGCCCCGCCTCGACCGAGGTGTGGCCGGAACTCTGGGGCTGCATCGGCATGATCGTGGGCGTGTACGGTCTCGGATACATCGTGGCAGCCGGTGCGCCGCTGCGCCACTGGCCCATCACGCTGGTCGGCCTCGTCGGCAAGGTGCTCGGGCCGATCGGCTTCGTCGATGCCGCGATGAAAGGGCGGCTTCCGTGGTCGATGGGCTGGACCATCCTCTCCAACGACCTCCTGTGGTGGATCCCCTTCGGTCTCATCCTTCTCCACGCCCGCCGGGCATGCGTCGCGGCTCGCCGCGACCGGACACTGTCGACGAACTGAATCGACCCCAACGCTTCGCGGACATCAGGCATGAACCATCATTCAAACGGCGTCTACGTGATCTTCGGAGGTGCGGGCGGCATCGGCACGGCCCTGTGCGAGCGTCTGGCCGCAGAAGGAGGTCGCGTCGTCGCCGTGTCTCGTCAGCAGGAACGGCTCGACAAGTTCGCCGGTGCCGGCGCCATCATGCCGATGATCGGCGATCCCGCAGTCGCCTCGGACGTCGATGCGGTCCTCGCCCGGACGGTCGCCGAGTTCGGCCGCATCGACGGTGTCGCCAACCTCGCCGGCGCGTTCCTGCTCAAGCCCGCCCACCTCACGACCGACGACGAGTTCGATGCCCAGTTGCAGGCCAACCTCGTCACGGCTTTCCGTGTCGTGCGAGGCGCGGTCAAGGTCTTCGGCGAAGCCGGCGGCAGTTTGGTGCTCATGTCGTCCGTCGCCGCCGCCATCGGACTCTCCAACCACGAGGCGGTCGCCGCCGCCAAGGCCGGCGTCGAAGGACTCGCCCGCTCCGCCGCCGCCACCTACGCGCCACGACGCATTCGCGTGAACGTGGTGGCGCCCGGCCTGACCCGCACGCCCATGACCGGGCGGCTGACCTCCAACGAGGCCTCGCTCAAGGCCTCGACCGCGATGCACCCGCTGGGCCGAATCGGCGAACCGGATGACGTCGCGGGGGCCGTCGCCTGGTTGCTGGGCCCGCAGGCGTCCTGGGTGACCGGGCAGGTGCTCGGTGTCGACGGCGGGCTCGCGCGCGTGAAGGGGCGAGGCTGAACGTGCCCTTGGTCATCGTGCATGCCGCCGCGACCTGGTTCATGACCGGCCTCATCTGGTTCGTCCAGGTCGTTCACTATCCGCTCTTCGCCGAGGTCGGCGAGGACGCCTTCAAGCCCTACGAACACGCTCACCAGCGGCGAACCACCTGGGTGGTCGCGCCAGTGATGCTCATCGAGGCGGCGTCGGCCATGCTGCTCGTCACGCCACTGGCCCATGCGGCGTCGCCGACATTGGCATGGACGGGCGTGGCGCTGCTGGTGGTCGTCTGGCTCAGCACCTTCCTGCTGCAGGTGCCGCTGCACGCGGTCTTGGAGCGAACCGGATCGAAGCAGGCCATGCGTCGGCTGGTGCTGACCAACTGGATCAGGACGCTCGCATGGACCGCCCGCGCCGTCATCGCTGGATCGATGCTTCTTGCGCTTCGGGCGTGAAGCGTTCAGTCTCAGGAGCGTGGTGAAAAAAAAGGAACCCCCGGGTGGTGGAACCCGGGGGTTCGGGGAGGTGCAGGGCCAAGTGTCTGGTGAGACCGGCGGGGGTGGACCGCCGTTTTTCTTGTGCCCTGCGAGTGGTGGACTCTGGTGACCTTGGTGAAGAAGGCTGGTACGTCGGCGGATGCCGCCGCTGGCGGCCTGCCCGGTCTCGTTCATCGATCACGGCGCTCCGTGGCGTTCGTGCGTCCCGCGGCCGCGGGTCGCCTTGGTCGAGCCTCGATGCCGCCGACCTCCGCGGAAGAGGGCGGCATCGTCGCCGATTGGTCGTGATCGATGCTCAGCGGTGGGTCGGCATCGGTCCTCGATTCTCCGCCCCGCCAGGCTTCCTGCTTCCCGGCGGCTTTATCCACCCGGGCGAGGCGCCTTCGACGTCGCGATCAACCGATTTCCCAGCCTTCTTCACCAGAGGGCAGAGCCTCTAGGCTGTGGTGAACATGCTTCGGATGGAGTCCTTTCAGTCGCGTGGAGAGGTTGGATGACGTGGCGTGGCGGGCGGGTCGACTGCAGCCGATCAGCTGCAACCCATGCTGTTGCCGCAGTTCACGCACTTGTAGCAGGTGCCGCTTCGGACGGTGATGGTGCCGCAGACATCGCACGCGGGCGCATCGCCGACGCTGTTCATGTACTCGGAGAGCGTGCTCGACATCGCCGTCACGGTCTCCGTGGCGACGCCGCCGGTGTTGAGGATCTTGACCTCGTGCGACACCACGGTGGTCATGGTCGTCGCCGTGGGGAGATCCGAAGCGGGGGAAGAGAGACGCGACGTGCCCTCCCACAGCGGGGCGGCGGGTTCGGTCTGCATCGACTCGCCGCGGCGGGGGGCGTTGGCCTCGCGATAGCCCGGGATGAACTGCATGCCCATCCAACGGAAGATGTAGTCGACGAGACTCTTGGCGATCGGGATGTCGGGGTTCTCGGTCATGCCCGCGGGCTCGAACCGCTGGTGGCTGAACTTGTCGACCAGACTCTTGACCGGCACGCCGTACTGGAGCGACACGCTCGTCGCCGTGCCCAGGGAGTCCATCAGGCCGCCGATGGTGGACCCTTCCTTGCTCATCGTGATGAAGAGCTCGCCCGGCTGACCGTCGTCGTAGAGACCGACCGTCAGATATCCCTCGTGACCGGCCACGTTGAACTTGTGCGTGAGCGAGCGGCGGGTGTCGGCCAAGCGACGCCGTGCGGCCTTTGCCGGGGCGGGATTGACCGGAAGCTCAATCACCGCAGCCGCCAGCGAGCCCGCATGCACGGCCGAGGTCGTCTCGGCCGGCGTAGGGGACGCGGCGACGACCTCCTTGGGCGTCTCGTCCTTGGCGGCCTCCTTCTTCGCCTCGTCGGCCGTGGCGGAGAGCGGTTGGCTGAGCTTGCAGCCGTCGCGGTACAGCGCGTTGGCCTTGAGGCCCAGTTCCCACGACTGCCGGTAGCAGGCCTTGATGTCGTCGACGCTCGCCTCGTTGGGAAGGTTGATCGTCTTCGAGATCGCGCCGCTGATGAACGGCTGGGCCGCCGCCATCATGCGGATGTGGCCGCCGGGGGCGATGAACCGCTTGCCGAGCTTGCCGCACTTGTTCGCGCAATCGAAGACGGGCAGGTGCTCGGCCTTGAGGTGCGGGGCGCCCTCGATCGTCGAGGTGCCGCAGACCCGCAGGTTGAGCGCGTCCATGTCCGCTTCGGAAAGGCCGAGCCGGGAGAGGAGGTTGAAGGACGGGTCGGAGGTCGCGGCGGCCGGGTCGAACCCGCAGGCCTTGATCGCTTCGGGCGAGAGCGCCCAGGCCGAGAAGGCGAAGGAGATGTCGAAGACGCCCGGGAGCCCCTCCTCCATCTTCGCGACCTCCGCGGCCGACATGCCCTTGCGGATCAGGAATCCCTTGAGCGTTTCGCCGGACTGGCCCTTGAGCGACGCAGGGCAGGGCACGTCGAGCGAGAGCGAGCCCAGGATGTAGCGCATGATCTCACCGATCTGCGACTCGGAGTAGCCCAACGCCTTGAGCGAGGGACGGACCGATTCGTTGGCGATCTTGAAGTAGCCGCCGCCGGCGAGCTTCTTGAACTTCACCAAGGCGAAGTCCGGCTCCACGCCCGTCGTGTCGCAATCCATCAGCAGGCCGATGGTGCCCGTGGGCGCGATCACCGTCGTCTGGGCGTTGCGGTAGCCGTGCTTCTCGCCAAGGGCCAACGCCTCGTCCCACGCCTTGACGGCGCGACCGAGCATCGCATTGGCGTTGGAGATCCGGACGCGGCCGGCCTTGATGAGGCCGTGATCGATCGGCACGGGGCGGATGCGGAGGTGCTCGTATTCAGCCGCGTCCCGCGACACGCCATGGGCGGCGCGGCGGTGATTGCGGATGACTCGCAGCATGTTCTCCTTGTCCGCCGCGTAGCCGGCGAACGCGCCGTGCTCGCGGGCCAACTCCGCCGACATGCGGTAGGAGCGGCCCGTGAGGATGGCCGTCAGGCAGGCGCACACCGTGCGGGCCTCGTCACTGTCGTAGGCGATGCCCGCCTGCATCAGCATCGCGCCCAGGTTGGCGTAGCCCAGGCCCAGCGTGCGGTACTTGTACGAAAGTTCCGCGATCTCGCGGCTCGGGAAGGCCGCCATCAGCACGCTGATCTCGAGCACCATCGTCCACAGGTCGATGCCGTGCTCGTACGAAGCCAGGTCGAAGGTTCGCGACTGGGCGTCGTAGAACTTCAGCACGTTGAGCGAGGCCAGGTTGCACGCCGTGTTGTCGAGGAACATGTACTCGCTGCACGGATTGCTGGCGTTGATGCGCCCGCCCGAAGGGCAGGTGTGCCACGCGTTGATCGTGGTGTCGTACTGCACGCCCGGATCGGCGCACCGCCACGCCGCGTAGCCGATGTCGTCCCAGAGCTTGCCCGCAGGGAAGGTGCGGGCCACCTTGCCGCTGACGCGGTTGACGGTCTTCCAGTCCTGATTGGCGTCGAGGGCGTCGAAGAAGGCGTCGGGAATGCGGACCGAGTTGTTGCTGTTCTGGCCGCTGACGGTCTGGTAGGCCTCGCCGTTGTAGTCGTAATCAAGCTCGAGCTTGAGGTCCTTGCACTGGCCGGCCAGCTTGGCGTCATGCTTCTTCAGGAGCTTGAGGCCCTCGACGAGCGCCTGTACCTTGATCTCCTCGCGAACCTTCCAGTTCACGAACTCGGAAATGTCGGGGTGGTCCATGTCGAGGCAGACCATCTTGGCGGCGCGGCGGGTCGTGCCGCCGCTCTTGATCGCCGAGGCGGCCCGATCGCCGATCTTCAGCCACGACATCAGGCCCGAGCTGCGCCCGCCGCCCGAGAGCTTCTCGCCCTCGGCGCGGAGGTTGGAGAAGTTCGTGCCCGTGCCGCTGCCGTACTTGAAGAGACGGGCCTCGCGGACCCACAGGTCCATGATGCCGCCCTCGTTCACCAGGTCGTCGCTGACGCTCTGGATGAAGCAGGCGTGGGGCTGCGGGTGGGTGTACGCGTCGGAGGCCAGCGACGGCTCGCCGGTCTTCGGATCGACGATCCAGTGCCCCTGCGCCGGGCCCGTGATGCCGTACGCGAAGTTCAGGCCCGTGTTGAACCACTGCGGGCTGTTGGGGGCGCACATCTGGTGCACCATCATGTAGGCCAACTCGTCGTAGAAGGCCTGCGCGTCGTCCTTGCTGTCGAAGTACCCGTGCTTCTCGCCCCAGTGCCGCCAGCAGCCCGCCAGCCGGTGAATCACCTGCTTGGCCGACTTCTCCGGGCCCGTCGTCCCGTCCGGCTGGGGAATGCCCGCCTTGCGGAAGTACTTGCTCACCATGATGTCAGTGGCGAGCTGCGACCAGGTCTCCGGCACCTCGGCGTCGTCCATCTGGAAGACCACCGACCCGTCCGGGTTCGTGATCTTCGATTGGCGCTTGACCCACGTGACGGAGGCAAACGGGTCGCGTCCTGCGGCGGTGAACTTGCGTGCGATTCTCATGGGCATCCTGCGTACGGGCGTGAATGGGACGGGAAAAGAACGGACGAGACGACGAACGACGAAC
>JBAXFU010000114.1:0-8818 GCA_037139735.1 Phycisphaerae bacterium
TGAATGTCGATTGCGTGTTTCCGCCCGCAATCGACGAGGAGGAGAGAGACAAGACACCCACAACATGCCATGCGGTTTGTGCGGTGCCAACCGTGTGTGTCGATTTTTCCGAAAATTCCCGACATGACGCCTGCGCGGGTCGCGCGGGCCTTGCGGCATGGGCCGCCGGTGACGTCTGGGAGGCATGTGCGGCCGCGTTCGGGTTTCGTGAGCGTCAGGCGAGCGAGCCTCGGGGCACCGCCTAGCATCGACCCGGTTTTCCCCGGAGGCAGTCAGTCATGTCGAAGCGGATCGCGGTGGTGCTGGCCGGCAGCGGCCGGTCGGACGGAAGCGAGATCCACGAGTCGGTGAGCGTGCTGGTGCACCTGTCCCGCAAGGGGTGGACGTATCGGTGCTTTGCTCCCGACGCCCCCCAGGCCGAGGTGGTGAACCACGCCGCCGACCAGGTCGAGCCGGGGGCGACCCGGAACATGCTGGTGGAATCGGCCCGCATCTCGCGGGGCGACATCACGCCGCTGGACAGGCTCGACGTCGCCGCCTTCGACGCCCTGGTCATGCCCGGGGGCTTCGGCGCGGCCAAGAACCTCTGCGACTTCGCGAGCAAGGGGCCCGAGTGCACCGTGCGTGCGGACGTGACTCGGGTGGTCAAGGGCTTCCACGCCGCGGGCAAGCCCATCGGGCTCTGCTGCATCGCGCCGGTGATCGCGGCCAGGGTGCTGGGCACGGCCGCGGGCGGGCCGGGGTGCACGGTCACGCTCGGCGGCGAATCGGGCGCGGCGGCCGCGGCCCGCGCGATGGGGGCCAGGCACGAGGAGCGGGGCGTGACGCAGGCCTGCGTCGATCGGGTCAACAGGTTGGTGACGACGCCCGCGTACATGCACGATGCCCGGCCGCACGAGGTCTTCGACGGCATCGGGGCGATGGTCGACCAGGTGGGTGCGTTGATGGGCGTGTAGTCGACTGCGGCGGCGTCGCGATCCACGCGATCGGCCGCTCGGTCCCCCGCGTCGCTCCGCGTCCTTCGCGTCCCTTCACGCTCTGTCCCATCCTCACTTCAGGCGCCGCCGCCTCCACACTCCCATGCTTGTCGCACAGAATCGGCCCCGCGATCTCGACTGGCGTCATGCCGGTCCGCTCCTCTTCGGCGACTGGGGTACCAGCCGCCTGTACGTGCTCGGTTTGGCCTTCTACTACACCGCGCACGCCTCGGTGGCGTATCTCGCGGTGATGTCGATGATCATGATCGCGGTGGCGTGGGCCTACACGATCATCTGCCGATGCTTCCCCGACGGCGGCGGCGTCTACACCGCGGCACGCAAGATCAGCCCGATCCTGAGCGTGGTGGGGGCGACGCTCCTCCTGTGCGACTTCATCGTGACCGCCGCCCTCTCGGCCGTCGAGGCCTTCCACTACTTCGACGCGCCCGAGCGATGGGTGACCCACCTCTCGATCGTCACCATCGTCGTCCTGGGCATCGTCAACTGGTTCGGGGCGCGGACCGCGGGCCGTCTGGCGCTGGTCATCGCGCTGGCGGCGATCGGCACCTCCTTCGTCATCGGGCTCTTGTGCATTCCCTTCCTGCGTCAGGGACTCTCGACCGTCACGCTCAATCCGCCCGGGCTCGACTCGGCGATGCTCCGCTGGGAGTCGCTGGTCCGCATGGTCCTGGCGCTCTCGGGGGTCGAGGCCGTCGCGAACATGACGGGCATGATGAAGGAGCCGGTGGCCCGCACCGCCAAACGGACGATCTGGCCCGTGCTCATCGAGGTGGTGCTCCTGAACTTCATCTTCGGCGTGGCCCTCAACGCCATGCCGGCGGTGTCGCCCATCCAGAAGCCCCAGTACGTTCAGCTGGAACTTGAGCAGCGGCTCACCCCCGAGCAGATCCCCCAGGAGGTCCGCGAGTACCGCGAGACGGCCGTGCGGATGCTCGCGGAAGTCACGAGCGGGCACGCCTTCGGCCCCGCCGTCGGCCAGGTCGCAGGCATCGTCGCGGGCATCGTCTTCGGGCTCCTGCTCCTGTCGGCCGTCAACACCGCCATCATGGCGATGGTGTCGGTCCTCTACTCGCTGGGCCAGGATCGCGAACTCCCGCGATCGCTCACGGTGCTCAACTACTCGGGCGTCCCGTGGCTGGGCCTGGTCATCGCCACCGTGCTTCCCGCAGGCGTCCTGATGATCGTCTCCGACGTCAAGACGCTCAGCGAGATGTACGCCATCGGCGTCGTCGGCGCCATCGCCATCAACGTGTGCAGCTGCGCCTCCAATCGCGACCTGGCCATCAGCGCCATCGAGCGTCGCGGGCTGTGGGGCCTGGGAGCGCTCATGGTCGCCATCGAGGCCACCATCATCGTCGACAAGCCCAAGGCCACCATTTTCGCGGGCGTCATCGTCGGTTCGGTCCTCGCCGCCCGTTTCGTCCTGCGTCGCATGACCCCCGCCGAGCCGGTGCCCGAGCCCGCCCTGGGCTGGCTCTCGGAGCTCCGCACCGGGCCGGTCGACATGCGGCCCGATCAGGCCCGCATCATGCTCGCGGCCAGGGGTCGCGACAACGCCGAGTACGCCGTCGACATGGCCCGTCGCCGCGGGGCGGTCCTCTTCGTCATCTTCGTTCGCGTGCTTCGCGTCATGGACGTCCAGCCGGGCCGCGTGCCCACCGTCGAGAGCGACCCGCAGGCCCTCGAGGCGTTGGGTTCGGCCGTCTTCCTCGCCAAGCAGGCGGGCGTCAAGTGCGTGCCCATCTACGTCACCAGCACCGACATCGCGGGCGAGATCCTCGACTACACCGTGACCTTCGGCTGCGAGACGCTCATCATGGGCAAGTCCCGCCGCGGCTTCTTCTCCCGCGCGGTCGCGGGCGACGTGATCGCCAGCGTGGTCAGGCATCTGCCCGAGGGCGTCTCCATGGTCACCCGCGCCGGACGCCCCGACGCGGGACCCGAGGCCGCCCCCTGAACCCCGGGCCCGCGACCGAGCGACCGTGAACCTTGGGGCGCGCCGCCGCCGGAGGGACGCCGGGTTGTACCCTTGGTCGATGCCCGCTTCCATCCTTGCCGCGATGCTCTCGCTCGTCGCCCTGGCGCCCGTGTCGCCTCCGGACGATCTTCCCGTCGTGGAGGTCGTCGCCGACGACACGGTGATCGATCGTTCGTGCCGGGTGCGCATCGCGCCCGGCCGCGTCATCGTCGATGCCGCGGATGACGGCGTCGTCAAGATCGTGGCGCCGAACATCGTCGTCGAGTTCGAGGAGGGCGCCGTCCTGGCCGGTTCGCCGCCGGGCGTCGACCCCGACCGCCTCGCGGGCACCGGCATCGTCGTCCGCGATGTCGCCAACGTGACGATCCGCCACCCGACGCTCCGCGGCTTCAAGGTCGGCATCCTCGCCGATCGCGTCGACCGCCTCGTCGTCGAGCGGGCCGACCTCGCCGACCTCTTCCGTCAACGCCTTCGCTCCACGCCCGCGGCCGAGGATGCCTCCGACTGGCTCTGGCCCCACGACAACGACGACCACGAGTGGAGACGCCGCCATGGCGCGGCCATCTGCATCGAGCGATCCCGCGGCATCACCCTCCGCGACGCGCTCGTCCGCCGCTCGCAGAACGGCATCATCCTCGATCGCGTCGAGGATTCCTCGATCTACGACAACGACTGCTCCTTCCTCTCGGGGTGGGGGCTGGCGATGTGGCGGAGCAGCCGCAACACGATCAGCCGCAACGCCTTCGACTTCTGCGTCCGCGGGCACAGCGAGGGCGTCTACAACCGCGGTCAGGACTCGGCGGGCATCCTCGCCTTCGAGCAGTGCCGCGAGAACAGGTTCATCGAGAACTCCGCCACCCACGGGGGCGACGGCTTCTTCGGATTCGCCGGACGCGAGGCGTTGGGCCAGAAGCCCCCGCTCGACCCCGCGACCGATCCCGTCGGTCGCGGCTGCGACGACAACCTGCTCCTGGGCAACGACTTCTCCTTCGCCAGCGCGCACGGCATCGAAATGACCTTCAGCCGCCGCAATCGCCTCGTCGGCAACCGCGTGGTCGGCAACGGGATCTGCGGCTTCTGGGGCGGCTACAGCATCGACTCGCTCATCCTCCGCAACCACTTCGAACGCAACGGCCAACTCGCCTACGGCCTCGAACGCGGCGCCATCAACATCGAGCACGGTTCGCGGACGCGCATCGAACGCAACACCTTCCTCGACAATCGCTGCGCCATCCACCTCTGGTGGGACGACGACAAGGACCTGCTCGCCTCGCCGGGCGTCAAGGCCCTGGGCGGCGGCCGCGTCGACGACACGCTGATCGCCGGCAACATCTTCACCCTGTCGGCCGATCCGCGCGTGAAGCCGCCCTCGCGTGGTGACGCCCGTCTCATCGGCGCGCACCTGCGCGACACGCCCGGCGGCGAGCACGTCAAGGGCACGATCATCGCCAACGACAACATGGTCGAGGGATTCGGCGGCAACCAGCGCGAGTTCCTCGTGACCACCGAGGGGATCACGATCGACGATCAGGCCTCGCCGCCGCCGCTGCCCGCCATCGACGCCACGCCGCTCGGGCGTCGTTCGCCGGTGGGGGCGAGAGCGCGACTCGCGGGCCGCGAGCACATCGTGGTGGGGCCGTGGGGGCCGTGGGACCACGTGTCGCCGATGATCCTGGCCGGCCGCGTGACGGGGCCGCGACACACGTATGTGGTGTACGGCGCGACGGTCGAGGAGGTGGAGGTGACCTGTGATGCCAAGTGGTCGGTCGCCACGGGCGAGGGACTGCCCCAGCGGGTCGTGGTCGCGGTCTCGAGTCAGCGCGAGCAGGCCGCGACGCCCTACGACATTTCCATCGCCTCGGGGGGCGAGACCTTCCGCGCCAAGGGCATGTTGCTGCAGGCCTCGTGGGAATGCGCCGCCTTCTCGTGGAGCACCGATCCTCGCGAGGATCTCGAGAAGTGGCATGCCGAGCGACAGTTGATTCCGCAGGCGGTGGTGACGGTCGACGCCATCGACTTTCCCTTCGGCAGCCGCGGGCCGCGCGATCTGCCGGTCTTCCGCGACCAGGGGGCCAAGGCGCCCGGGCCCGATCGGTTCGGCATGGTGTGCGTCAGCACCATGGACCTGCCGGCAGGGCGGTGGAAGTTCGCGACGCAGAGCGACGACGGCGTGCGGGTGACGGCCTCGTGGGCGACCGACGCGGGCGTGCAACGCCGATCGCTGATCGACCGCTGGACGTGGCACGCCCGGACGACCGATGCCGGCGTCCTTGAGCTCGACCGGCCCCAGATCGTCACCGTCCGTGTCGAGTACTTCGAACTCGACGGCGACGCCGTGCTCAAACTCGACATCAGCCCCGACTGATCCGCAGCCCGGGCACCCCCGCGGCATCTCTGCCAAATCGGCAGAAACCCGTGGGGGTCCCGGTGCCGCGGAGGCCGCGAAGGGGGCATTCGGGGGTGCCATGGGGGTGTCAAAGGCGACCGGCGGGCCCCATGCCGGTGGCACACCCTTTGTAGTCGGCCTGAGGGCATGTTCCCTGTCGTGCCACCACGCGACCGACGCCGCCTCCGCCTCCGGGCAGGATGGTTCGGCATTCGTTTGCGCTGCGTGGAGATGTCGACGCCTTCGGGCGGCGGCGTCGAAGGGTTTGGCTCGAGCGGCGGCCCGGGGCCGGGCGGGTCTGGTTGCGGGTCTGGTTGCGGCGATGGTGGCGGCGGGGTGGCGGGCAACGGACCTGGCGACTGCGGGAACGGGAAGGCGGCTTCGCAGGACGCCACGGGGCGAGATTCCCATCTGCATCTGCTGCTGTCGTATGCCGGGTGGCAGCCCGATCCGTGGATCGAGCGGCTGCCGCGGCTCTTGGAGCCGATGGGCGTTCGTTCGCACGTGGCCCAGAGCGGGCGACAGGCGAGCCGCCTGATCGCGGCGAATCCGATCCACGTGGCGGTGGTGGACCTTGGCCTGCCCTTGGACGAGACGGTGAATCCGTCGCGAGGGGAGGAGGCCCAGTGGGCCGAAGGCGGTCCGCGGCTGCTGGAGTTGCTGGCGAGGTTGAGCGAGCCGCCGCCGGTGGTGGCGGTGAAGCGATCGCGGACGCATCGCGACGACACGCGAGACATCGCGGCGGCATTGCGGCTGGGGGCGTTCGCGGTGGTGGATAGGCCGCACGACGCGGCCGGATTGAACTTGATGCTCGAGGTGCTGCGTCGGTGCCTCGAGAAGCATTACAACGGCGGCTGGCCCCGCATGGGCGGGGCGGGCGGCTGAGCGTGGGTTGATGCCGCGGCCCGACTTCGTGAGCGGGCGGCGGCTTGAAGTGTCCTTTCAAGAGTCAGGAGCAGCATTCATGGCCAAGGCAAGCGTTCGTCCCCTGCATGACAAGATCCTCGTGAAGCGCGACGAGGCGCAGTCGAAGACCGAGAGCGGCATCTTCCTTCCCGAGAGCGGCAAGGACAAGCCCAAGACCGGCATCATCGAGGCCGTGGGCACGGGCTCCCTCAACACCGACACGGGCGAGCGGATCCCCCTGTCGGTCAAGAAGGGCGATCGCGTGATCTTCTCCTCCTACGCCGGCACCGAGGTGAAGCTCGACGGCAAGGAACTGCTGATCATGAGCGAGGACGACATCCTCGCGGTCATCGACTGAGCGTCGAGGAGGCCCTCGCATGACTCCCGAGCAGCTCCGCATCGCGTTCCGCGAGCTCAACGGCGAGCGGGACTGCATGCTCGCCTTCACGGGCATGCCCGAGCACGAATCGCATCTGACGGTGCACCGCGCGATGCTGATTCCCGACGAGCCGGACCACCTGGTCAAGCTCACGGACGGCAAGAGCGTGTACATCGTGAAGGCCGAACTGGTGGCGTGGGTCCGCATCACGCTGAAGAAGATCGAGTAGACCGCATCGATTCGAGAGAGGGGCCGCCGCCGCGGCGGGGCCCGATCAGGATTCAACACAAGGAAGCACAGACATGGCAGCCAAGTCGATCGCATACAACAACGACGCGCGCGAGCGCATCCTCCGGGGCGTGCAGAAGCTCGCCCACGCCGTCAAGGTCACGCTGGGCCCCTCGGGCCGCGTGGTCGTCCTCGAGAAGTCCTTCGGCAGCCCGACCGTCACCAAGGACGGCGTGACCGTCGCCAAGGAGATCGAGCTCGAGGACCAGTACGAGAACCTGGGCGCCCAGATGGTGAAGGAAGTCGCCCAGAAGGCCAGCAAGGACGCCGGCGACGGCACCACCACGGCCACGATCTACGCCGAGGCGATCTACAGCGAGGGCCTCAAGGTCATCACCAGCGGCGCGAACCCCAACCTCGTGAAGCGCGGCATCGACGCGGCGGTCGCCGCCGTCGTCGAGGAGCTCGCCCGCATGAGCAAGAAGGTCGACTCCAACAAGGAGATCGCCCAGGTCGGCACCTGCTCGGCCAACCAGGACAAGGAAATCGGCGACATCATCGCCAAGGCGATGGACAAGGTCGGCAAGGACGGCGTCATCACCGTCGAAGAGGGCAAGAGCCTCGAGACCGAGGTCGAGCTCGTCGAGGGCATGCAGTTCGACAAGGGCTATCTCTCGCCCCACTTCGTGACCAACGCCGCCACCATGGAGACGGTCCTCGAGAACCCCTACATCCTCATCTTCGAGAAGAAGATCGGGAACGTGAAGGACATGCTCGAGCTGCTCGGCAAGATCGCCCAGCAGGGCGCCAGCCTGCTCATCATCGCCGAGGACGTCGAGGGCGAGGCCCTCGCCACCCTGGTCGTCAACAAGATCCGCGGCGTCCTCAAGGTCGCCGCCGTCAAGGCCCCGGGCTTTGGCGACCGTCGCAAGGAGATGCTCGGCGACATCGCCGTGCTCACCGGCGGCAAGGCCATCATGGAGGAGCTGGGCATCGAGCTCGAGAAGGTCGAGCTCTCCGACCTCGGCCGCGCCAAGAAGGTCACCATCGACAAGGACAACTGCACCATCGTCGAGGGCGCGGGCAAGACCGGCGAGATCAAGGGCCGCATCGAGATGATCCGCCACCAGGTCGCCAACACCACCAGCGACTACGACCGCGAGAAGCTCGAGGAGCGTCTCGCCAAGCTCTCCGGCGGCGTCGCCCAGATCAACGTGGGCGCGGCCACCGAGGTCGAGATGAAGGAGAAGAAGGCCCGCGTCGAGGACGCCCTCCACGCGTGCCGCGCGGCGGTCGAGGAGGGCATCCTTCCCGGCGGCGGCGTCTCGGTCCTTCGCGCCCGCAAGGTCCTCGACAAGCTCCGCAAGAAGCTCGAGGGCGATGAGCGTTCGGGCGTCGACATCATCCACCGCGCCGTGGCCGCCCCGGTCAAGCAGATCGCGGCCAACTGCGGCCTCGACGGCTCGGTCATCGCCAGCAAGGTCGAGGACGGCGAGGGCGTCAACTTCGGCTACAACGCCCTGACCCACGAGTTCGGCGACCTCATCAAGATGGGCGTGATCGTGCCCACCAAGGTCGAGCGAGTCGCGCTCCAGAACGCCGCGAGCATCTCGGGCCTCATGCTCACCACCGAGGCCGCCATCGTCGAGATCAAGGAGAAGAAGAAGCCCGCCGGCGGCCACGATCACGACCACGGCGACATGGACTACTGATCCCTTCCGATCCTGAACGCCAGTTCACGAACCGCCCCTCGTCGCGACGGGCGGTTTTTTGCTTGTTTGCGTCCTCCCGCCAGCCCGCTTCGGGCGTCCCTTGGTTGAGCCGGGGTGCGCAGCCCGGCTTTGCGGGCAAGCCCCCGGCGGCGGCCGTGCCCCACGCGGCGGCCGTGCCCGGCGGCGGCCGTGAACACGACGATCATGACACGCACCCGACATCGCATCGCC
>JBAXFU010000115.1:0-8743 GCA_037139735.1 Phycisphaerae bacterium
AGCCGGGCTGCGCACCCCGGCTCAACCAAGGGACGCCCGAAGCGGGCTGGCGGGGTGCGGATCGAACGTCTGCTCACCGCGGCACCGACCCGGGACGACATCGATATCATCTCCGCTCAGACGCTCTTCCCCCTCAGGACCCCCACCATCGACATGCTCTCCCCCATCGACATCGGCGGCCGCACCTTGCGCAATCGCGTCTTCTTTGCCCCATGCACGCGCTGCCGGGCCGATGAGCACCTCGCTCCACACGCCCTCAACGCCCTGTACTACCGTCAACGGGCCTCCATGGGCCTCATCATCACCGAGGCCACCCCGATCAACAACGAGGGCCACGGGTACCCCCGAACCCCCGGCATCTACACCCAAGCCCAGATCGATGGCTGGAAGCGCGTCACCGACGCCGTCCACGAGGCCGGCGGCACGATCTACTGCCAACTCTGGCACGTCGGTCGCGTCTCGCACATGGCCTATCAACCCGGCGGCGAAGTCCCGCTCTCATCCTCGGCCTCGCCCCGCAAGGCCGACGTGATGCTCCCCGACGGCTCCAAGGCCCCCGCGCCCACGCCCAAGGCCATGACCCTCGACGACATCCGTCGCACCATCGACGACTACGGCCGCGCCGGCCGCAACGCGTTGCTGGCCGGGTTCGACGGCGTCGAACTGCACGGCGCGAACGGCTATCTGCCCGATCAGTTCCTTCGCGACGGCGTCAACAAGCGCACCGACGACTACGGCGGCCCCATCGAGAACCGCGCCCGGTTCATGCTCGAAGCCGCCCGCGTCCTGGTCGAGGCTGTCGGCGCCTCGCGACTGGGCGTGCGCCTCTCCCCCAGTGGCGTCTTCAACGACATGGCCGACTCCAACCCCAAGGCCACGTACGGCCATGTCGTCCAGCGTCTCTCCGACATGCAACTGGCCTATCTGCACATCACCGAGGCCCAGGAGTCGGACGCCAAGCACGGCCGTGCGACCATTCCCGGCTACGAGCCCATCCCGGCCTCGTACTTCCGACCGATGGTCAAGTGCCCGCTGGTCACCAACGGCGGCTTCACGCTCGAGAAGGCCAATCACTACCTCCGCGAAGGGTGGGCCGACGCCATCGCCTTCGGCGTCGCGGCCATCGCCAACCCCGATCTCGTCGAACGATTCCGCACCGGCGCACCGCTCAACACCGTCGATCCCTCGACGTTCTACGGCGGCGGCGAGAAGGGCTACACCGACTATCCGTTCCTGCCCGTCACCCGGTGAATCACCAGAAGAGCGTCAGTCGCCGGTGTCGAGGACGGCCATGAAGGCCTCCTGCGGAATGCTCACCGAGCCGACGTTCTTCATGCGCTTCTTGCCTTCCTTCTGCTTCTCGAGCAACTTGCGCTTGCGGGAGACGTCGCCGCCGTAGCACTTGGCGAGCACGTCCTTGCGGAAAGCCTTGATGGTCTCGCGGGCGATGATCTTGCCGCCGATGGCCGCCTGGAGCGGGATCTCGAACTGGTGCCGCGGGATCTGGTCCTTGAGCTTGGCGAGCAGCACGCGGCCACGCTGCTCGGCCCGGTCGCGGTGCACGATGATCGACAGGGCCTCGACGGCCTCGCCGTTGACGAGGATGTCCATCTTCACGAGGTTGTCGGGCTGGTAGCGGATGACCTCGTAGTCCATCGTGCCGTAGCCGCTGGTCATGCCCTTCATCTTGTCGAAGAAGTCGTAGATGATCTCAGCCAGGGGCATCTCGAACTGGAGCAGGTCGCGGGTGGGCGAGACGAAGGACTGGCTCTTGTAGAGCCCGCGGCGATCCATGCAGAGCTTCATGATGTCCCCGATGTTGTTCTTGGGGATCATGAGGTCGACGCGGCAGATGGGCTCGCGGATCTCGGCGATCACGCTGCCGTTGGGCAGTTCGGCGGGATTGTGCACCTCGACCAGCGTGTGGCCGTCGGGAATGCCGTGGTCCTTGGCGGCCTTGGCGAGCGCCTCCACGACGTCGCCTCGCTGCGAGCCGTCGTGACGCACGCCCGAGCGGGCGATGACCTTGAGCACCTGGCCCGTGGGCGACACGACATCCTCGACGCCGCGACAGACGACGTGGTACGACACGGTGGGCGCGGTCTGGACGATCTCGACGCCACCCTCTCGCTCGAGCCGCTCCTGGATGATGTCCATGTGGAGCAGGCCGAGGAAGCCGCAGCGGAACCCGAAGCCCAGGGCTTCGGAGTGCACGGGCTGGAAGGTGAACGACGAGTCGTTGAGCGAGAGCTTCTCGACGGCCTCGCGGAGGTCCTCGAAGTCGGTGCTCTCGCCCTCCTCCTTGGTCGCCGGATAGAAGTCGCAGAAGACCATCTGGCGCGGGGGCTGATACCCCTCGAGCGCCTCGGTGGCGGGGTTGTTCTCGAGCGTGATGGTGTCGCCGATCCGCACGTCCTTGAGCGAGCGAATCGCGGCGACGACGTAGCCCGTCTCGCCGGGCCCCAGCTCCTTCACGCGAACCGGCTTGGGCGTCATCTTGCCCATGTCGGTCACCTGGAACGTCCGCTGCGTGCCCATCATGCGGATCTTGTCGCCCACCTTGAGGCGGCCGTCGAAGATCCTGGCGTACACGACCACCCCTCGGTAATCGTCGTAGACGGCGTCGAAGATGAGGGCCCGCAACTGCTCGACGACGGGCTTGCGCGGAGCGGGGAGCCGCTCGCAGATGGCCGCGAGGAGCTCCTTGATGCCCTGGCCGGTCTTGGCCGATACGAGGATGCAATCTTCGGCCTTGAAGCCCAGGGTCTGCTCGATTTCGTCGGCGACCTCGTCGGGCTGCGCGCTGGGCAGGTCGATCTTGTTGATGACCGGGATGATCGTGAGATTCTCGTTGACCGCGAGGTACGCGTTGACGAGCGTCTGGGCCTGCACGCCTTGCGTCGAGTCGACGACCAGCACCGCGCCTTCGCACGCCTTGAGGGCGCGGGACACCTCGTAGTTGAAGTCGACGTGGCCGGGCGTGTCGATGAAGTTCATCATGAACAGGTCGCCGTGCTCGGCGGCCTGTCCCTTGGCGGTCTTGTGTTCGCCGCTGTCGTCGACGGGCGCCTCGAACTCGGCCTCGAGGTCGTCGGTCTTGGAGCCCATCTTGTGGCGGTGCATGACCGTCACGGCGGAGGCCTTGATGGTGATGCCGCGTTCTCGCTCGAGGTCCATCGAGTCGAGGATCTGGTCGCGCGCCTCGCGCGAGGAGACGGCGTTGGTGGCCTGCAGCAGCCGGTCGGCCAGGGTGCTCTTCCCGTGGTCGATGTGGGCGATGATGCTGAAGTTGCGGATGTTGGGAGACTGGTCGGACATGGCGTGGCCTCCATGGTAGGAAACCCGTCCGACCATGCACCGCCGGCAGCCGCACCGACGCGCCGAATCACCCCTGACGAACCCCGCACGACAGCCGGAAAGCGGTCCTGCGGGTCTATCGTTGGCGGTACGGCGGGCGCCACCCGCCATCCACGAACTCGGTATACGTCCAGCCGCCCGCACGAAGGAGCACGCATGAGCATTCCCGGCACGATCGCGGTCATCGGAGCAGGTCAGATGGGCGGCGGCATCGCGCAGGTCGCGGCCGTCGCGGGCCTCAACGTCGTCGTCTTCGACGCCTTCCCGGGCGCGACCGAGAAGTGCAAGGGCGTGCACCGCAAGAGTCTCTCGAAGTTCGTCGAGAAGCAGAAGATCTCGCAGGCCGACATGGACGCGGCACTCGGACGCATCTCGTACGTGACCGAACTCTCCGCCATCGCCGGCGCCCAGTGGGTCGTCGAGGCCATCGTCGAGGACGCGAAGGTGAAGAAGGACCTCTTCGCGAACCTCGCGGCGATGTTCCCCTCCGACGACGTGGTGCTCGCGACCAACACGAGTTCCATCAGCATCACCGAGATCGCCGCGGCGGCGGGCAAGTCGTCGCACCGGGTGGTGGGCATGCACTTCTTCAACCCCGTGCCGCTGATGGCGTTGGTGGAGGTGATCCCCGGCGTGCAGACCTCCAAGGAGGTCGTCGAGCGGACCATCGCCCTGGCGACCAAGATGGGCAAGACGCCGCTGAAGGCCAACGACCGCGCGGGCTTCATCTCCAACCGCGTGCTGATGCCGATGATCAACGAGGCCTTCTACGCCTGGATGGAGGGCGTGGCCGAGCCCGACGCCATCGACGGCATCATGAAGCTCGGGTGCAACTTCCCGATGGGACCGCTGCGGCTGGCCGACTTCATCGGTCTCGACACGTGCGTGCACATCATGAACGTGCTGGCCGACGGCCTGAACAACGACCGCTACCGCGCGTGCCCGCTCCTCAAGCAGCTCGTGACGGCCGGACGCCTGGGCGACAAGACGGGCCGCGGCGTGTACGAGTATCCGGCCAAGTGACCCCGCCGCGTTCGTGGCCCGATCGATCGCATGCGGCTACTCACCCGTCAACTCCATCGCGCCTTCCCGGAACTCGATCCATTCGATGACGGGCGGTGCGGGCGGTTCGTCGCGCAAGCCGCTCGATCGACGTCGGGGCGGCTCGCGTCGATCGTGGCGGTCTTGACGGCCATCATCCTCGGGGTCGTCGGTCCGCCCGCGGCGATGACATGGCTCCGCTCCACGTCGCTCGCGAGCCACTTCACGTGGTCGCCCCTGTGGCTGGATGCCTCGCTCGTCGCCGGCTTCGTGCTCGGGCCCTTCGCGGGCATCGTGACCCGCGACGTCGCGTTGAGTCTTCGCGTGCGTCGCGTGCTGCGGGCCCGAGGCCGATGCTACGGCTGCGGGTATAGCCTGCTGGGCATTCCCATCGGGGCGAATCTCGAAGTGATCTGCCCCGAATGTCGCACGGCCTGCACCGTCGATGCGGCGATGGCGGCCTTGACGGACGACGCCACCGGGTTCCTGCCACCCACCGCCGCCCAGTGGCGGTCGACCGCCCAGGGCACGCGTCGATCCATTCGACGCATCGCCGGACGCGGAGCCCTGATCATGCTCGCCGTCGCGCCGTTGCTTGGCGGCATCTACGAGGGATTCCTTCGCTGGCAGGCGAGCCGCGCCGCGGCGTTGGCCACGAGCACCCTCTCCGAACTGGATGCGTGGATCACGGCACTGGGGCCGAAGGAGGGCATCGACGGCTGGCAGGAGCTTCTCCGCCTGAGCAGGCGTCGCGCCGAACTGGACACCACGCTGGCCGAGTCCGCGCTCGTCGGCCCCGACGGCGTACGCGTCGTGCCGGATTACTTCCTTGCTCTCTCGTCGCCGACCGGCACGGTGATGAATCGCCAGGGGCTGGACATCACGGCGACGCGCGACGAGGCATTCAGGCGACTCCGGGCGTACGAGGCCGAGAAGCTCTTCGACGCCTATGACGCCCTGGGGACCTCGCCACTGCTCGCGGTGCCCCAGCCGGCGGTCGCCGACACGCCATCGGCCTGGCAGTACCGGCGGCTGCCGGGCGAGGACCTCGATGGGCATCATGTCCTCCTTGCCGTGAGGTTGCAGCAGTGCGCCACGGACGGAGACATGGCGGCGATGGCGAGAACGCTGCGCACCATGCTGGCGATCGGTCGAATGTCTCGCATGCAAGCGACCACGATCGACCATCTCAAGGGTGCGAGAATCGAGATTCAGGCGTGTCGCGGCATTCGCCGCGCGTTGGCATTCAACGCAACGGCAATCGATGCCGCGACGATCGACATGCTGGCGAACGTGATCGACTCGATGGAGTTCAAGCCGCCCGCGGACTATCCGTGGCAGGGGTATCGGCTCGCGGGTCGCGCGTCGGTGGCGTGGTTCTTCTCGAATCCGTCGTGGGTGCGGTTCGACCTGCTGGGGGCCGGCGCTCGAGACCTTGGTGGCGGCGTCCTGGGACGACAGTGGGTCGGCACGCTCTGGGGCACGCTGGAGGAACTCGATGCTCGCCACGCGGCGATGCAGATATGGGACGGCACGCCGCGCTGGTCCCGCAGCGGCCAGGATCCATCCCTCGTGCTTCCGCGACACGTGGCGGCGGCGGCGTTCCGACTTCGGGGCTTCGGCGCCAGCGAGATCATGGCGCTCGCGGAGTTGGACCGTCGCGGGCTTCGAATCCAACTGGAGATCGAGCGGGCCATCCGAACTCGCGGCGAGCCGCCCGAATCGACCAAGTCGCTCGAGTCGCTGCTCGCCGAACGAGGGCTCACGCTCGCGACTGATCCGTGCAGCACCCTCCCCACTCCCGTGCTGCAGTATCGTAAGTTGACGCCCGAGCGGGCGGCCTCGCGTCCGGAACTCCGCGGCTATCTGTTGTACTCGGTAGGCCCGGACGGCAAGGACGACGATGGACACACGCCGCCGGCACCGTACAGCAAGTCGGGCCTCTGGCGGAGCTCGTCATTCGGCCAAGACTACGTGCTGAACGATCCCGGCTGACGCGGCATGCAGGCCGACCTTGCTGAAGTTTCTATCAACTGGCGGCACGAGGGATCGACGCGTCGGCATCGCCGGTCGGATCCGCACGCGTCCGGCCGATTCCCGCGTGACAATCGATCCGAGATGAGGACCCACCCTCGCCCCGCCGCCTTCATTCCAACGCGGTGCCCGCGTCGTTCTTCGCGGCATTGACGGTGGCGACCTGGAGGCCTTCTTCATCGTCTGACAAGCGAGGTCTGGCAAGCGGGCAGGTGCTGATCGGCATGGTTCCCGGGCCCTGCCGTTCGAAGAAGCCACGGTGGCTCATTTCCAAGGTGTCTCGTTCCCGGATTGTGGATCGGCGGGCTTCCTTTGTGCAGTCGCCTGCGGTAGACTGGGGCTCCGGCGGCGTGGCGGGCCTTGCATGCGCCGCCCCCCGCGAGTCCGAGAACCCGAAAGGCTCCCCGACATGCTCAAGCAACTTCTGACCGCCTGCGGCATCGCGATGGCAACCTGTACTGGCGCGTGGGCTCAGCCCACGGAGTTCGTCGATCTCGGGCCGGTCACTCCTCCGGCGACTCCCGCAACAGCGCGCGAGTTCCTGCCGCTGACCAACTTCGACCTCTTCGACTTCTTCGAGGGCGACCTGCTGACGGTGGAGTGGATTCGATTCGACGTGCAGACGCCGATCGTGCCGCCGCTGTACCTCGACGTCGACACGCGGCTGTACCGGATCGACAACCTGCCGGTGGGCCTCACGCTGGCGTTGTACGACGCCGCTGGCAACCTGGTGGCGGTCGACGATCGCGACGGGACGTTTCCCGAGGGGTTTGGGGCGGCGGGGCTGTCGTTCGGCTCGACGGAGTTCCGCGTGCCGCCCGATTTTTACCTGAGCAGGGGTCAAGACGGAACGCTGGCGGCGGGCACGTATTGGCTCGCGCTCTCGGCGGGTTCGCTGCTGTTGACACAGGCCGGACCGACCGGCTGGAACGTCACGACGGACGCGGCCTACTCGATGGGGCTCTTCGATCCAGGCACCTATTACCTCGATATCGCGATGGTGGCGGGCAACACGACGCCTGTGCCGCCGCCGCCGAACGACCTGTGCGCGAACGCGTTGATCGTGGGCGAGAACCCCGACCCGTTCACGCCGACGTGGAGCGGCAGCAATGCCGGCGCGCTGAGCGACGGGCAGTTTCCCTGCTACCCCTTCAACACACCCCCCCGGGACACCAAGGACGTCTGGTTCTCGTACGTGCCTTCGAGGACGGGGTACGCGGTGATCACCGCGACGGGCGGGCCGGGCGGCGCCACCCCGATGATCGACCGATACGACGCCTCGCAGGGGTGCGGCTCGCCCAGCGTGCAGTGCACGGGCGGCGGGAGCATCACCTTCGGCGACGGGCCCCGCATGTTCGTGCCCGTGGTGCAGGGTGAGCCGGTGCTTGTGGCGATCGGGCTCCGCGCCGGCTACGTGGACGAGATGCAACTGAACATCGAGCTGGTGCCCCCGCCGTGCCAGCTTTCGGTGCCCGCGGATTCGGTCCCCGAGAGCGAGTCCTCCTGCGGCGAGGACCTCAACGGAGGTTGCAACATGCCCACCGCCACCTACGACTCGATCGATCTCGGCCTCCCTGTCCGCGGCACGCTCTTCACCACGCGGACCCTCCGCGACACCGACTGGTTCACCTTCAACGTCGAGGAGGCCTCTTCGGCGACGATCACGTTCTCGTCGCAGTTGCCCCTCTTTATCGTCGCCTGGGCGCGTCCGGCGAACCCCAATGAGTGCTACGCCCCGTCGGTATTGCTCAGCGTGGATCCCACCTATTCCGTCATCTGCGAGGAGCGGATGCTGCTCGCGGATCTGGAGCCCGCCACCTACGCCATGGCGATCGGAGCCGCCTTCTTCGATGACCTGCCGTGCGGATCGGGCTACAGCGACTACTGGATCCGGGTCGACGCGGAGTCGCTGCCGGACGCCTGCCCTTCGTGCGCGGCGGACTTCAACCAGGACGGCGGCGTGGACGGGGGCGACATCGAGTCCTTCTTCGTCAGCTGGGAGGGTGGCGAATCCTGCGGCGACGTGAACCTCGATGGCGGCGTGGACGGCGGCGACGTCGAGGTCTTTATTCTGCTGTGGGAGCAGGGCGGGTGTTGAACTTGCCAGCCAGTCGCGCGCGGGTTGTCGCCTGATCGAGCGTCGACGCCATCCCCGGCTCCGCCGGGGGCTTGACCCGCAGAGCCGGGTCGCGCCCACGGCTCAACCATGGGACGCCCGAAGCGGGCTGGCGTGTGCGGATCTGCGGGAGGCCCCTTCTTCAGCCCGCTGCGGGCGCTCGGCAGGGAGCCCAGGGCGCGGCCCGGCTTTGCG
>JBAXFU010000116.1:0-8503 GCA_037139735.1 Phycisphaerae bacterium
GGACTCAGCAGCCGCCACGCTCCCAGTAGGTGAAGAAGGTGCCCACGTCGCTGCCGTCGACGCCGCCGTCGAGGTTGGCGTCGGCGCTGTTGTTGCCCGACTCCCACGCGGCGAAGAAGGACGCGATGTCGCCGCCGTCGACGCCGCCGTCGACGTTGAAGTCGGCGATGCACTGGAACTCGACGGTCAGGACGCCTGTGCCGAAGGCGGTGGCGGTGTTGCCCGCGACGCGGACGAGGACGGCCTGTCCCTCGACCATCTGGATGTCGGAGACGATGCTCTGCGTCGAGCAGCCGGTGATGTTGGCGTTGTCGTTGCAGGCGAGTTCGTTGCCGAAGCAGCCGTCATAGACCGAGAGGACGGTGTTGAGCGAGGTGCCCGGGCAGGTGGCGAAGCGAGCCTTGCCGCGGCCCGAGGCGGAGAAGCGGAACCACACGTCGCGAGAGAGCGTGGTGTTGCAGGTGGCGATGGTGTCGTTGGTGGCTTCGGTCGTGTCGAAGGCGTTGGTGCCCACGATGGCGGTCGTGGCGGTCTCGCAGGCGTTGTTGGGGGCCGAGGCGGGCGCGGTCGTGATGGAGAGGTTCATCGCCGAGGTGGAGGAAAGGAAGGTGCTCGACGCCGTCGAGATGCGGATCAGGTAGGTCTGGCCGGCGTTCATGGGCATGGAGCCGATGCGGCTGCGGTTGGAGGAGCAGCCGGTCGAGGGGCCGGTGACGTAGTCGTTGTTGCAGGCCAGTTCGTTGCCGCCGCACGCGTCATAGACGGAGAGGAGGGTGTCGTAGTTGCTGCCGCAGGTGTCGATGCGGTAGTTGCGGCCGGTGGTGGGACGGAACGAGTACCAGCGATCGGCCTTCATCGCGCCCGAGGCGCACGACGAGTAGTTGTTGGGATCGTTGACGAACGCGCCGCACGCGCCCTGGCCGCTGGTGCCCAGCACGTTGGTGCCCATCGTGACGACCTGCGCGGTGGCGCAGGTGTCGTTGACGGCGGGGGTGGCGGTGGAGTCGTAGACGACCGAGGCGTTCGAGGTGGTCGCCGCGGAGCCGCACTGGCCGTTGACGACGGCGTAGTAGGTGCCAAGGTCGCTCGAGGAGAGCGGCGGGTTGATGCGGAGTTGGAAGCTGGTGGCGCCCGAGACGGTGGAGCCCGTGGGGGTCGCGCCGTCGGCGAGGGGCTGGCCGTTCTTGTACCAGGCGTAGGTGAAGGGACCGGTGCCCGAGGCGGCGACGTTGAGGACGATCGACGAGGTGCAGGCGGAGACGGACGTCGACGATGCGGGCTGGTTGGTGATGGTCGGCGCGACGCACGTCGGGCCGCCGCTGCTCAACCAGACCCACGTCGGCGCGCCGACGATGCGCTGGGTGCCGCCCTGAAAGCCGACGATGGCCGAGCCGTCGGCGGAAATGGCGGAGGGGTAGCCCAAGGCGGGAAGGCCCTTGGTGGGGTCGCCGTTGTCGCCGATGGGGCCGTAGAGGCCGCCGGGCGCGACGCCCGGGGTGCCCAGACCGCGGTTGTAGTCGTACCAGTCGGTGATGAGGTTGTCGGTGCTGGTCCAGATGAACCCGCCCGACATGAAGCTGCCGCAGGTGCTGTACACGGCCGAGCCGACGATGGTGTTGCCGTCGTCGCTCATGGCGAGCGAGCCGCCGATGCTCGGGGGCACGCCGCAGCTGGTGACCGCGAAGGGCAGCCACGAGGCCGGCGTCGTGAGGTTGTTGCCCAGCACGATGGGGGAGCCCCACGAGGAGCCGTTCCAGACCCACTTGGTGATGCCGTCGGGGCCGCGGGCGGCGATGATCGTTCCCGCGGCGTTCACGGCCATGGTGCCGGGCGTCGACGAGATGTACTTGGGGAAGCCGCTTGCATCAACGCCGGTGTCAAGGTACGACATCACGTACGCGCCCGAGCCGTTGCGCATCCAGACGACCAGTCGCCCGCTGTCGGCGTTGGCGCTGGGCGTGCCCGAGGTGTTGTGCTCGGTGGCGCCGACGATGACGCTTCCGTCGGCGCTGATGCCGTAGGCGTTGCCGGTGCGGAAGAGCGAGGTCTGGCCCGTCGTGGTCTTGTTGGGCGTGGGGAGCACGTTCATGCTGCCCGCGCCGCTGTTGCCCTGCGCGTCGTAGACGAAGGCGCGCCAGCGGAAGGAGTTGGCGCTCACCGACGTGCCCGCGTTGTTGTACGTCGAGATGTAGGCCAGACCGACGACATAGCGGCCGTTGGCGCTGATGGCGTTGGGCGTCACGAAGGAGCTCGTGCTGCCGCCGCTCGAGCCCGAGCCGAAGACGTGGAGCGAACCGACGATGGGCAGGCCGCCCATGCTCCGCCACGAGCTGGTCGTGGTGTTCCAGACGCGGCCGAGGTACTCGGTGGCGGCGGGCTGGGTGGTGGAAGCGATCAGCGTCGGATCGGTGCGATAAGCCGGGGAGACCGTTCCGCTCGTGGCGTTGCCGAAGATGCGGGGCGAGTCGTTGAGGCCCAGCCCGGTGATGGTGGAACCGTCGGCCGACAGGTAGCCGCTGCCGCCGCCGCCCAGATCGGCCACCGAGAGCGAAGAGCCCGTCAGCGTCCATCGTGCCGCGCCGCCGCTGTTGGCCGTGCCGCCGATGTAGTAGATGCCGCCGATGTTGTTGGTGACGCGAAGAGGCAGCCCGCCGCCGAGCGTGGTCAGCGTGGGCTGCGCCTCGGCGCAGAAGACCCCGCCCGCCACCGTTGCCATCGCGACCAGAAATGCCCGAGTCCCACGACCGTGGATCCTGCTCATGACCTGTTCTCCTGAAAGACTTTGCGGTCGGCCGAAGTTGGTCCACGTCCGCAAGCAAGGGTAAGCCCGCATCGAAGGGCGATTGCCGGAAATATCTCCAGAATCGCCTCGAACGAGAAAGCGGCGAGGGGCGCGAGGTCCGATAGTGTCGCGTTATTTGCGGCCGGCGGAATGTGGCATCAAAGACGCACTTCGTCGCCCTCAGGCCGCGATGAGCGGCCGGGTGGCGGTGAGCTGCTCACGCGACCGCGAACGCCTTGCCTCAGACGTTGAAGTACTTGGCCTGCGGGTGGTGCACGACGATCGCGCTGGTGGACTGCTCCGGGTCGATCTGGTGATTCTCCGTCAGCACGCAGCCGATCCGCGAGGGATCGAGCAGGGCGAAGAGCTTCTCCTGGTCGGCCATGTTCGGGCACGCCGGGTAGCCGAAGGAATAGCGGCTGCCCCGGTAGCGTTGCGTGAAGAGTTCCTTGATCTTGGGCGAATCGTCGCCGGCGATGCCCAGCTCCTGCCTCATCCGCTTGTGCCAGAACTCGGCCAGCGCCTCGGCCGTCTCGACGCCCAGTCCGTGCAGGTACAGGTAGTTCGTGTAGTCGTTGGCCTGGAAGAGCTTCTGCGCCTCCTCGCTGGCGTGGCGGCCCATCGTCACGCAGTGCATGCCGATCACGTCCGGGGCGTCGCCCACGGGGCGGAAGAAGTCGCTGATGCACAGGCGACGCTTGTCGGCCTGTCGCGGGAAGGTGAACCGCAGGCGCTCTCGCGACGGCTTCTCGTCGGGGCTCGAGGCCTCCCAGATGATCAGGTCGTCGCCGTCGCTGTTGCACAGGAAGTAGCCGTACGCCACCGCCGGGCGCAGGATGCGCTCGTCGCGACAGCGGGCCTTGAGTTGCTCGAAGATCGGCGTGATCTTGTCCTCGAGCAGGGCCTCGTACGCCTCGTCGCTGAGCGCACCCTTCTTCACCTGCCACTGCCCGCGGAAGAGGGCCACCGGGTTGATGAAGGGGTAGATCTGGTCCAGCGAGATGTCCGTCACCACGCGGCTGCCGATGAACGGCGCGCGAGGCACCGGCACGTCCATCGCCACGTCGCTCCGCACCTGCTCGCCCGTCGCCGCCGCCGCCCCGCCCGCGGTGTTGGCCGCCGCCAGCTTGGCGATGCGGCTCTGATTGATCGCCTCCTCGGCCTGGCTCCGCTTGCCCAGCCGCTCCTCGATCTCGCCGTCGAGCGTCGCGGCTTGCCCCGTGACGATGAGGTCCATCGTCCGCAGCCCCTCGAAGGCGTCGCGTCCGTAATAGGTGCGGCCCTTGTAGGTGCTGCGCAAGTGGCTCTCGCAGTAGTGACGCGTGAGCGCCGCGCCGCCCAGCAGCACCGGCACGGTGATGCCCAGGTCGTTGAGCTCCTTGAGGTTCTCCTCCATCACGTTGACGCTCTTGACCAGAAGCCCCGACAGGCCGATGGCGTCGGCCTTGGTCTCCCGCCATGCCTTGACGATCTCGGGCAGCGTCTGCTTGATGCCGATGTTGTGGACGGTGAAGCCGTTGTTGCTCAGGATGATGTCGACCAGGTTCTTGCCGATGTCGTGGACGTCGCCCTTCACCGTCGCCAGGACGATGCTCCCCTTGCTCGACCCGGCGACCTTGTCCATGTGCGGCTCGAGCTTCGCCACGGCCATCTTCATCACCTCCGCGCTCTGGAGCACGAAGGGCAGCTGCATCTGGCCCGAGCCGAAGAGTTCGCCCACCGTCTTCATGCCGTCGAGCAGGTGGTCGTTGATGATCTCCAGCGGCGTGTACTTCGCCAGCGCCTCGTCGATCGTCGCGGCCACGCCCTCCTTTTCGCCGTCGATGATGTGCGCCCGCAGACGCTCCTCGAGCGTGAGGGTCTTGGCCTCGCGTTTGGGGCCGGCCGCCGCGACGTCCTTGAAGAGTTCGATGAACGCCTGCAGCGGGTCGAAGCCCTCGCGGCGTCGGTCGTAGACCAGGTCGAGGGCGGCGTTCCACTGGTCGTCGGGAATCCGCGTGCGGGGGAGGATCTTGCTGAAGTGCAGGATCGCGCCGGTCAGCCCGGCCTCGCGAAGCTCGTGCAGGAAGACGGAGTTGAGCACGATGCGTGCCGCGGGGTTCAGGCCGAAGGAGACGTTGGAGAGCCCGACGGTGGTCTGGCACTCGGGCATGGCCTTGGCGATGGCCCGCACGCCCTCGATGGTCTCGAGGGCCGAGCGGCGGTCCGATTCCATGCCCGTCGAAATGGGCAGCACCAGAGGGTCGAAGACGAGGTCGGCCGGGTCCATCCCGTGCACCGTGACGGCGCGGTCGAAGGCCCGCTGCGCGATGGCGAGCTTGCGGTCCGCCGTGCGGGCCATGCTCGCTTCCTTGTCCTCGTCGATGCTGCCGATGACCACGCCCGCGCCGTACGTGCGGGCCAGGGCCATGATCTGGTCGAACTTGTGGTCGCCATCCTCGAAGTTCGCGGAGTTGATGATGCACTTGCCCGGCGCGTGCATCAGCCCCGCCTCGAGCGTCGCCGTCTGCGTGGAGTCGAGCATGAGGGGGATGTTCACCTGCCGCACCACGCGACGCACGACCTCGGCCATGTCGCGGGCGTTGTCGCGGCCCGCGTAGTCGACGTTGACGTCGAGCACGTGCGCGCCGTCGTGACGAACCTGCTCGCGGGCCAACGAGACGATGCCGTCCCAGTCCTCGGCCTCCAGCAGCCGCTTGAAGGCGCGGCTGCCCGAGGCGTTCATCCGCTCGCCCACGATCAGGATCGAGTTGTCCTGCCGGTATTCCTGGGGCGAATAGAGCGACGTCACCGACGGCGCGGGCATGCTCACCGTGCGACGCGACGTGGCGGGGCCCCGCACGCCGCGTCGGGCGAGCGACTCCACGACCTCGGCGAGCCTGGCGATGTGGGCGGGCATCGTGCCACAGCAGCCGCCGACGATCCCCACGCCGTCCTGCTCGATGTACTTCTCCATCGCCGCGGCAAAGGGGTCGGGCGCCAGCGGATACTCCGTGCGACCCTCGACCAGCACGGGCAGCCCGGCGTTGGGAATGACCGACACGCGCCGTCCCGGCGACGCCGCGCCCCAATGGCGGCCCAGCCAGTGGACGTGCTCGGCCATCTCGGTGGGGCCGGTGGCGCAGTTCATGCCCAGCGAGATGATGGGGTAGCGGGAGAGGGCGTGGGCCGCCGCCGCGATCTCGGTGCCCAGGAGCATCGAGCCGGTGGTCTCGATGGTCACGCTGACCATGATGGGGATGTCGTCGGTGGTCTTGCCCTTCTCGGCCAGGGCGGCGAGCACGGCGTTGACGGCGCACTTCACCTGGAGCAGGTCCTGGCACGTCTCGATGATGAAGACGTCGACCCCGCCGTCGATCAGCCCGCGGGCCTGCTCGACGTAGCTGTCGTGCATCGCCGCCCACGTGGTGTTGCCCAGCGTGATCAGCTTGGTGCCAGGCCCCATCGAGCCCGCCACGAACCGCGGCTTGTCCTTGGTCGAGTGCTTCGCGCACGCGGCACGGGCCACCTCCGCCGCCTTGACGTTGAGCTCGTACGTCCGGGGCGTCAGGTCGAACTCCGCCAGGACGAGCTTGTTCGAGCCGAACGAATCGGTCTCGACCACGTCGCACCCCGCCGCGAGGAACGACTCGTGAATCTCCTGGATCACGTCCGGGCGCGTGGCCACCAGGATGTCGGTGCAGTTCTCGCAGCCGCAGTAGTCGGCGTGAAGGTCGAGATCCTTCTGGTAGATGGACGTGCCCATCGCGCCGTCGAAGATCAGGACGCGTCGCTCGAGTTCGGTGGCGAATCTGCTTGGCATGGCGAGTCCGTCAGTTTAGCCGTTCATCCGCATGAAAGCATAAAGCCGTGGGCGGCGGCTCGGCCGCGACGAGCGGCGCCCGCCGCCCGGGGCCGAGAAGTGAACCCAAGAGATCGGCACGACGGCCCGCGCCGCTTCGCAGGCCCGCCGGGCAAAAGCGAAGGAACCCGCGTGACGACGCGGGTTCCCATGGACAAAGCCGAGTTGGCGGCGGGCTCACTTCTTCGCGAAGTAGTTGCCCGCGTACTTGCGCTGGAACTTCTCGACGCGGCCCGCGGCGTCGACGAAGGTCTGCTTGCCCGTGAAGAACGGGTGCGACCCCGACCACACTTCCACGTACATCTCGGGAACGGTGGCGCCGACGGTCATGACGACCTGGCCGTTGTGGTAGACCTTGCAGTTCGGGTAATACTTGGGGTGAATGCCGTCTTTCATGACCAGATCCTCTTCGTGAAGGGCCTCCATGATAGCAGGGTGGCGGCTGGCGGTCAAAGCCCCCATGCCGCCCTCCAGCCAACCCCGTCCGCCTCCCATCGGGACGTGGGGGGGCCGGGTTCTTCGCACCTCAGACGCTGCAGACCCCGCCCCGTTCGGACCGACGAAAGGGCTGCCGTCATCGGCGGCACCTCCCGCCGCCCGCTCCGAGCCCTGACGGGGGCTTGACGATCGGAGGGGAGGGTGCAACACTTGGGACCGGTCCTGAAGAGGCCCGGAATCACCCGCCGGCCTCGGGGAGACCCGATCCATCCGGCCCACAACTTGGCTTCATGCCCTGATAGCTCAATGGTAGAGCGACCGGCTGTTAACCGGTAGGTTCTAGGTTCGAGCCCTAGTCGGGGCGTTCAAGGCCCTCGTCAAAGGTGACGGGGGCCTTATCGTTTACGGCCCGGGCCGAGCGGTTTGGCCGCGTTGCCATGCCACGGCCGGGGTTCGGCGCTCTCGGCTTCGATCCGAGAGCCATCCGCCCGACGCGGAACGCCCCCTCTCCGGCACCCGATCTGCCCAAACTCTCGCGCTCTCGCTCTCCCAGTGAACAGGGCGTTCGGAGAGGAGGGGGAGATCAGAACGCAGTTTCGATCCAGACTCCGACATGATGACGGTGTTGACCAATGGCGTCGAGATGCAGATACTTGACCGTCGTGCAGGGACTGTGGCCTCACCATGGGCCGTGTTCCAGAAGGACCGCGTAACTCCTTCAGCCCGCACGAATCCCGAGATGCAATTGCAATCTCGGGCTCAAAGGCAGTCATCCCCGCGAGGGAAGGCGAAATCGTGGCACGCTCAAAACTCAAACCCGTTGAACCGAAGGAATTGCCACCGCTTGAGCAGGAGGCAGTCTCGCTCTTTGTGGACGCCGGGTGGGGCGAAGATGCCAAGTGGCTGGGGCCGCTTGCACTGTCGGCGTTCAAGGATGCCGACGGCCCGGCAGTCGAGCCGATGTTGGGCGACTGCGCGAAGCACAACATCGAAGTTGTGGCGCGGTCGCTGAAGGACGCTGGGGGTTCTTTCGATCGAGACCGCGTGCTGCTCATCGCCTTCGCTCGACTGTGCGGTTGTGGTGACAAAAAGGCGGACCTGTGGCATCGCCAACCATCCATCGATGAAGCGCACTTGCCTCCAGTGGCGCGGCCAGGTCTGGAGGAGTGGCGAAGGACTGCAGTCGAGTTCCGGGCGAATCGTCCGCACGCTCACGGCGCAAACTTCGAGAGCACGCTTGTGCGCTCCGGTTGGCCGGGCGAGTACGAATCGGATGCGGAACTGAACGGGTGGATGACGGAGTGTGCGCGAGAGAAGATCGGGGGAGGGCCCGGCCGTTCGTTCTACGAACTGCCCGCGGTCGTACGGCTCATGCACATTCTTGTCGATGCGGCGAGTCTCGATCTCTCGAAGGTGATCAACGAGGGAGCGGTAGTTGCCGC
>JBAXFU010000117.1:0-8489 GCA_037139735.1 Phycisphaerae bacterium
GGAGGTGCTGCCGCCGGATTCGACCACCGCCGCGCCGACGCACGACATCCTGTCGCGCGAGCCGCTGCTGGTGGCCGAGACGCCGACGCGGGCCCGCTTGGCCGAGACGCCCGGGGATCGCTGGTCGCACGTGATCGTGCCGATCATCTTCCTGACGTTCCTGCTGCCGGGGATGGCCTACGGCCTGGTCACGGGCACGCTTCGATCGCAGAAGGACTTCGTCGAGGGCATCTATCACGGGATCCGAAGCATCGTGCCGGTGCTGGCCATCGCCTTCTTCATGGCGCAGTTCGTCAACTACTTCGCCTACACGCGGCTCGACCGCATGCTGGCCTACGCGGGCGGCTCCCTGCTCGTGCAGGCCGACCTGCCCGTGCCCGCGCTGCTCGTGCTGTTCGTGCTGCTGGTGATCTTCGGCGACTTCGCCCTCAGCGGCATGCTCAGCAAGTTCGGCGTGATGGCCCCGATCTTCATCCCCATGTTCATGATGGTGGGCATGAGCGCCGAACTGACCACCGCGGCGTACCGCATCGGCGACAGCGTCGTGAACATCGTGACGCCCCTCAACAGCTACCTGCTCATCATTCTGGCCGTGCTGCAGAAGTACGACGTGAAGGCGGGGCTTGGGAGCCTCATCAGTCTCATGATCCCCTACAGCGTGGCGCTCTTCCTGACGTGGACGGGGTTCCTGCTGCTGTGGTGGATGTCGGGATGGCCGCTGGGGCCCGAGGCGCCGCTGTCGTTCACGCCGCCGAAGTGAGGCGCGGGAGCATCGCCGGCTCAGCGAAAACCGCCCTCGCCGACCGCATGGCGATCGGCGAAGGCGAATCGAGGCGATGAGCGGCGAACAACCTTGCGGCGTGGAAGCGATCAGTCGTACCCGGGATCGACGTTCGGCGCGGAGACCGTGCGAATCGGCGGCCTGGGAATCGCGGGGATGACGACGTGGTTGTCGCGGTACCCGTAGATGCACAGCATCAGGTCGTCGAGATTGATCGGCCCAACACCCTCCGTGGCCAGGCCCTTGTTGCGGTTGCCGACATCCAGGATGCTGTCCTCGGAGACCGAGTCGGGGCCGTACAGCTTCTGCACGGCGGTGATGTCCAGAAAGGTCTGGTAGGCGTGCACCTGGCCGTCGACGTCGGCGCCGAAGGTCCGCATCGGGAAGTCGTAGCTCACCGCGCCGCCCATGGGGCCATGGAAGCCGCCGGGGATGTACAGCTGCCCGCCCGCACTCGGTCCACTTCCTTTCAGGCGGATCGTGATCTCCTGCGTGGTGAAGCGGAACGCGCCCAGCGATGCGGACATCACGAAATCGCCGGGCTTCGAGTTGCCTGTCCAGTCGACGCGGCCGTCGGTGCCGCCAGCCATCGACGCGGGCGCGAAGCTCGTCTGGCCGTTGTTGTTCAGGCCGAACTGGAAGAATCGCCACCCACCCCACCGCGTCGCGCGCCGTGCGTCCAGATCGGCCGTCGTGGTGTCGAAGGCCTCGAACTTGGCGTTGTCGACCACCCGCACGCCGAAGCCCAGGATGACGTTGCCGTCATCGAACGCCCCGCCGTTGGTCACGGGGCGACCGGAGTCGTTCAGCAGCGTGTCGCTTCCCTGGTTGTAGTGGGTGAAGCCCTTGCCGCCACCCGCCAGCGTGCCCTTCTCGAAGTCACGAGGCACCTGGGTGGAGTTGAGCTGGATGGCGCGGGCGTCCACCCGATGGTCGCACTTCTTGAACGTGAAGACGGTGGTGTAGATCTCGTAGACGGCGGCGGTGGAACCGGCGGCGTAGACCCCCTGCTGATTCGAGAACCCCCGGCTCGTCCAGCCGTTCCAGGAGAAGCCCCCATTGACATCCACCGTGCCATCCTTGTCGGGCGAGGCGGGAACGGCCACCGCGGCCCCTCCGCCGCTCGCTCCGGCCGCCACCAGCAAGGACACGATCAAGAAAGACCTGTGCATGATCCCACGCTCCTTCACGAGAGAGAATCCGGTTCCGCCGCGTCGGCATCCCGAGTCAGGAACCGACCGATCGCGATGACCCACGACCATGGTGGGGCAAACCAACCATTCAATTTGATCCGGTGGCCATCGGTGCTCCCAACCCGTTTGACCTCTTTGTTCATGGTTATCGGTGGCTGACGAGCGGCAAAGGCGCACCATCCATCAAACCCTGGCGATAATGGGGTCCGGATACAGGCATGCTGAAGCGACAGGCACCGAGCACGAATGCCGTTGGTGACGCACGCCTCCGGTCATGATCCTCAATCCTTGCCGCTCACGTTGACCGGCCAGGAGAGTTCCGCCCGAACCGGCAGGTGATCCGAAGGCCATCTCCCGGATGGCCGTCGCGCGTCGATGATCGCGTGACGCACGCGAAGGCGGGGCGTGGCGAAGACAAAGTCGATGCGTTCGCCGTCGACCCGGTCCTTCCAGCCGTTGAACGTGCCTTGCTCCAGCGCTTCGGGATTGGCGAATCGCCACACATCGACGAGGCCGGCGTCGAGCAGCGTCTTGACGGACACGGAGCCGGGGCCGGCGTTGAAGTCGCCGAGCAGGATGACGGGTTCGGACGGATGCGGCCGGGCCGCGATGCGGGCCGCGATGAGACGTGCCGCCTCCATCCGCGAGCGCTCGCCCCGGTGATCGAGGTGCGTGTTGTACACGCAGAGCCCGCGTCCGGTCGAGCGTTCGACGAGGCGGACGAAGGTCGCGATGCGGGGCAGGGCCGCATCCCACGACGTGGACCCCGGCGTCTCGGGACGCTCGGAAAGCCAGAACGTGCCGTGATCCACGAGATCAAAGCGGTCGGACCGCCAGAAGATGGGACACGCCTCGCCCTTGGCCGGGTTCTCCTCCCGCGTGCGGCTCACGTGTCGGTGGCCGGGCAGGGCCTTGGCGACTTCCTCGACCTGGAAGGGGAGCGCCTCCTGCAGTCCGAGGATGTCGCCGCCCTCGCGGAGCACGTCGACCACGAGGTCGCGCCGTCGCTCCCAGCGGTTCTCGCCATCGGCGGCGGTGCCGTAGCGGATGTTGAAGGTCGTGACGACGAGTCGGTCGCTTTGGGGAGCCGTGGCGGAGGACGATGGCACCGGGGGAGACTGGGCAGGGCGGCACGATGCCGCGAGGGTGACAAGGACGAGCGCCAGCAGATGACGGACACGCATGGCGATACTCTACTCCGCGGACACGGCTTGTCGCCATCAGCATCGCCGACGCTCCATGCTCCCTGACGAAAGCGGGCGTCGATCGACAGGAGTTCGTCACCATGCGTGTGTCAACCTCGATGGCCGTTCTGTCTCTCCACGGAGCCGTGTCAACGATGACGCCCCTCGCGGTGGCGGTGGAACCGCCGATGCCGCGGCACGTGCTCGCTCATTCTCGCTTCCAGGTCGAAGTGACCGTGCTCTCGGTCGAGTCCAAGGCGCAGCACGAGCAACTCACCAACGTGTGGCACCGCGTGCGGATCGACCGCGTGATGGCGGGCGAAGGGCTCAAGCCCGGCGACGAGACGGCGGTGGTGTCGCAGGTGAGAACCACGGGGCCGACCCCTGGCGGCACGGGTCACCGAGCCGGCTTCGGCGGCATGAACGGCCTGCCGCGAAAGGGCGATCGCGCCCGGCTCTTCGCGGGCGGCACCGCCGGCATCCTCCAACCGGTCCTGCCCAACGGGTGGCAGCCGCTGGAGCGAGCGATGAGCCTGCTGGTCTCGAGCGAGTCGTCCACCGGAGACTCGCTCGTCGACGTCACGACCGCGATGCGCGAGGCGGGTCTGGGATCGACGCAGGTCGTCGCCGTTCCAGGAGCAACGTCCTCGCAGTGGTGGTCATTCGGCGACGGAGACTGCACCGTGTTGCTGGTGCGAGACCGAGAGCCCAAGCACGTCGATGAACAGGCCTTCAACGCCGCGACCGGACACGGCATGCCGCTGGTGGGATTCCGCGATTCGGCCCGCCCGGTGAAGGGTCGCGACACGTTCGGTCGCGACCACTTCGGCGTCGGCGACATCGACGACGCGAACCTCGGCGAAGGGACGCTCATCCTGCCACCGAGCGAGGAGGCGTCTGGGCATCCGGTGCTGGCGCGGGTGACGATCGGCGCGAACGGGCTTCGCGTGCCCGGTTCGCTGCGATCGGCGGGAACGCTCGACCCGGGCTGCACGGTGCTGCTCTGGGGTCAACCCGCGAACGGAGCCAAGGGCGACGCGACGAGGCAGCCGTTGCTGTGGGTGCGGGAAGTCGACGTGCCAAAGCAGCCGATTCGTCGACGAGTGGCCTTCACGACGCTGGGCGAGGCGGGCGACTTCGCGAACCCGGAGGTGCGGGTGATCGCCGCGCAGATGATCGCGTGGGCGATGGGCGAGGAATCTCGCCTGAGCGATGAGCGGCGGGCGGCGATTCGCCGGGCGGGAACCGGTCGCTCAGAGGTCGGGCAGGATCGCTGAAGCGTCCACGTCAGGTCTCCACGCCTTGATGACCGCCGTCAACCCATCGACGAACGCGACGCCCGCGAGTCTCGGGTCGTGGCCGCGATCGAACTCCACCGTGAGCGTCGGGATGTGGCGATCGACGCCCGCCCACGTGCCCAGCGACCCCGGCGTCGCGTAGCCCATGGACGGGCGGACGTGCCACCGCGGATCGGTGGTCGACGCGGCCGCCACGAACGCGCCGGCCGGCTTCTCGGCGGGGCCGTCGTGGTTGACGAAGGGCCCGGAGGCGATCGAGTGCAGCACCACGAGCAGGTCGGGCTTGAAGGCCATGATCTCCGCGTGCAGGCGGGCGGTCTCCGGCTCACTCATGGGCTCGGGCCCGTGGGTGGCGGACGGCTGGAAGTTGGAGGCGGGCCAGTTGCGATTGATGTCGACGCCCGCGGCGTTGCCGCGGGTGCCCGCCGCCCCGCCGTCGGGATTGATGTCGCGAATCACGCGAATGATGGCGCGATGCCGGACTGGCGGCCGGCGGTCCAGGAGGGCGGCGATGGCAGGGGCATGTTCGGGCTCGTTGCCGTGAATGCCGCCGACCACGAGCACGCGAGGCGAGCCCGCGCCGAGCGTGACGGCCTCGATGGCGCGACCCTCGCGGCTTGTTCCGATCACGGACCACGGGATCGGGCCGTCGCCACGCGGACCGGACGCCTCGCAGCCCGGGAGGCACGACGCGAGGATCAAGAGGAGGATCGAAAGCGATTTCGGGGGCGTCATGGGCGAGTGGGACGGCGGTGCCGCGACCGCGGTCGGAGCGTACGCCTTGATCGGAACGACCCGCCCGGCGGCGCACCCGGCCGACGGTGACCGAACAACCGCTTTGCCGCCATGGCGACTGTGTTGTGTCTTTTCTGTTTTTCCCAACATTCACCCCTACCATGAAGGGATGCCTCGACCGCTGATCCACACGGTGAAGACTCTTTCACACTGGACGCTCATGATGGCGCCGGTGCGCTTCGAGTTGATCGAGGCGATGCGATCGATCGCGCCCTGCTCGATCCGCGAGCTGGCCCTCGCGCTCGACCGTCCGGCGGACACGCTCTACCCGCACGTGCGGCAGCTGCTGAAGATCGGCGTGGTGCTCGACGCGGGCGAGCGTCCGGGTCGCACGCGATCGGAGCGGGTGTACGACCTCGCCGCCGACGACTTCCGTCCGTCGTTCGGCGGCGGACGATCCGCCTCGGCGGCCAAGGCCATCGACCGCTCGATGCAGACGATGGCGGGCATCGTCGCGAGAACGTCGCGAGCCGCCTCCCGCGCCGGGCTCCTGGCGTTTGGGCCTGGCGCCCAAACCGTCATCGGCAAGATCGAGATGGCGTGGCTGACGCCCGCCGAGTTCGTCCTCGTCCGCGACCGGCTGCGATCGCTCAAGCGCTTCCTCGACGCACGCAAGACGCGTCGCGAGGGCTCGCTCCACCTCGCGGCCTTCTTCGTGCTGCCCGTCACGCGCACGCGCGGCGCTCGCGTGAGCGACGCCCCGCCACGCCGCCGACGCACGCCGTGATCGTTCGTCCCCTGTTTCCCACGTCTCCGTGTTCCGAGGTCGATTGAGCCCACGTGCATCCATGAACGTTTTCATCACTGCCACCGTCGCCTCCATGTCCCTGCTGATGCCGATGATCGAAGGCACGGGCGAACCGCCCGTCGGCACCAACGCCACCACGCCCGCCACGGCGTTGCCCCGACGCCCGGGACCGCTGGGCGTGCGGCTGCAGTCGCAGGGAGCGGCCTTGGGCATCGAGCAGGTCTTGCCCGGTGGCGTGGCGGCCAAGTCGGGCATGGCCCCGGGCGACGTCATCATCAGCGTGGCCGGCACGCCGGTGGCGAGTCGCGAATCGCTCGGCGCCCGCATGCGGACCCTTGCCGCGGGCGACACGGTGACCATCGTGATCCAGCGGGGCGAGGCGACGGTCGAACTGCGGGCCACGCTCGAGCAAGACGCGGAGACGGTCGAAGGGAGCGTCGTGACCTACGGCAGCGTGACGGTGCCCGCCGGGTATCGGCTCCGGACGATCGTGACGACGCCCACGGGCGAGGCGAGGGTTCGCGACGGTCGCCGCCCCGCCTTCATGTATGTGCAGGGGATCATCTGCCAGACGGTCGATCGGCCATCATCGCCGGATGCGGTGGACACCCGCATCATCCACGAGATGGCCAAGGCGGGCTTCGTGACGATGCGGGTGGACAAGCCGGGCATCGGCGACAGCGAGGGCCCGCCGTGCCACACCATCGACTTCAAGACCGAACTCGAGGGCTACCAGGCCGCATTGAAGCAGTTGGCGGCCATGCCCGAGGTGGACTCGGGCCGCATCTTCATCTTCGGCCACTCGATGGGCGGCGTCATGGCGCCGTACATGTCGGCCGAGGTGCCCGTCCGGGGCACCATCGTCTACGGCACGCTGGTGCGCACGTGGTTCGAGTACCAACTCGAGAACGTGCGCCGTCAGTCGGCCCTCGACCCCTCGATCTCGGAGGCCGACATCACCGACGCGGTCCTGGCCGAAGCCAAGACCAGCGCCACGGTGCTCGTCGACAAGAAGACGCTGGGCGACGCGTGGGCCCGCTGGCCCGAGCTGCGCCAGCCCACGCAGGGCATCATGCTCGACGAGAACCACATGTCGACGCGGAGCATGTCCTTCTTCCACCAGTTGCAGGACCTCAACCTCGCCCGCGCGTGGGAGCGGTCGACCGGCGCAGTGCTGGCCGTGTACGGCGAGTACGACTGGGTCACGTCGCTCAAGGACCACGACATGATCGCCGCGATCGTGAACCGCCGGACGCCCGGGGCGGGCGCCTCGATCACGATGCCCAAGGCCGACCACGCCTTCACCACCCACGCGTCGCTCGAGGAGAGCGTTCGCGCCATGGGCGGAGGCGAGTGGGACGCGGAGCTGCCGCCTCGCATGCTCGCGTGGATCGATTCCGTCGACGGCCCCGGCGGCGGCGCACCCACGCCCACGCCCGCCGCCGCCGCGAACGACGACGCGGGATGGAAGCGCCTCGCGACCGAGGCCTATCCGGGCAAGCAGGACGACATCTTCTTCATCGACGACAAGACCGGCTGGTACGGCAACGGCGCGGGCAAGATCTTCCGCACCGCCGACGGCGGCGACACGTGGACCAAGGTGTGGGAGAAGCCCGGCACCTTCGTGCGGTGCATGGCCTTCATCGACGACAAGGTCGGCGTGATGGGCAACATCGGCCCGGGGTACTTCCCCGGCGTGACCGATCCGACGCCCGTCTACCGCACCGAGGACGGCGGCATCACCTGGACGCCGGCGACGTCGATCGAGGGCGCCCCGGTCGTCGGACTGTGCGCCTTCGACGTCGTGAAGGTGCCCTTCGTCAATGCGGGCAACCTCGACCACCGCCCGCGGATCGTCGGCGTCGGTCGCGTGGGCGGGCCGGCGGCGTACATCTGGTCGGACGACCTGGGACGCACGTGGAAGCAGGGCTCCATTCCCGCCATCGGCACCATGGCCTTCGACGTCACGTTCCTCGACGAACGACGCGGGTTCATCGCGTCGTCCACGAGCACGGACGTCGCGGCGTCCAACGCGCTCATCCTCGCCACCGAGGATGGCGGCGCGACGTGGACGGAGGTCTACCGGTCCACGCGGCCCTATGAGCTCACCTGGAAATTCTCCTTCCCCGAGGCCAACGTCGGCTACTGCACCATCCAGTCGTACGACCCCGACCCCGCCGCCTCCGCCCGCTTTGTCGCCAAGACCGTCGACGGCGGCAGGACCTGGACGGAGGTCCCCCTCGTCAACGACCACCGCGTCCGCCAGTTCGGCGTGGCCTTCCTCGACGCCACCACCGGCTGGGTCGGCGCCATGCCCCACGGCTTCGTCACCCGCGACGGCGGCCTCACGTGGAGCAAGGCGGGGTTCGGGAACGCCGTGAACAAGATCCGGCTCGTCCGGACCGGCCAGGACGTGACCGGATTCGCCATCGGCACCAACGTGCACCGGCTCCGCCTCCCGGCGGCCCGCCCCTGACACGGCCCCACGCG